>JBGPHH010000152.1:0-10155 GCA_041484265.1 Vicinamibacteria bacterium
AATGCTGCAGGTCCCGTCGTCGAGCCCCGCGTTCGTCATCCGAAGTGCCCTCGGACATAGTCGAACGTCATCCGGTTGGCGGGGTGCTCGGAGAAGATCACCTCAGTGGGCCCGACCTCGACCAGGCGCGAGGCGTTGAGAAACGCCACATGGTCGGCGAGACGGCGGGCCTGCTGGACGAGGTTCGTGACCATCACGATCGTCATCCGCTGTTTGAGCTCGAGGAGCACGTCTTCGATCTTCATCGTCGTGACCGGGTCCACGGCGATTGAGAACTCGTCCAGACAGAGAATCTCCGGACGGTGAGACAGCGCTCTCGCAATCGTGAGCCGTTGTTGCTGTCCCCCGGAAAGCGTGGTCGCCAGCACCTGCAAACGATCCTTCACCTCGTCCCAGAGTGCCGCTTGGCGTAGGCACTCCTCAACCAACGTGTCGAGTTCAGCACGGTCACGGAGACCTGCCATCCTGGGCGCAAACGCCACGTTGTCAAACACCGAGAGCGGGAGGCCAATGGGCAGAGGCAGGACCATGCCAACCCTGCGTCGAAGATCGTGGACGTTCTTGACCCGAAAGATGTCCTGCCCGCCAACGAGCACGAGCCCTTGGATCTTGACGTTGGGCGCGACCTCGATCATGCGATTGATACATTTGAGGAGCGTGGTCTTGCCAGAACTCGCCGGGCCGATGATCCCGAAGATCTGGTGCGCGGGCATTTCAAGACTCACGTTGTCGAGGGCGGTCTTGGCCGCATAGCGCACCGTCACGTTCCGAAAGACGATATGGGCGGCCACGCTCGGGCCTACCACTTCCGTCGCGAGCGGAGCCACGCCCGAAGCCCGATGGAGGCCGTGTTAACGGCGAGCACCAGTCCCACGAGGATGACGGCGGTGCCGTACTGCAATGGCTCTGAAACGCCCGTCACCTGCGTGGTCAGCGTGAAGAGGTGATACGAAAGAGCCATGAAGGGATCGCGTAGGCCGTACGGGAAGAACGAACCGGGCCCGTGGTCGGCCACCGACACATAGAAGACCGCGCCGGTAAAGAGAATGGGCGCCGTTTCTCCCGCCGCTCTGGATACCTGCAGGATCACACCGGTCAGAATCCCGCTGATCGCATTTGGGAGCACGATGGCCCGGATTGTTTGCCAGCGGCTCGCTCCCAGATTCCAGCAGGCCTCTCGAAAGGTGAACGGCACCGCCGCCAGCGCCTCCTTAGTACTGGCGATGATGACCGGCAGCGTCATGACCGCCAGCGTGCAGGAGGCGGCCACGATCGACCGGCCGAAGCCGGCAACCAGCACGAATACGCCGACGCCGAAGAGTCCGTGCACGATGCTCGGCACACCAGCCAGGTTGACGACGGCGAGGTTGACCACGCGCGTCAGCAAGGTTTCACGAGCGTATTCGTTGAGATAGATGCCCGCGAGCACACCGACTGGTGCGGCAATTGCGAGCGACAGGAGCACAATGTCGAACGTTCCGACGAGCGGCGCCCAGAGACCTCCTGCAGTCATGTAGTGCTTCGGATTGTCGACGAGGAACGACCACGAGAGCACGGGCCATGCCTTGACCACGAGAAATCCCAAGATTGCCACCAGCGGCACGACCAACACGGCTGTGGTCAGGAGAAGAGCAACGTAGACCAACCGCTCAACCAACCGTTTCCGGCGTTCGATCGGGCCAGCCGTGAACAGATCCGCTCCGTCGCCGTCAGCTCGACCAGTGATGACGGCGCGCCCGCCGGGCTCAACACGCCCGGCGCCCAGGTCTGTCTGGCTGGTCACGTGCTCTGCCTTCCTTCCGTGCCTCTGACGATGAGATCGGCCGTCACGTTGATGATGAGAGAGATCAACATGAGCACCGTTCCGATGACGAACAGCACCCGATAATGCAGGCCTCCTTGAACGGTCTCTCCGAGTTCGGCAGCAATCGTCGCGGTCAACGTGCGGACCGGATCGAACACGCTGTGAGGTATCTGGACGCTGTGGCCCGTCGCCATGAGGACGGCCATGGTCTCGCCGATGGCTCGCCCGATGCCCAGCAACGCAGCAGCGAGTAGGCCGTTCTTCGCGGCTGGCATGAGAACTCGATAGATCACCTGCCACCGGCTTGCGCCGAGCGCCAGCGCAGCCTCGCGGTACGTGTCGGGAACAGCTTTGAGCGCGTCTTCCCCCATGGACATGATGATGGGCACGCTCATGAGCGCGAGAATGATCCCTCCGTTCAGGACGTTGACACCAATTGGGACACCTGTGACCCAGATGATTACGGGGTTCAAGATCATGTAGCCGATGAAACCCCAGACGACCGAAGGGATGGCCGCCAGAAACTCGATGACGACCTTCAGCACTTCTCGGGTTCTTCGACCGCAGAACTCCGAGACAAAGATCGCTGCGCCGAAGCCGGCGGGAACGGAGATGACCATGGCGAGCGCGGTGACCGATGCGGTGCCGGCGAGCAACGCGAGGATGCCGAACTGTGGGCGGATCGTCGATTCTGGACGCCAGTTTGCGCTGGTGATGAACTCCTTGATGTCGAGCGTCCCGAACAGCGCGGGAGCACCCTCGCGAAAGATGAAGAAGAAGATGGCGAACACGAACACGATGGCGCTCCAGCCGCACATCTTGATGACCAGCTCCACGATGGTCTCGCCGAGCGCTGAGAGTCGACGATTTAATTCGCGACGCATGACGAATGTCGGTGCCTAATTACCTGTCAGGTCGCGGGACCGGAACAAAACCGAGATCTCTGACGATCTGCTGTCCCTCGCGCGCGAGCACCCAGTCGAGAAATGTCTTGACCGGACCGGTCGGCTCTCTCGCCGTGTAGAGATATAGAGGACGGGCGAGAGGGTAGGAGCGGTCGATGACCGTCACTGAACTCGGCGTCACGGACGGTTCGCCTCTTCGGGTCGAAAGCTTCAGGGCCTTGACACCCGCCGTCACGAATGCGATCCCGCTGTACCCAAGGGCGCAGGGTGTCCTCGAGATGAGCGCGACCACATCTTTTGACCCGCTCTGGTCGATGGAGCCCATCCTGTACTCGCGCGTGCTGCCGAGCACGACGTCGCGGAAATAGGCGTACGTGCCAGAGCTGTTCTGTCGGCCCACACGGATGATCTGGTCGCCGGCACAGGCGACATTCCTGACGCCGAGCTGAGACCATTTCACGATCCACCCCTGTTCGCCGTAGATCTCAGCAAGGTCTTCGATCGAGAGGACATTGAGCGGATTGTCTTTGTGGACGTACACGGCGAGTGCATCCAGTGCAACCGTGAATTCCTTGGGCTCGGCGCCGTTTCGCACGCTCGCCCTCTGACGTTCGTCGCCCTTCATCTCTCGGCTGGCGGCGGCGATATCGAGCGTCCCGTCGATGAGGCCGGCGATGCCCACGCCTGAACCTCCGCCGGCAACCTGCACGGAAACCGTGGGCCGGACTTCTGTGTAGTTTTCAGCCCATGCCTGCACCAGATTGACCATCGTGTCCGAGCCCGTGATGCGGATGATCGGTCGCGCGGATTGGCCTTGAAATGAACCGAGTGCTCCGGGTTTCGCGTTCGAACACGCGTCTGAGACCGTGACGCTCGCTGCGAAAGCAACGGTGATCCAGATGGTCGTCAGGGCGTCCATGTTCGGAATCATACCTCTCAGTTCATTACGTGCGTCGACCGTCGTCCAACTCGACACGGACCTTCACCCTGCGGAGATGAGCGGCGTCGTGGCCCGCGGTTGGGCCCAAGAACGTGGACGTTCGAACGGCGGTCCCGGAGGTAAACTCTTGGCGTGGTCGATGTCGCCACCGCGCGGTTTGTTCTTCCGGCTCTGGCCGGCTGGCTGAGGACCATTCGTGGCCGCGGACTGTTAGGAGATGCCCGCCGATGTTGAGGCCGTCGCGCCGAGCATCGTCGGCGTGCCGAGCGGACCGGCAACCGCAGTGTCTCGCAAAGATCCGGAGATCTTGTATTGGAAATGAAACGATGACAGCCAATTCGTTTCGGGAACAACACGGTTGGCCGCCGAGCGTGAGGTCGGACACGGACACCGTGCGGCGAGGCCGTGAAGGAACACCGTCCATGAAGGAACCGGCTCTTTGTAAGCCGCCGTCTCAATTCAGCCCCGCCCTATTCACGGACCTGTACGAGCTCACCATGCTCCAGGCGTACTTCGAGGAGCGGATGAGTGAGGTTGCCGTGTTCAGTCTCTTCGTTCGGCGCCTGCCCACCGGCCGGAATTATCTATTGGCCTGCGGGCTGGACGATGTGCTGGCGTTTCTCGAGACGCTCCACTTCGACCAACCCGCATTGGCCTATCTGCATTCGCTTGGGAGCTTCTCCGACGAGTTCCTTGGGCATTTGGCGCAGCTCCGATTTACGGGCGACGTCCATGCCGTCCCTGAGGGGACGCCGGTATTTGCGAATGAACCTCTCATCGAAATCGAGGCGCCGATTGCCGAGGCGCAGCTCGTCGAGGCATTCGTGATGAACCAGATCCATCTCCAGACCGTGCTCGCCTCCAAGGCGGCACGAGTCGTCGCGGCCGCGCAGGGGCGGCAGGTCGTGGACTTCGGCTTGCGCCGCATGCACGGCACCGACGCCGGCCTGAAATCCGCGCGGGCGTTTCACATCGCTGGCGTACACGCGACGTCGAATGTGGCAGCCGGTCAGGCGTACGGCCTTCGCGTCGCGGGCACGCTCGCGCACAGCTACATTCAGGCGCACGATAACGAGTACGAAGCCTTTCGCGCATTCGCCCGGCTCTATCCCGACACGACCCTGCTCGTCGACACCTATGACACGCTCGCGGGCGTTCAAAAGGTGGTCGATCTCGCCCGCGAACTCGGTCCACACTTTCGCGTCAGCGCCGTCCGCCTCGATTCAGGGGACCTGGGCGACCTGGCCGTCAAGACGCGCCGCATCCTCGACGATGCGGGTCTTGGCCACGTTACGATCTTTGCGAGTGGGGGCCTCAACGAAGACGAGGTCGCCCGGCTGTTGGCCGAGGGTGCCCCGATTGATGGTTTTGGCGTAGGAACGGACATGGGCGTCTCGCGCGACGCGCCCAGTCTCGACATCGCGTACAAGCTTGTGGAGTACGCCGGCCGGCCGCGCGTGAAGCTGTCTACGGGCAAGGCTCTGCTTCCAGGTCGTAAACAGATTTTTCGGGTTGAGCGCGACGGGATCGCCGACCATGACGTCCTTGGGCGGCGCGACGACCAACCGTGCGGCCGAGCGCTACTGCAACATGTGATGGCAGGCGGCCAACGGTGTCCGGCAGGACGAGTCACGCTGGACGACGCACGCGCTCACGCCAAGAGCGAGTTGGATCGCTTGCCGGCGACGGTGCGCGGCCTGGGGCCGGCGAATCCGGCCTACGCCGTGGAGCTGAGTCCGGCTCTCACGAGGGAACGCGATGCCCTTGGGCGCCACGATGAGCGCGAATGGGCACACTCATGACTGAAGGCGATCGTTCGGCGCTGCTGGTGATCGACGTCCAGAAGGATTTTTGCACAGGTGGAGCGTTGGCGGTTGCGAATAGCGAGTCGGTAGTCAGCGCGCTGAATCACTACATCGATGCCGCTGTGGCCGATGGCGTGACCGTGTATGCGTCGCGTGACTGGCATACGGCCGTGACCAATCATTTCACCGCTTATGGCGGCCCTTGGCCGGTGCACTGTGTGCAGGGCACCGACGGCGCCCGGTTTCATCCGAACCTTCGCCTGCCCGGGACGGCCATCATCGTCACCAAGGGAGAGGATCCCACCAGCGCCGGGTATTCCGCATTCGAAGGGCGTACCACAGAAGGCAAGGCATTTCTCGCCGACTTGCGCGAGCGCGGGATTCATCATCTCTATGTCGGCGGTCTCGCGACGGATTACTGTGTCAGGCATTCGGTCGTTGATGCGCTGTCGGCAGGCTTGAGGGTCACGGTTCTTAGGGATGCCATCGCCGGCGTCGATGATGACGACTCAGCCCGCGCCCTCATCCAAATGCGCAGGCGAGGGGCTGAACTCGTCACGGGCGCAGACCAGAAACACATTCTGCGTCTTACCTGCGGCGTGAAAGCCACAGAAGGGTGACCGAGATGCGCAAATCAGCCAGGACTGTCGACGGTACCGGCGCGATGGGCAGCTTAATCAGATGGCCGAACGGTTGAATCTCGTGGGCATGCTGGACGGGTAACTTCGCCATTGCGCTCGTGGCTGAGCTCTGTAACCCGTCTCCAGCGAAAGAAATCACACCTCAGCACCTTAGGGCATGAAGATGAGCCGCGCCGGCTCGTGCGCATAGTCTTCGAGCTCAATCAGGTCGAGATTGTCGCTCACGACCATCTTCGTCGTGAGCGACATCTTTCCTTCGCCCGTGCCGTCGCGGTTCAGGTGAATTTCGATCAGCGTGAACCCATAGGGGTTCGAGCGGGGTGTCGCCGCGTCCCAGAATGTGAGTGGCTTGGCCGTGGCCAGCATGATGCGGCGCCCGCCCTCGCTCGTCGGCCCGTCCCATGCGAAATACAGACCACGAGGCGGCGAGGATGACGGGGCATATCGCCTCCAGCAGCGAGCGGTTTCATAGCCAATGGTGTCCGTCCTCAAGCGGACTTCAGGAGCCGAGCTGAAGTCGGACACCACGGCTATGAAACCGACGTGAGGAGGGGCAAAAGCCGCCAGCTGCGGGAGCAACTCAGGGGAAAGCCCGCACCCGCGGGGAAATTCCAGCGTACTAGCGGCTGGCGACCCTCATAGCTGCGTCCAGTTCACAGCCGCTCGGATCAATTCGTGACCGTTCGCGAGACCGAGTTTTTCCTTGATACGGGCCTGGTAGGTTTCGATGGTCTTCGTCGAGAGGTCCAACTGCTTGGCGATATTGCGTGTCGCAACACCGCGACCAATGAGTCCGAAGACCTCGCGTTCTCGATCGGTCAGGCGCTCAAGTGGTGCGGGTTCATCCGGCGTGGCGCCTCGAGCCGAGACGCGGGCCACGATCCGTTCAGACATCTGTGGGCTGACGTACGTTTTCCCGCTTGCCACGCATCGGATGGCGCCGATCAGGTTGTGCACCGCTTCGTGTTTCATGATGTACCCTCGTGCGCCCGCCGCCAGCGCGCGTTCGGCATGCAAGGTTTCGTCATGCATCGACAGGATCAACACGCGTACGTCGGGATCTGATGCGTCAAGCCTCTTGAGCAGTTGGAGGCCGCTCGTCATGCCCAGCGACAGGTCTACGATGGCGACATCGGGGCGGTCGACGCGAATCCGCTCCAGGCCCCCGTCAGCCGTGTCGCTCTCGCCGCACACGGTCATGTCGGGCTCGTGGTTGATGAGCTCAGTCAGCCCCTTCCGCACGATGGGGTGATCGTCGACGAGTACGATCCTCAGCGGGCCGGATCGTGACCGGCTCTTCCGTCCTTCCGGGGTTCCGTGTCCTGGCATAGGGACTAGCCCCTTCCGTTGAGCCTCACGGCACGTCCGTCCACCACCTTGGAGGGCGATGGAACCCAGCATCTGACCACCGTCCCGCCACCTTCCCGGAGTTGAATGGAACAATCACCGCCCAACAGCCGAGCGCGCTGGCGCATGCTGTCCAAGCCGATCCCGGCATGTCCGGCTGGAACCTCACCAAGGCCGCGTCCGTCATCGGTCACCACGAGCTCCAATCGCTGCGCAATCTGCTCAAGGCTGAGGGTGATCTGCGCCGGCTGACCGTGCCGCACCGCATTGTTGACCGCCTCCTGGGCGATGCGAAACAGATGCAGGGCGGTCCCGGGGTCCTCGACGTGGACGGGCGCCTCGCACTGAAAGCGGCAGGGAACCCTCGACACCGTCTCGGACTGCGTTGCGAGGTTTTTCAACGCCGCCATGAGACCTTCGGGTATGGCTTCGACCGGCATCAGCCCGCGGATCAGTGACCGCAATCGCTGATGGGCGCCACTGATGCTCTGGACGAGTTCCTGGGTTCTCGCGGCCAGTGGCGACTCCCCCTTCACCAGTTCTGCCTGGAGTGTTTGCGCCAACAGCCCAATGCCCGTCATGTGCCCACCGATTTCGTCGTGGAGCTCCCGAGCCATGTGACGACGCTCCTCCAGCTGGCTTTCCGCCAGGCGCCATTCGAGTTTCCGGCGATCACTGAGGTCGCGAAGGATTCCGGTGAAATGCCGAAGCCCACCGATCTCGCTGACGGCGAGGTCCAGGGGGAACGTCGTGCCACCCTTGCGCAGGCCGACGACCTCCCTCCCGGCGCCGATGATGTGCGCCTCGCCCGTCTTCCGGTAACGAGCGAGGTATCCGTCGTGCTCATCACGGTACGGCTGCGGCATCAGGAGTCGGACGTTCTGCCCGACGACCTCGGCCGCCGTATACCCGAACATCCGTTCCGCGGCGGCGTTGAACGTCTCGATCACACCGCGCTCATCCATCGTGATGATCGCGTCCGCGGCCGTGGTGACGATCGACCGCAGGTAGTCTTCACTCCGGCGCAACGCCCGCTCGACCAGATTGTCCTCAGTCATGTCGAGCAGCATCCACAGCTCGTGGGTGTTGTCGAGGCGGCACACGGTGAGTTCCACGTGACGCGCCTGCCCGTCCTTGCGGGTGATCGCGAGCGAGGCAGGCTGTGCCACGCCGTCGGGCGAGCGGCTCGTCTCGTAGTGTGGACGAAGGTCCCGCGCCTGATCGCCATGCAGGGCGGCACACCACGCATCCACCGTGGGAAGCTCGCCGCGCTCATAACCGGTGATCGCTTCCGCCGCCCGGTTCATGGTCAGTCGGTCGGCTTCGCGAAGCACCGCGCCGGCCGGTAGATGCTCGATCACCTGTTGATACAGCTGGGCCGCCTGTTTAGCCGCCAGGCCCTCCTTGAGCTCGGTGAGGTCGCGTTCGGTGGTGCCGATGGCGTCGGGCCGGCCGGCGGCGTCGCGCAGGAGGGTCATCGTCAGCCAGACGTCGCGTGTACGGCCGTCCTTCGTGGTTCGCTGGGTCTCGAGGGATTCTGAGACCGCGTCGCCGCGGCCGATCCGCCGGACGAGATCGCCCGCGACGTCGCGGTGCGGCTCCGGGACGAGGTCCCGTATCTTCATGGCGCGGGCTTCCGCTTCCGTATAACCGTACAGTCGCTCGGCGCCGCGATTCCAACCAGTGATACGACCCTCCAGATCCAGGAGCGCGACCGCATCGTTCGAGTCCCGCAAGACGGAACTCAGGCGGCGCGACTCCGCCTCAGCCGCGAGTCGCTCTGTGATGTCCACCCACGTAATGACAACACCGTCGAGGCGATTGTCGGCCGTCCGGTACGGCAACACCCGCCGCAGGTGGGCCCGCGCGTCGTCGGCACGGATGACTGTTTCGAGCGGCGTCAGCTTCTCCAGCACGCGGCGACAGTCTTCGAGAAGCGGCGGATCGGTGACCCGTGGCGCAATGTCGCGAAACGGCCGGCCGAGGTCGGTCGCCAGCAGGTTGAGCAGCTTGGCCGTCGGCGACGTGAAGCGCTTGATGCGAAGGTCAGCGTCGAGAAACACTGTGGCGATATCGGTGCTGGCCAGCAGATTCACCATGTCGTTACGGGCCGTGTCCAGCTCGTGCACCTTGTCCTCGAGCTGGCTGTTGACCGTGCTCAGTTCCTCGTTGAGCGACTGCAGCTCCTCCTTCGAGGTCTCCATCTCCTCGTTGGTCAGTTGGAGCTCCTCGTTCATCGACATGACTTCTTCGTGGGAGGCTTTCAGCTCCTCATTCGCCGTCTGGAGCTCGTCGATCGTGCCCTGCAGGTCGTCGCGTGTGGCCTTGAGGTCGGACTCGAGCCGGCGGACGAGGCTGAACTCGTCGGTGGACGGGGAGACGGCGGCCGCCACCTTCTTGGTCGCCGCCGCTACCTGGCGCGCCGGCCGATCCTCGAAGGTCACTAACAGGAGGCCATCCGGTTCCTTCGCGTCGGCCACCGGGCGAGCGCTCACCGTGCACGAGACGTACGTGCCTTGTCGTCTGACGCGGGCATCCGCATCGATCACGGCGCGATGGCCTTGGAGGGCTTGCTGGCATGCGCCGCGGATCGTCGCGCGCAGCCCGGGCCGGGCCATCGAGAGCAGGTCTCGTGTCAGCTCGCCCGGTGGAAATTCGAGGTAGTCGCCCACGGGGCCCTGCACGTTGAGAATGTCGTAGCGCCGGTTGATCA
>JBGPHH010000153.1:0-10129 GCA_041484265.1 Vicinamibacteria bacterium
GAGTCCCAGTGCGACGTTTTCCAACACGACCACGTACGAGATCGTCAACGGCGTGCTGCGCCTGACCACGGACGCGGTGTTCGGGCAAGGGGAGAAGAACCAGGTTGTCAGGTACGTGCACTTTGACAAGAAAGAGCACGCGCAGGTCACGAGCAATCCCACCGTAGAGCAGGGGAGCTCGGGCAATCCGATGATGTTCGTATATACGTGGATTGACGCGCACACCTTCGAGTGGGTGGGACGGATCGATGGCAAAGTCATGACGTCCAGCCGCCTGGTCCTCTCGCAAGACGGCAAGACCCAGACGATGACTACTACCAGGACCAATGAACAAGGGCAGGTCGTCAACAACCTCACAGTGTTCGAGAAGCAGTAGTTGGTGGAGGTTCGATTGCGACCTGCGCCGTACCTTTTCACTCTCTGTGCGTTCCTTCTTGGCGTGGCGTCCGCGTTCGCGCAAAACGCTCCGACGATCCGCGCGGTGCGCCTCGATCAGCCGCTGCGCGTCGACGGCCGTCTCGACGACCCGCTCTACACCCTGACGCCGCCGACCTCCGGCTTCGTCCAGACCGAACCGTCGGCCGGGGCCCCGGCGACGGAGCGGACCGACGTCTGGCTGTCGTTCGATCGCGACAACGTCTACGTCACCATGCGTGTGTGGGAGAGCGAGCCCGAACGGATGATCGTCAACGAGATGCGACGCGACAGCACCAACATCACACAGAACGAGAACGTCGCCTTCGTCTTCGACACCTTTCACGACGGCCGCAACGGCATTGTCTTCAACATCAACCCGATCGGCGGCCGCATGGACGGGCAGATCAGCAACGAGGGGAGCTACAGCGGCGACTGGAACCCGGTCTGGAAACTGGCGGTGGGCCGCTTCGACGGCGGATGGGTGGCGGAAGCGGCCATCCCGTTCAGGTCGATCCGCTTTCCCGCGGGCAGCCCGCGGGTCTGGGGCTTCAACGCGCGCCGGATCAGCCGCTGGAAGAACGAGGTCTCGTACCTCGCTCCCGTGCCGGACGGCGCCGGGATCGATGGACTTTTCCGCGTCTCGATCGCCGCGTCGTTGACCGGGCTCGAGGTGCCGACGGTGCGGAATCTCGATCTCAAGCCGTTCGTCATCTCGGACCTGACGTCGGACAACACGGCGACGCCCCGCCGGCACAACGATCTGAGCGGCGATTTCGGGCTCGACGCGAAATACGGTGTGACGCCAAGCCTCACCGCGGATCTGACCTATCGCACCGACTTCGCGCAGGTGGAGGCCGACGAGCAGCAGGTGAACCTGACGCGCTTCAGTCTGTACTTCCCGGAGAAGCGCGAGTTCTTCCTCGAAAATGCGGGCATCTTCGACTTCGGCGGGGCCAACGGGTTCGGCACGGTCCCGTTTGCGTTCTACAGCCGCCGTATCGGTCTCGACAGCGGACAGAACGTGCCGATCGAAGCGGGCGGCCGGCTGTCGGGACGCGTCGGCCCCTACGCGATCGGAGTCCTCAACATCCAGACCGACAGCACCGACGCCGGCGCCCGAGCGACGAACTTCACCGTCGCGCGCATCCGCCGGAACATCCTGCGCCGCAGCTCCATCGGCGCGCTGTTTGCCGGCCGATCCGTTGCGGCCGCCGGCGTGGGTTCAAACGAGCTGTTCGGCGTCGACGGACGGTTCGCATTTTTTCAGAACCTCTCGATCGACACCTATTGGGCTGGCACCCGCACCGACACGCTGAAGGGCGACACCTCGAGCTATCGCGCACAGGTCGCCTACAACGGCGACCGCTACGGCGCCATCTTCGATCGGCTCCACGTCGGCAAGGAGTTCAACCCCGAGACCGGGTTCGTCTATCGCAGCGACCTCAACAAGTCCTTTGGCATGGTGCGCTTCAGTCCCCGCCCCCGCCGGATCCGTGCGATCCGGAAGTTCACCTACCAGGCGTCGCTCGATTACTTCGACAATGCCACGACCGGACGCCTCGAGACCGCCGACGCGCGGGGAGTATTCGCGATCGATTTCCAGAACAGCGACAACGTCAAGGTGACCTACGACGATTGGCACGAGCGGCTCGTGACGCCGTTTGCGATTGCGACGGGCGTCACCGTACCCGTCGGCGGTTATAACTTCGGCAACCTTCGGACGGAGTTTACGCTCGGGCAGCAGCGGCCGGTGTCCGGCACGATGTACGTCGAGCAGGGCACGTTCTGGGATGGGCACAAGACCACGGTCGGATTGAGCAGCGGGCGAACCAGGCTGTCGCCGCATCTGGCCATCGAGCCCGGCTTCTCGGTGAACCGCGTGCAGTTACCGTTCGGCGACTTCACGGCGACGCTGGTCAGCTCCCGGCTCACCTACACGATTACGCCGCTGATGTTCGTCAGCAGCCTGGTGCAGTACTACTCGAGCAGCAGCCAGGTCAGCGCGAACGTCCGTTTACGCTGGGAGTACCAGCCGGGCAGCGAGTTGTTCGTTGTCTATAACGAGGGACGCGATACGCTGGGCGCCGGGTTCCCAGAGCTGCAGAACCGCTCGCTGGTCGTCAAGCTAAACCGCCTGCTGCGGATATAGGCGCTGGCGTGCTCTTTACAACACTTAAGGGGCTCGCGCGGCGGCCCCTCGAACACTCAGAGGCGTGATGTCACCAAAAACACTCTTGATGCTTACCATGGCAGGACTGACGCTACCCGTCTTGCTTCTTGGACAACAGACACCGGCAACTCCGGTTATCGAGTTGCAGAATCTTGCGCACGCTGTGGACAGTCTCGAGAAGACCGTGCCGTTTTATCGCGATGTGATCGGATTGCCGGTTGGAGCGAGCGACCCGCTGGCAGCACAGCCGGCAGCACTCAACGAAGACATGTCGAAGGTCACCGGGACGCACGGCGCAAAGTTCCGCGCTGCGGTCCTTCGTGTTCCAAACGCACCGTTTGGTCTCGAGCTCACAGAGTTCACCGGAACAAACCGGAAGAAGTTTCTGCCCAACCTTCAGGACCCTGGCGTCGCCACGTTGGTTCTTCAGATCCGCGACATGGACCAGATGTTCGCGAAACTCACCGCCGCGAAAGCGACCATCGTGACGGCGGGTGGCGCGCCGGTGAACCTATCCGGCAACCCGAGCAGCAAGATGCGTTTACTGGTCGTTCGCGACCCCGACGGATTATTCATTCAGCTCATCCAGCCGGATCCGCTGCCCGCGTCCGCCGCGAATGCCGCCGATATGGTTCTGGGCGGCTCGGTGAATCTGGCGATCGAAAACTCTGCTCGCACCGTGACATTTCTTCGGGATGCGATTGGTTTCGACGCGCGACCGACAGGGCAATTAGGGACGAGTGCGACCGCCACCACTCTCATCAACTTGCCCGGAGCGCAATGGCGCGTCACGCACGGCAGCATTGCGGGCACGACGCTGGACTTCGGTTTAATCGAATACGTCGGCGTTCCGCGTGCGATGGCTGCACCTGCCGCCGCGGATCCCGGTTCGCCTGCACTCACCATGGTCGTGCGGGACATCGATGCCGCTGTCGATCAATGGAAGAAGGTCGGCGGCACGGTTGTCTCGACCGGGGGCAAGGCCGTAAAGCGCCCGAACGGCGCCGGCAACGTCTTGGTTCGCGACATTAACGGCTTGATGTGGGAGCTCATCTCCCGCGGGTCGCAATAGCGGAACCTCCAGGAGGTGTATTTCTCATGCATAAATTCCGCTCAAACAGGATCTGGATAGCCGTTTCGTTGGGAGCGGCCGAACTCCTAGTTGGCGCAACGCTGTTCGCCGCCGCTGCTGATACGCGTTTGGCCGATGCGGTTCAAAACCAGGACGGCGCGAGTGCCCGTCCGCTACTGAAGCAGAAGGTCGACGTCAATGCCCCGCAGGTAGACGGCAGCACGGCGCTCCTTTGGGCAGCCCACAATGACGATGTCGAGATGGCCGACTTGCTTCTCAAGGCGGGCGCAAACGTCAAGACCGCCAACCGCTACGGAATCGTCCCGCTGACGGAAGCCGCCACGAACGGCAACGCGGCGATGATCGAGCGGTTGCTCAAGGCCGGCGCGGATGTCAATACAACGCTGCCCGAGGGCGATACGGCGCTGATGTTAGCCTCGCGGACCGGTAACGTGGCGGCCGTGAAGGTGCTGCTGGATCACGGCGCGACGGTGGACGCGAAGGAAGATTGGCATGGCGAGACGGCGCTGATGTGGGCGGCGGGTGAAAATCATCCCGATATTGTGAAACTCCTGGTCACGCGCGGCGCGGATGTCAACGCCACGGCGACCCACCTCACGAACTATACCAAGACCCCGGGCGCGTTCGGCAGCGTGTATTCGAGATACCCGTCGGGCGGCCTGACTCCTTTGATCCAGGCGGTGCGCCAGAATTCCTACGAAGCCGCCGAGGCTCTTCTCGCGGCAGGAGCGGATCCCAATAAAACCGATCCCGACAAGCGCACCCCGCTTCTGGTGGCGGTCGCAAACGCACATTGGGACATGGCGAAGCTCCTGATTGACAAGGGCGCGAATCTCGACGACGGCTCGATTGTTGAGGTCACGGAGGTCAAAGTGAACGACGCCATCGTGCATGCGTCGTCGCTCCACGTCGAACAGCTTACGTCCACCGATATCCTCAAACTCCTGCTCGCCAAGGGCGCGAAGCCCGACGCCCGGTTATCGGTGTTGATGCCTCAGAAGAAAGCGTTTGGCAATGACATCATTACAGGTCCGAGCGACATGACGGCGCTGTACCGGGTTGCGAAAGCCGGGGACATCCCAACCATGCAGTTGTTGCTGGCGGCGGGCGCCGATGCGAAAGTCGCGTTGAAGGACGACGTGACACCATTGATGACAGCTTCGGGTCAGGGCCTGGACCTTTCGGACGGCGAGCCGACACCTCCCACCGACGATCGCCGGAAGGAGGCTATTCAGCTACTCATGGATAACGGGGCAGACGTCAACGCGATCGACGTCAACGGCGTCGCGGCTCTCCATTACGCCGCCACCAACGGCAATGACGCCGTCGTGCAGTTTCTTGCCGACAAGGGCGCGACGCTCGCTCTCAAAGACAAGCTCGGCCGCACGGCTCTCGATGCAGCGAACGGCGTCCCGGGCGTGAGCCGCTTTGGCGGCTTCGTCATGGCGCCCGTGAATCCGGTGGTGCATGTCAGCACGGTGGCTCTCCTCAAGAAGCTGATGAATCTTCCCGCGGACCTCCAGGCCAAGCCGGGCGAGAAGTTCGTGTTGGGAGGAGGCAAATGAAATTGCGTACGATCCTCATAGTTCTCGCGTTCCTGGGCTGGACTCAGCCAAGCTGGGCGCAGTCTGCAACGTCGCCGGGTGCCGCGCCGGCTTCCTCGCCCGAGCAGTACTCGGCGATGATGACGAAGTATTGCATCGGGTGCCATAACGAGAGAGCCAAGACCGCGGGCGTCGTGCTTGAGAAACGGGATTTGTCGCGCGTGGCGTCGGACGCTCCGTTGTGGGAAAAGGTCGTGCGCAAGCTGCGCGCGGGCGAAATGCCGCCCAGCGGCACGCCTCGTCCGGATAAGGCCTCGCTGGGTAATTTCGCGGGCTATCTGGAGAACACGCTCGATCAGGCCTTCGCGGCGCATCCCAATCCGGGGCGCGTGATGGTGCACCGGCTGAACCGCACCGAATACTCAAACGCTATTAGAGATGTGCTGCGGTTGGATGTGGACACCTCGACGCTGTTGCCGCCGGATGATTCCGCCGAGGGTTTCGACAATATCGCGCAGGCGCTGACGCTTTCGCCCGTGCTGATAGACCGCTACGTCTCCGCTTCGGCCAAGATCGCGCGCATGGCCGTCGGCGATCCTCAGGTGGGCATTAGCACGGCAGCCTACCGGCCCAAGCCGGACCTCTCCCAAGATCAGCACATCGAGGGCTTGCCTCTCGGGACCGTCGGCGGACTTGTGGCGAAGCACTACTTCCCGCTCGACGGGGACTACGTGTTCGAACCCAAGATGTCGCGTTCGATTAACGCAGTCGCCCACGGCCTGGAAAACGTGCACGCGCTCGAAGTGACGATCGATGGAGTGCGAGTGAGTTTGGTGCAGTTCGGGGGCGTCGAAGAGGACAGCGCCTCGCACCGGAACGGCAAGGAAGTCGCGGATCTCATCGATGCGCGGCTCGTCTTCCGGATGAAAGTGTCCGCCGGTCCGCACACGGTCGGTGTCGCGTTCCTGCGGTATTCCGAAGCGCAAACAGCCGCAGTCTGGCAGCAGTTCCTCCGCACGACGATCGACAGCAACGAAACCTCGGGCGCTCCGCACCTTGACAAGGTCATGATCACCGGACCGTTTAACGCCAGCGGGCCGGGAGACACGCCGAGCCGCCGCGCGATCTTCATCTGCCGTGCGTCCGCCGAAAAAGACGAGTGGCCCTGCGCCCGCAAGATTCTCACGAACCTCGCGCGCAAGGCGTATCGCCGACCAGTGACCGACGCTGATATGGAGACGCTGCTCAGCCTGTATCAGAATCGCCGCAACAATAGGGGTACGTTCGAGCAGGGCATCGAAATGGCGATCCGCCGCGTGATCTCGGGACCGGAATTCCTTTTCCGCGTCGAAAGCGACCCCGCCACAGGCGACCCCAATACTCCGTACCGCATCAGCGATATCGAGCTCGCCTCGCGGCTCTCGTTCTTCCTGTGGAGTACGGTTCCCGACGATCAGCTTTATAACGTCGCGGTCGCGGGAAAGCTGCATGAACAGCCGGTGCTAGAGGCGCAGGTGCGCCGCATGCTCGCGGATCCCAAGGCCAATGCCCTGGTGTCGAACTTCGCCGGTCAATGGCTGCAGCTTCGCAACCTGCGAGGCGTCGTGCCGGATCCCACGATGTTTCCGGATTTCGACGACAACCTGCGGCAGGCGATGGTGCGCGAAACCGAACTGTTGTTCGGCAACGTGATGCGCCAGGATCGCCCGGTGACGGAACTTCTGACGGCGGACTACACCTTCGTCAATGAGCGGCTGGCACGGCACTACGGGATCCGGGGGATTTACGGAGACCGCTATCGCAAGATCGCGATCACCGATGAATCGCGCAAGGGCCTGCTCGGCCAGGCCAGCATCCTGACCCTGACCTCGGTCGCCATCCGCACGTCGCCAGTCGGGCGCGGCAAATGGGTGTTGATCAACATCCTCGGCACGCCTCCCGCGCCTCCCCCGCCGAACGTCCCTGCTCTGAATGAAGCCAAAGGCGATAAGCCGCTGAGCATGCGCGAACGCATGTCGGCGCACCGCGCGAATCCGGTCTGCGCGACCTGCCACAGAGTCATGGACCCGATCGGCTTCTCGCTCGAGAATTTCGATGCGGTGGGCCGGTGGCGGATGACCGACAACGGCGCTCAGATCGACGCCGCGGACTCGATGTTCGACGGAACCAAGGTCGAGGGGGCCGTCGGGCTTCGCGAGTTCCTGTTGAATCGCGGCGGCGCTCGAGGCGAGGTGTTCACCCAGACTGTGACCGAGAAGCTCCTGACTTATGCGTTAGGGCGGCCGGTCGCTTATTACGATATGCCGGTGGTCCGCAAGATCGTGCGCGACTCGGCGAAGAACAACTATCGGTTTGCGGATCTCATCCTCGGGATTGTCAGCAGCCCCTCTTTCGAGATGCGCGTAAAAGGTTCATCCCAGACGGAAAGCGCCTCCGCGAAACCGGCCGAAAGTCCGGTGGCGGCAGCCGCTTCCGTTCGCTAACGAAAGGAGCAGAACGATGATTATCACGAAGAAACAGCTACACCGCCGGACGTTCCTCAGAGGCATGGCCGGTGTGACGATCGGGTTGCCGCTGCTCGATGCAATGGTTCCGGCCCTGAAAGCAGCGCCCGCCTCGCAGTTCCGTGCCGGTTTCTTCTATACGCCGCACGGAGTCATTCTCGACAAGTGGGTCCCGAAAGAAACGGGCGCCGGCTACGAAATGACGCCGATTCTCCAGCCCATCGCGGCTCACCGCGATCGCTTCACGATTCTCAGCAACCTTGCCGAGAACAAAGGCAAGCAGATCGGCGCGGGCCACGCCTCGAGCAGCGCCACCTGGCTTTCCTGCGCGGAGGCCAAGGATACGAGCGGCGAGGATGTGCGCGCCGGTAAGACCATCGACCAGATGATCGCGGAAAAGATCGGACAGGATACGCCGATCCCGTCGCTTGAACTCGGAATTGAAGACGTGTCGAATATGGTCGGCCTGTGCGACGGCACCAGCAGCTGCGCCTATCTGAACACGATGTCGTGGCGCACGGATACCATGCCGCTCCCGGCCGAAATCAATCCGCGCGTGGTCTTCGAGCGCATGTTCGGCGACGGCAGCTCGGCCGCCGAGCGCTATGCCCGCCTGCAGGACGACCGCAGCCTGCTCGATTCGATCAGCGCCTCGGCGAAGAAGCTCCAGGGCAACCTGGGCGCGCAGGACAAGAATCGCATCAGCGACTATCTCGACAATCTTCGCGAGATCGAGCGCCGGATCGCTCAGGTCGAAAGACGCAACACCGACGCGCAGCTTGCCGTGCCGGATGCACCGGTCGACGTCCCCGAGCTGTATCCGGCTCACGTCAGCCTGATGTTCGATCTGCAACTGGTCGCCTTCCAGGCCGACATTACGCGCGTCACGACGTTCATGCTGTCGCGCGAGCTGAACCAGCGGACCTATCCGCAGATCGGCGTCCCGGATCAGCATCACTCTGTTTCGCACCACAGGTACAACCCGGCGGAGATGGAGAAGCATCAAAAGATCAACACTTATCACGTCAGCCTGTTCAACAAATTCCTGGACAAGATGGCGTCGACCAAGGACGGCGATGGCACGTTGATGGACCACACCATGATGCTGTTTGGAAGCGGCATGGGCGATGGCAACACGCACAGCCACGATCCGATTTCGGTTCTGGTCGTGGGCGGCGCCAATGGCCAGCACAAGGGCGGGAAGCATCTGCAGTTCGAGCCGCACACGTCGATGGGCAATCTTCTTCTGCCGATGCTTGCTATGGCCGGCATCGAGAAGGACAACATCGGCGACAGCACGGGGAAGATCGCCCTCTAAAGGTGTCTTCGCAAACGGCCTCCAGAGGAATGGATATGGATAGAAAGCTCGTAGTGGCGGCGCTGCTCGTGGCCGTGTTCGGGACGAGCGGTATCGCCCAGAACGCCGCGGCCACCGTGCTGGCCAACGCCAGCACGGCCATGGGCGTCGACCAGTTGACCTCCATCACGTACTCAGGCTCGGCGCAGAACGGGGCGTTTGGCCAGAGCAAGGTCATCACCCAGCCGCTCGGCGCCGCGGACCTCACCAAGATCACGACGTACACCCGCACGATCAACTTCGGCGCCGCGCCGAACGCGATGGCGCTCGTCTCCCGTGCAACCGGACCGACCCAGCCGCCGACGGTTCCCGGCATGGCGGCCCCGGTGCCCGGCGTGTTCAATCAGAACATCAACGGCATGCAGGCCACGACCTGGGCGCAGGCGCTGAACATCTGGACGACACCGTGGGGCTTCCTCAAGGCCGCAGCGTCCGCCGGGAATGCGACCGTCAAGTCGCAAGGCGGACAGCAGGTCGTGTCGTTCACGCCCGCGAATTTCAAGTCGCCGTCAGGACAGGACTACACGGTCACCGGCTACATCAACGCCCAGAATCTCGTGACCAAAGTGGAAACGAAGGTCGAACAGGCGGTCTACGGCGATCTGCCCGTCGAGTTCGATTACAGCAACTACATGAATATGGGCGGCGTGCAGGTGCCGACGCACATCGTGCAGAAGCAGGCCGGCATGGAGACGTTCAACGCCGACATTTCGGCCGCCACGGCGAATCCATCGAATCTTGCCGAGCTCCTGACGCCACCTCCGGCCCCGAACAGGGGCGGCGGACCTGGCGCGCCCGCTGCACCCGGCGCACCGGCTGTACCGGCAGCGGAGGTCCTGGCTGGACAGGTGGCTCGGGGTGGACCGGCGGCAGCGACTGCTCCCGCGATGACCGAGCGACTCAGCGACGGCGCGTTCTGGATCAAAGGCAACCACGAGTCGCTGGCCGTGGACATGGGCGACCACATCCTCGTGGTCGAGAGCGGCCTGAGCGACGCGCGCGGCCTCGCCGTGATGGCCGCCGCCAAGCAGCTCTTTCCGGGCA
>JBGPHH010000154.1:0-10100 GCA_041484265.1 Vicinamibacteria bacterium
ATGTGGCGCCGTACCAAGTGGTCATCGTGCCGATTGGCCGTGACAACTGGCGCGAAACGGTGCTGCCGCGCGCGCAGGAGATTCGCCGTGAGCTCGACGCGGCCGGCATCCGCGTCACCCTCGACGAACGCGAGGAGCGCCCCGGCTGGAAGTTCTCGGAGTGGGAGATGCGCGGCGTGCCGCTCCGCGTCGAGATCGGGCCGAAGGACATCGAGAAGTCCGCCGTGCTCGTCGCCCGCCGCGACACGCGGGAGAAGCTTCCCATCCCAATGGATGGCCTTGTCGCTCGGATCCGAGAGCTTCTGGATGACATTCAACGGACGCTGTTCGAGCGGGCGGTGAAGTTCCGCGAGGAGCACACGCAGCGCGTCGCAGACTACGACGCGTTCAAGCAGACGCTGGAGGGGCGCCCTGGATTCGTGATCGCGCCGTGGTGCGGATCGGCCGACTGCGAGGCCCAGATCAAGAACGACACGCAAGCGACGATCCGCAATATGCCGTTGAACGCCGAAGCGCCAAGCGGCCGCTGCGTCCGCTGCGACAACCCCGCCGAGGCCGAAGCCTGGTTCGCCAAGGCGTATTAGTCGGCTGGCCAACCTTCCTGCAGCAGCTCAGCCAGCGCGTCGGGCCAGCGTTTCTGAATCTTCCTGATAATCGCCTGGCGTCGTGTGACGCGCTCGCGCGTGACGATCCCGCGGAACGCGTCGGCCAGATGTTGACGCCACCAGTCGCGCTGCGTGGGGCCCGCGCGCAGCGACCGCGCGCAGGCGGCCGCCAGCGCTTCCAGGCACGACGTGTCGCCAATCGTCGAGAGGGCGGCAAGAAACTCCACCGGGAGTGGGGTCGACGCCGATTCGATTGACTCGCGCAGATCGTACAGAGCGATCCGGCTGCCGCGCCCGGCCAAGGCAACGTGCGCCGCGCCGCGGACCCGCATCCACTCGGCTCGCCGCGCGCCCCCTTCTGACGGCTCGTGCTCGCGGACCCGCTCGATCACACGCAGGAGTTGCGTCAGCGCGACCCGCTTACCTAAGAGCGCCACAGCTCGACGGAGGCCGGCAGGATCCTCAGGGAGCTCGCTCTCGGCGGCACGGCTGAAGACGGCCGCTGGATCGAATGTCTCGTCCCGCTTGGATGCGGCCGCCAGTTCTGCCGTGCGGCGAACGCCGTCGCTGGCGTCGTTCCTGAGCGCGTCGAAGACTGGCGCGATCGTCGCGGGCTTCAGGTCGCTCAACGCCTCTAGGGCCGACAGACGCACGCTTTCATCCCGGGTTGCGTCGAGCGCGACCGTAGTCAGGCGATCGACAAGGATGGCACTGCGTGGTCCACGAAGAAAGGCGCGTGCGACCGAGATGCCGGCCGAGGCCACGTCGGCCTCGCGCGCGTCTATGGCGAGCAGTGCTGGATCGACGGCGCGTGGATCGGCAATCGACTCGAGGGCGCGAAGAGCAGCGACGCGAACGACCGGACCGGCGTCCGACTCGACGAGCCCGACCAGCCGGCTGACCGCTCTCGCGCCGATGACCGTCAGGCGTGCGACGGCCGCCTCGCGCGTGGCGGCGCGAGCGGCCCCCAGGTCCGCGACAAGAGCCTCGATCTGCGTGGCAGCCGACGCCTTGATGACCAACGACTAATCAGTCTGCTCGGCCTTGACGCGCTTGGGCCCGACGATCCACGCGATGAAGATGCTCAAGATGTAGAGGCCGAGCATGGGTGCGGCGAAGATGGTTTGCGTCATCATGTCGCCGGTCGGCGTGATGACGGCGGCCACGACGAAGATGATGAGGACGGCGTACTTGAGGTTGACGGCCAGAAATCTCGCCGTGAGGATCTTCATCTTCGCGAGAAAGAACACGACGGCGGGCATCTGGAAGACGATCCCCATGCCGATCAGCATCTTCGAGTACAGGCCGAACACGTCATCGAGCTTGGGCATGAACGCCAGCTCGGCCGAGTTGAAACTGGCGAAGAACGCCATCATGAACGGGAACGCGATGTAATGATTGAACGCCGCGCCGAGCACGAAGCCCAGCGTGGTGAAGAGCACGAACGGGATGGCGAACTTCTTTTCGTTGACATACAGGCCGGGCGCGATGAACAACCAGACCTGAAGCATGATATACGGCGCCGCGAGGACGATGCCCATGATCAGCGCGATCGTCACGTAAAGAGAGAACGCCTCGCCGGGCTGCGTGTAGATCATCTTGACGCCGGGCGGCAGGGCGCGGCGCGTCGGTGCGAGGATGAAGTCGACGATTGGGTTGATGAACGCGAAGCCGGCGACGACGCCTACTACGATCGCGAGGCATGAGCGGACGATGCGCTTGCGGAGCTCGTCCAGGTGCTCGAGAAACGACATCGCCCCGGCCGATGACGGCTGAACGTCGTCATGGTCATCATCATCCGGACGCGGGACGGGACCCGCTGACTGCGGGCCAGGGAAGGGAACGAGGGTCAAGCCTGCAATTCCTTATGCAGGATGATCGATTTTTTGCGCGGCGACCGGCTCCTCAGCGCGGTGAATACTCGGCGTCGCCGCTGCCCCAACGGCTGTCGGAGCCGGCGCGGGCGCGGCAGCGGCCGCCTGCGCGGCGGCGGCCTTCGAGGCCTCCAGATTTGAGCGCGTTTCTTCGAGGCGAATTTCCTCGTCCAGCGTGGATTTCAGCTCGTTTGACGCCTTCTTGAACTCCGCGATGCTCTTGCCGAGCGAGCGGCCCAACTCGGGGAGCTTGCGGGGGCCGAAGATAATCAGAGCGATCACGAAAATGATGATCAACTCTGGCATGCCAATCGAACCAAACATAAGGGCCTGCTTTCCCAAAAACCAGGGCGGATTGCCTGACGTTAATTATAGAAACCGCCGCCGGCAGGGTCAAGGAATTCTGCCGCCTATTGTGCCCAGAAGTTATTGCTCGTAAGGAACTTATCTGCTACGATGCCTCGCATGCGACGCTATCGTGCTCTGCCCACCGTGGTCTTTGCGATCCTGGTCTCCGCGCTTGTCGGGGGGCTCTTCGGCCGGAACGCCCTGGCGGTCGACGACAAGGTTCCCGATCACTACAAGACATTCACCGCGGCGCTCGACGCCATTGAGACGAACTACGTCGGTCGAGCCGAGTCCGATGGCCTGGTGTATGGCGCGATTCGCGGCATGCTGGCCACGCTTGATCCGCATTCGAGTTTTTTTGATCCGCGCGAGTACGCGCGGATGCGCGAACGTCAGGAAGGCCGCTACTACGGCCTTGGTATCCAGATCCAGAACACGGCCGAGAACGACGTGATGGCCACTGGCGTGTTTGAAGGTTCGCCGGCGCACAAGGTGGGTCTGCGCCGCGGCGACGTCATCGCTCGGATCGGTAAAGAGGACGCCAAAGGCTGGGGTACCGAGCGCGCGCAGCAGAATCTGCGCGGTGCCAGAGGCACCACTGTGCACATCGAGGTCAGGCGTCGCGGGTACGAGCAGCTGATTCCGCTCGATGTCACGCGCGACGAGGTCTACATCCCGACGGTGCCTGCCGCGTTCATGATTGACGCGACCACCGGGTACATTCAGCTGCACGACTTCGGAGAGAACACCGATCGCGACCTCAAGCGCGGGTTGCGCGATCTGGCGTCCAAGGGCATGCGCCGGCTGCTGCTCGACATCCGCGGCAATCCGGGTGGTCCGCTCGATCAGGCGATCAAGGTGTCCAACGAATTTCTGCCGCGCGGCCGGATGATTGTTTACACCCGGGGCCGGATCGCGAATTCTGATTCGGACTACCGCGCGAGCGAAGAGGGCGAGTTCACCGGCGTCCCCATCGTGGCGCTCGCCAACCGGAATAGCGCCAGCGCATCGGAGATCGTCACCGGTGCCTTGCAGGATCACGATCGCGCGTACCTGGTGGGCGAGACGACCTTCGGCAAGGCGCTTGTGCAGTCGGTGTACCGCATCAGCGGGGGCGCTGGGCTGGCGTTGACGACGGCGCACTACTTCACGCCAAGCGGCCGGCTGATTCAGCGGCCGTGGGACGCGTCGTTCGACGAGTATCAGAGCTATTACCTGCGTGACCAGAACGCGGCGCCTGCTCACAATCCGAGCGACCTGAAGCACACCGATGCCGGGCGCCCGGTGTACAGCGGCGGCGGCATCGAACCGGATCGCCGGATCGCCGGTCCCACGGGTCCAACGGCCCCTGGTGGGGGAACCGGGACGAGCGGCGGGTGGAATCCGGGCCGCTTCGGGCGCCTGTTGAGCGCGCGTCAGCAGTTCTCGATCTACGCCATGAAGTACACGGCGGAGGGCGACACGCGCGTCACGCTGCCGTCCACCGGGCGCAAGACCGTCAAGCCGAACTTCGCGGTCGACGACGCAATGCTCGCCGATTTCCGCGAACAGCTGAAAGCCGATCGCATCGTGCTCGACGAGGACGGGTACAAGCAGGATCTCGACTTCATCAAGGCGATGCTGCGCTTCGAGATCGACGAGGCGGTCTTCAGCGTCGCCGATGCGTGGCGGCATCTCATCGTGGTCGACCCGCAAGGGCAGGTGGCGCTCGCCCAGTTCAGCGAAGCGCAAAAGCTCCTGGAGCTGAGCAAGCCGGCGACAAGAGCACAGGCTCGCGGCCGGGTCGTCCCGTTGGGCAACAAGGTGGCCCGAGTGGGCTTGTCGCAATAGCTAGACGTTGTTAGACTGACGACCGTCTCGCGAGTCTGGGGCCGGCTTCTGTCGCGGAAGCTGAGGGCGCGCGGGATTTGGGTCCGCTATCACTGCTGTTTTCCCAGCCAGACCACAATCTATTCTGCCGTCACGCCGTCGTGTCCGGCGAAGGGTGTAGGCCATGCGCCTCGAACGTCTGGAAATCAACGGCTTCAAATCGTTCTCTGACCGATCGGAGCTCTCCTTCGACAAAGGGGTGACGGCCATCGTCGGCCCCAACGGCTGCGGCAAGAGCAACGTCGCCGACGCCATCACCTGGGTCATGGGCGAGCAGAGCGCCAAGAGCCTGCGCGGCGACCGGATGGAAGACGTGATCTTCAGCGGCAGCGACG
Organism: Vicinamibacteria bacterium; assembly: GCA_041484265.1. Taxonomy (GTDB): domain Bacteria; phylum Acidobacteriota; class Vicinamibacteria; order Vicinamibacterales; family CAVVIG01; genus 2-12-FULL-65-11. Next base: position 5,032 of record JBGPHH010000154.1, read on the forward strand.
CTCGCAAGCCGACGGCGACGGCCGAAGTGCGTCTGCGGTTGGCCGGTGTGTTGAAGGGCGTGAGCGGCCCTGCTTTTTTCGTCGAAAATGCTGACAGCCACGGCGGCAATGGCCATCAAGCCGCGGAAGTCACGACGTCAGAGGCGACGACACTAGGGGATCGGCCCCTGAGCGTGGCAGCGGCCGAGGAGTTGATTCAATCCGTCGCTCGCCAGGTCGAAGTCACGCGACGCCTGTATCGCTCCGGGGAGAGCGAGTATCTGATTGACGGGCAGGTCTGTCGGCTGCGTGACGTGCACGATCTCCTGATGGACACGGGGCTTGGTGCGAAGGCCTACGCGATCATCGAGCAGGGCAAGATCGGCATGATTCTCAGCTCCCGCCCGACCGATCGACGACAACTCATCGAGGAAGCGGCGGGCGTCACCAAATACAAGTCGCGGCGTCGTGCCGCCGAGCTCAAGCTCGAGGCGGCCCAGCAGAACCTTCTGCGCATCGACGACATCGTCTTCGAGGTCGACAAGCAGCGCGGGGCGCTCAAGCGCCAGGCGGCCAAGGCCCGCCGGTACCAGAAGCTGCGCGACGAGCTGCGGCGCTGGGACAAAGTGCTCATTGCGCGAAAGTACAGACAGCTCGCCGCGACCATCGAGTCGGCGCGAGCACGCCTGAGCGAGACGCGCGAGGAGGAATCGATCTCGGCCGCGCGGGTCGCGCAGGTGGAAGCGGACCTGGGACGCCTGCGCATCGAGCTCGCGGAAGCCGAGTCGCGCGCCACCGGAGCGCGCGAAGCCGCGCATGCGCGCGAGCTCGCCATCAATACCCAGCAACAGCAGCTTGGCTTCGACCGCGAGCAGATCACGACGCTCGGTGTCCGGGCGACCACCATTGCGGCCGAGCTCGAGGCGCTCGAGAGCCGTCGCGAGCCCGTCCGGGCGGCGCTTTCCGCCAAGCGCGACCAGGCGGCTCAGGCGATCGTCGACCGCGATCGCGCTGCGGAGGTCCTCGCTGGCCAGGCCCTGGCCTACGAGTCGGCCTACCGCGGGCTCGAAGGACTCGAGGCGGCCGTCGAAGCCTCGCGCGGCGACGTATTTTCGGCCATCAACTCGGCCACGGCGCTCCGTCATGCTCTGGACCACGCGTCGCTCACTCGCGACCGCGTGGCTGAGACCTTGAACAAGCTCAGTGTCGAAATTGAGGACGTGCGCATTGAATCCGAGCGGGTCGAGGGTGAGCGGTCAGCGGCCGAATCACGGCTCCATCTCGCCCGAGAGACTGCGGAGGCGACCGAGGTTGCGCGGGCGACGTGCGAGGCCGAGCTGGCCGACGCCCGAGCTGAGCACGAATGGCGTGCCAAGTCGGTGCGGACGCGCGAGCAGGAGCTGGCCGGTCTCGAAGCCAGGCTGAAGTCGATCGAGGAGCTCGACCTGGCGCGGGCTGCGTATGGGGACGCGCCGCGGGCGGTGCTCGCTCAGGCCAACGGTCCTGGTGGCAACATCCAGCAGCGAGGCGCCATCGCCGACTATCTCGAGGTCGACCCAGGTTACGAACGCGCGGTCGAGGCTTCGCTCGGCGACTTACTGCAGTACGTCGTCGTCGATCGGCCAGAGCACGCGGTGGCCGGATTTGCCGTGGTCCGCGACGCCGACGCGGGACGCTGTGGATTTCTGATCGCTTCGGGGACAGACGCCGCGAACCCGCTGAACCCCGTGAATCTTGGGAACCCCACGAACCTTGAAGGCCTTGTGCCTCTGTCGTCAGTCGTCCGGGTCAACGCCCCATTCGCCGATGCCATTCGCCGCGCGATGGGCGACGCGTGGATCGCTCGTTCCTACGAGCGTGCGCACGAGGTGAGCCACGAAACCGTCTGTCCGGTGGTGACAACCGATGGCGTTGTCTTCAGCGGCCCGCAGCTGGTGACCGGTGGCGGCCCCGGCAGCGATCGCGGCATTCTCGAAATGAAGCGTGAGATCAAGGAGCTCGGAGAGCGCATTCGAGTGGACCGCGAGGCGCTCTCCCGCTTGGCCGAGGAAACGGCATCGCTCGAATCGGTCATGGCGCAGCTCTCGAACGCGATCGCGTTGCTCGAGGCCGAACACCACAACCAGGAGAAGGCCATCGTCGGCCTGGAGGCCGAGCGCCAGCATGCCAGCGACGAAGCGGCGCGTCTGGCTCAGAAGGGCGAGCAGCTCGCGCGCGAGCGTCGGCAGGCGGAAGAGGAGCGTGATGGTCTCGATCTCCGTCAGGAAGAGGCCCGCGCGTCGATCGTCCAGCTGGCTGGCCAACAGCAGGACGCCGACGGACGGCTGTCGGCCGCCCAGCGGCGCCTGACCGAGGCACGAGAATGTGCCGAGGACCTCAGTCGGCGAGCAGCCGAGGCGCGGGCGGGCCACGCGACGTTCGTCGAACGGTCGGCGGCCCTTGCCTCGGAAGCGGAACGGATGCAGGAGGCGGCCGCGGATCTCGAGACTCGCACGGCCGCACTGGCAGCCGAGCTCGAGGTCGATCGCCGCCGCATCGAGGGGCTGCGGGCATCGATCGCCGCTGGAGAAACGGAGCTCGATGGGAGCGTGCGGACGCTCGATTCGCTTCGCTTCGACGTGCAGCGCGTTGACGACAGCATGATGGCGCTCCGGGCTCGAGCCGACGGACAGGAGGCGGACCTCAAAGCCGCGCGAGTCACCCTCGAATCACTGCGGCTCATGGTTGCCGAGCTCGACGTCGCCCGCGCGACGGCGGAAGCAGACCTGTCGCACCTGGCGACGTCCTGCGCCGACACCGTGCAGGCGACGCTCGACGAGGTGGTCGTGGAAATCGACGCGCTCGAGGCGGCCGGCGGTCTGACCCCGGACGTTCGCGTCATCGAGGCCGAAGAACCGGAGGACGACCAGGAAGTCGGCAGTCAGCAATCGGCAGTCGGCAGTCAGGAGTTGGCTGAGGTCGCGCAGCGGACCTTGAGCGCGGAAGAGGCGATCACCAAGCTGCGCGAGAAGATCGATCGGCTCGGTCCGGTGAACATGATGGCGATCGAGCAGTTCGATGAGCTCGAGACCCGCCACACGTTTCTGACCAGCCAGAAGAAGGATCTCGTCGAGTCGATTGCGCAGACGAGCGAAGCCATCAAGCGCATCGACGAGACGACGCGTCAGCGCTTCAGTGAAGCCTTCGCGGCCATCAACCGCAATTTCCAGGAGACCTTCAGCACGCTCTTTGGCGGCGGCCGCGCGGGGCTCACCCTGATTGACGAGAACGATCCCCTCGAGAGCGGGATTGAGATCATCGCTCAGCCGCCCGGCAAGCGTCTCCAGAGCGTCCAGCTGCTCTCGGGCGGCGAGAAGGCGCTGACGGCGATCGCGCTGATGTTCGGCATGTTCAAGTACAAGCCGAGCCCGTTCTGCCTGCTCGACGAAATCGACGCCCCGCTCGACGACGCCAACATCGGCCGGTTCGTGGAGATGCTGCGGAGCATGCAGCAGCACACGCAGTTCATCGTGATCACCCACAACCGCAAGACGATGGAGATTGCCGACCGGCTCTACGGCGTCACGATGGAAGAGCCCGGCGTCTCCAAACTCATTTCCGTCCAGTTGAATTGAGCGCCTGCGGCCATGCGAGCCCGAGGCCATGCGAAGCCGAGGGCGAGCATCGGCGTGAGTTCGCGGCGGGGGTGGGGCCCCGCCGCCAGTAATTAATGAATGAAGACAAGGCGAGCCGGTACCACCGCCTCCAGCGACAGGCGAGCCTCATCTCGCTGTGCTGGACCGTTGTGGTCCTGGTCGGCCTGCTGTCGAGTGGCCTGAGCATCACGTTTCGGGATCTGGCCAACTCGTTCGCAGCGAGATCGATGGCGTCTTCTTGGGCGCCTGCCGCATCGCTCGCGTGCTACGTGCTCATCCTGCTGCTCGTCAACGAGATCGGCGGCCTGCCGCTGGCGTTCTACCGCGGCTACCTCCTTGAGCACCGCTACGAGCTGTCGAACGAATCCATCCGGAGCTGGGTAATTGACCAGGCCAAATCGTTTGGCGTGGGACTTGTGCTCGCGTGGGGCGCTGCCGGAGTCATCTATTTCTTCATCTGGCTGTCGCCGCAGTGGTGGTGGCTGACGGCGGGCGCCGTGTTCGCCGGCATCATTGTCCTACTGACCAACCTCGTGCCGGTTCTCCTGTTGCCGCTCTTCTACACCGTCAAGCCGCTCGACCGCGAGTCCCTTCGCCTTCGGTTGATGACGCTCGCCGATCGGGCCGGCGCCCGCGTGCTGGGTGTCTACGAGTGGGGACTGGGCGAGAAGACGAAGAAGGCCAATGCGGCGCTGGCCGGCATCGGTCGCACGCGGCGAATCCTGGTCTCAGACACGATGCTGGCGGAGTACTCCGAGGACGAGATCGAGGTCGTGCTGGCGCATGAGATGGCGCATCACCTGCACGGAGACATCTGGAAGGGCATTCTGTTCGAAGCAGGTCTGATACTCGCCGGCTTCTATCTCGCGTCGCGGCTGCTCGTGGCGCTCGGCGGCCGTCTGGGTCTCGGCGGTGCGGCGGACACCGCGGGACTCCCGCTGCTGCTGCTCGCCGCCGGCGGCGTCTCGCTGCTGATGGTCCCGCTCGCCCATGCGCTCTCGCGCGCCTACGAGCGACAGGCCGACCGGTTCGCTCTCGATCTCACGAAGAACCCGACCGCGTTTGTCTCCGCGATGCGCCGCCTCGGCGCGCAGAACCTTGCGGAAGATCGTCCATCGAAAATCGTGCAGTGGCTCTTCTATAGCCACCCGCCGCTCGGCGAGCGCATCGCCGCCGCGCAGCAGTTCAAGTCGTAGTCCCCGGGATTCAAGACCGCCGCGGTGGTGGAGCGCCAGCGGTGGCGCCTTCTTCCTGTAGCAGGGCCTTCCGGCTCAGGCGAATCTTCCCGGTCGGGTCGATGTTGATGACCTTGACCATCAGCTGTTCGCCTTCCTTGAGCTCGTCGCGCACGTCCTTGACGCGGTGGTTCGCGATCTCCGAGACGTGCAACAGGCCGTCGGTGCCGGGCATGATCTCGATGAAGGCGCCGAAGTCGGTGATGCGCTGGACCTTGCC
>JBGPHH010000155.1:0-10083 GCA_041484265.1 Vicinamibacteria bacterium
ACGTCATGATGAACGTCGTGTTCGCCACGCCCATGGCCAGCGCCAGGGTGAGGACGGCGCCAGCGGTGAACCACCGGTCCTTGGCAAGCGTTCGCCACGCAAATCGCAGGTCTGCCCCTAAATCCGCGAGGGCAGGCGGGCGACGGACGTCGCGGCACACCTCTTTGACCTGGTCGAGACCGCCAGACGTCAACCGGATCTGGCGGCGCACGTCGGCTTCCGATCGTCCACCGCGGACGCCATCCGCGACCTCGCGCTCGATGTGGTCGCGAAGCTCGGCGTCGAGCTGACGCTCCAGTTCATTGCGCCTTCTGAGTCGGTGCCACCAGGTCATAGCGCCCCACCTTTCGCTTCCTTCAGCACGAGACGGATCGCTTCCGCCAGACGCGCCCAATTCGCAGTCTCCTCTCTCAGCTGGGCGCGGCCCTTGGCGGTCAACCGATAGAATTTCGCGTCGCGGCCCGTGTCTGACGGCTTCCAGTCGGCCGCCAGCAGATCTTTGTTCTCCAGACGATGTAAGGCTGGGTACAGCGAGCCCTGCTGCACCTGCAGCACGTCCTTCGAGATCTGCTGCAGGCGTTGCGCGATGCCATATCCGTGGATCGGGCCGAGTGCCACGATCTGCAAGATCAGCAGGTCTAGCGTGCCTTGTGGGAGGTCGGTCCGGGTTTGGCTCACACCTGTGCCTGCTACCTATACACCGGTGACCTGTAGAAGCACAAGGTGTTTCAGCTGTAAACAGAATCTAGGGAGACGCTACGAGCGACGTCGGGCCTAAGAGACCCGAGGTCACTCTGCGCCCATCTGCGCCAGCCAACCAGCAGGCGGCGGCGTCTACCGCGCTAGGGCTGAATGGCAATCGCGGCTCAACACAAGGAGTGGGCTAGATGTTGCGTGGTCTGATGTTGTCCCACTTCCTGGCATCCGCCACCCTGCCCGCCATGGCGCAGACGACAGACGGTGGCTTCGCCGAAGCCCTCTCACCATCCCTGGCTGCTGTGGTGAAGGCAATGCACGCTACCATTCGTCGCAACCTCGCTGAGGCCGCTCAGAGCATGCCGGCCGGCGAGTACAGCTTCAAACCAACGCACCAGGTGCGAAGTTTCGGTCAACTCGTCGGTCACATCGCGAATGCGAACTTCTTCTTCTGTTCGCAGGCAAAGGGTGAACAACCACCTTCAAGCACGGATTACGAAAAGACGAGCGACAAGACGACCCTCGTCAAGGCGCTCGGAGATTGGCTACGCGGACGGGGCGAGCACATCGTCCTCGTGCTCGGCCACCCGGGCTACTATCCGCGCTTCGGCTTTTCAAGTGATCGCGCACGCGCTCTCGCGAGTCCGTTTCCGGTCGACGCCTTCATGGCACTGGAACTCCTGCCAGGGGCTCTCGATGGCATCCGCGGCACCGTTCGATACCCGGCAGCGTTCGGACTGTAACCGGCGCAACTCGAACGTGTGTACCTCACCTCGCACAGCAGATGAAACTGCAAGACGCACTCAGCCCTGTGAGGGTGCTGGAACGACGAATAATTAGAACAGCCGAAGCAGTCAATTCGTCTAAGCTGATGAACTTAGTGGAGGTGCTGATGGACTCGCCAAAGCGTCTGCATCGACAGTCGGTATCCGGTCGGATCGCCGGGGTGTGCGCCGGCATTGCTCAGTATCTTGGGGCCGATGTCACGCTCGTGCGCCTCACGTGGATCGTGTTCTCCATCGTTCCAGGCGCACTAGTCGGCGGGGTCCTCGCATACTTCGCGGCTTGGGTGATCGTCCCAGACGGGCCGGCGGCCCCCGCAGAAGCGACGACGCCGCGTCGTTTCACCAGGTCGGCCACCGAGCGCAGAGTCGCCGGCGTGTGCGGCGGGCTCGCGGAGTATTTCAACGTGGACCCCACGGTTATTCGCCTGCTCTGGGCTGTCCTGACCATCGTGCCCGGCGTGATCGTGCTGGGTACCCTGGCGTACCTCGTCGCATGGTTCATCATGCCCGTCAACCGCGTATCTCAGGTCCCCGCCCCGTCCGCCGCGTGAGCACGCCCAACACGGCGCCAGGGGCCTAAGCTCCCCGGAAGCGTATGCGTATCGCGGTTGTCTCAGACATCCACGGCAACCTGACGGCACTGGAAGCGGTGATCGCGGACTTGCAAGAGGCAAGGGCAGACATGGTCGTCCATGGCGGAGACTTGGTTGGGGGCGGATCGCGTCCAGCGGAAGTCATCGACCGGATACGTGAGTTGAACTGGCCGGGCGTCTACGGCAACACCGACGAGATGCTGTGGATACCAAACCGCGTTTCGGAAATGCTCCAGGCTCCGCACCTGCGACGAGTCCGGGACTTGCTATTGACGCACACGATTCCAGTCACCTTGCGTGCGATTGGCGAAGAGCGGCTCGCTTGGCTGCGATCACTTCCGACGAGGTGGTCCAATGACGACCTGACCGTGGTACACGCTGGTCCTGCTGACCCGTGGCACTGCCCGTCCGCCAATGCCTCTGATGACGAATTGCAACGTACCTATGGTCCACTCGCGTCCCAGTGCGTCGTCTACGGACACATCCATCAACCGTATGTTCGGCGACTTTCGGCGTTTACGGTGGCGAACTCAGGAAGCGTCAGTCTTTCGTACGACGGGAATCCTCATGCCGCCTACGCGCTGATCGACCACGATCAGGTCGAAATCCGACGAGTCCGATACGACGTTGAAGAGGAAATAGCCCGGCTCACCGACGCGGACGATCCTTTCGCAGCATCGACCGCTCAAAGTCTACGGACCGGCAGGTACGTGCCCCTGTCTGCAGACCAGCCCTGAAGCGGCCGACAGGCGCGGAGACAGACGCAACTCCTGTAAGCCCCTAAGAGGATTTCCGTCACAAACCGGGCTTGAGCGGCGTTAATAGGGTGTGCACGCGCCCATTGAGGCGGTCGATTCCCCTGAAACGCGGGGCGCTGTCATCCGATTCGACTTCGAGGCGGTCTTCCGCACCGACTACGACCGCATCACCCGCGCCATAGGGCGGGTGATTCATGACTCGGCACGGGCCGAGGACCTTGCCGTCGAAACGTTTTGGCGCCTCTGGAAGACACCTCAGGCCCAGGGCCAGTCCGCTGGGGCATGGCTCCATCGCACGGCAGTCCGTCTCGCCCTCGACGAACTACGCCGCCGCGAGCGGCGGGCGCGCTACGAACGTGTCCTCACGTTCCTCCGCTCGCCACGAACACCCGACGATCTGTTCTCTGCGGCTCAGGAGCAAGGACGTGTGCGAACCGTGTTGGCCGCGATGCCCCGTCGACACGCGCAACTCCTGCTCCTTCGAAGCAACGACTCCTCGTACGACGACTTAGCGAACGCACTCGCGATCAACGTGGCCTCGGTGGGCACGCTCCTGAGCCGCGCGAAGCAGGCGTTCCGAAAGGAATACGTGAAACGCTATGGCGAACCATAACGACGACGCAGACGGCTGGGTGGACGATCGCCTGAAGACCCTCGACACGCCGAATGGATTTCAGCCGAACGCGAGCCAGGCGCGCGCGCGGCTCCGCGAACGACGCGACGCCGCAGGACGAACGGCGCGCCGCCGGGTCTGGACGCTGGTCGCGGTCTGCACCGTGCTGCTCGCGATCCTGGCGCTGCCCTGGCCGCGCGCCGCGGCGCAGCGTCTGCTCGATCGATTGACGCTCGGCCATATCGCGGTGATTGACACGGCTCGGAAGGATCTTCCCGAGAGCGTCACGGGCGCGTTCGTGATGAAGCCGCAGCCATGGCGCGAGGAGGACGTCCGCACTCTCGACGAGGCGCAACAGATTGCCGGGTTCCGTCCGGCGCTGCCGCCGTCCGACGTCCTTTCTGGAACACCAAGATTGTCAGTGGTCAGGAGGGCCACTTTGGCCACAGCACCGCTCAAGGTCGCGGAGATCGAGCGCGCGCTGGCGGCCGCCGGCGTGCGGGACGTCACGGTGCCGAAGGAGTGGGAAGGCACCACGCTCTTTGCCGAAGGCGGGCCGGCGGTTCTTGCCGACTACGGCGACATAGAGGTCATTCAGTCGCTGCCGTTCCGCCTGACGACGCCTGCAGATTTTCCATTCGGCCGCTTCATGGAGCTGACGTTCCGCGTGTTCGGCCGGCCGGAGGAAGAGGCGCGGCGTCTCGGCCAGCAGCTCGCCGAGAACCCCGCGATCGTTATGCACTTCCCTGGGGCGAGCGCGGTCCGCGACGTGCCCCTGCGGACGGGACGAGGCGTGCTGGTCGGCAATCCCGACGGGCACGACGGCATGTGCTTCTTCTGGAGCACGCCCAGCCGGATCTACATTATCGAGGCGGACAAGTTGTCCGAGAGTCGAGCGGTGGCCGTGGCGGACTCGATTCGAGAGGCTCGAGCGCAGCCATGACGTTCCTTGCAAAGCCCTCTGTCGCGCTCACGTCGTGCTTGCCTTCTCCCGGCGCGTGCCGCCGAGTCCTCTGCCGAACATCGCGCCGATCGTGCCGAGCACCGCGCTGATCATCACCAAGATGGGCGGTGCCATGGGAATGCCTCCTCCCTGGAAGGCGAATGCGGCCGCCACTCCGGCGCCGATCATGAGAGACAGCGCCATGCCCAGGGCCACGATCGCAAGGGTCAGGACTGATCCGATCACGCTCGTGGCCATGGCGGCGACGGTTCCGTGCCGCACGTCACCGGTTCGCCAGGCACCCCAGAATCCAGAGACGACAAAGATCATGGCAAGGGCCGCGCCCAAGAGCCACCGTCGTGGGTCGTTGAACTCGGAGTAAGTACCCCTCGATTGGGCGAGAAAGGCTTCGACGACGTCGCGTGGCGCGACGGTATCGACAAGCATGCGGAGCATGAAGACTGCGGAGCACAGCACGCCGAAGACTCGGCTCGCGCGCCAGAGCGTACCGACATCCGCGGTCGAGCGCATGACCGTCAACCCGCTCATGCCGAGTACGGCCGCGACCGACGCAAAGACCGCAAGCGGCACGGGCGGACGAAAGTCGCTGCGCACGAGCAGAAACAAGACAGCTGCGAGCACCACGACCGCCAGAGTCAGCCAGACCGACGAGGGCAGCGAAAGACGTGAGCTGTTCATAAGACTCCCCGTTTGCTTGACGTACCAGACGTTGGCCCGAAGAGGACCCAGTGTGGGAAGAGCGACCTCGCGATACTCCTCGAGCAAGTCGCCCGAGATGGTGTCTCGATCGCGCGGCTTAAGCACGAGCCGCAAGACGTATTCCGCCCACCGGGGAGGACTCGGATCGTGTGCCGTCAGGGGTTTCGTCATGCCGGGCCCCTCAACGGCGAGCGCACGCCCGCCCACAGCCGCTTGACCGTGTCTCGTGCGTCGGTTAGCGCTTGCACGCCCTCAGGGTTGATCGAGTAACGGCGCCGTGGCCGACCCGCCCGAACGACGGTTCCGGATTCCAACTCCGAAGAAATCAGGCCCTTCTCTTCAAGCCGGTCCAGCGTGGCGTAGACGGCACCGGCGGCGACGTCGCGTTCCAGGCGCAGCTGCACTTCTTTCAAGATCGCGCGCCCGTACGCTTCCCGCCCGAGAGCGGTTCGCGGCTGGAGCAGCGCGAGGAGGACTGCCTGTTCGAAGGGGCCGAGGCTCTCTGCCATTTCTCTACATTGTAGACATATCGGCCGCGCTGTCAAGTCAGAAGCTGTCAGCGCGCCGCCTCCCGGCGCGCATCATTTATGTATATGTACAGATCACCAGAAAATAGCCCGGCCAAAAGACGCTAAGGCCGCCGGCCACAATATCTGAGCCGCTCATCCGTCTACAGAGGGAGAGAAATGGACGAGGCCGTGCCGGCTCTCGACGCGAGAGGTCAAGACCAGCGAATTGCCCAAACGATCGGGCGAGAGCAGCATCGCTTGCGGAATTTCATCCGGAAGCAGGTGGGCGATCTCGACGACGCGGAAGATATCCTCCAGGACGTGTTCTGCGAGCTTGTCGAGGCGACGCGACTCATGAAGCCGATTGAGCACGTAAGTGGGTGGTTGTTTCGGGTCGCACGGAACAGAATTACGAACCTGTTCCGCAAGCGAAGGCCCGAGGTCTCAACCGATGCCCCGGTCGTCGTCGCTGAGGACGGAGCACTCTCCTTCGAAGACCTGCTCCCTTCGAAGGATGCGGGCCCCGAGGCCGCCTACGCGCGGAACGTCCTGCTCGCCGAGCTCGATGCCGCCTTGAATGATCTTCCCGAGGAGCAACGCGACGTCTTCATCGCTCATGAGCTCGAAGGACGCAGCTTCAGAGAGCTCGCAGCGGAAACCGGACTCAGTCTGAACACGTTGCTCGGGCGCAAGCACTACGCGGTGCTCCGTCTGCGACGACGCCTCCGGCGTATTTACGACGAATTCGAACACATATAAGGAGAAGCCATCAATGAAGCAATTTGGCAAGGTGAGAGCGCTCAAATTTCTGCTGTTTGCGGCCATCGTTGTCACCGCAGGGAGCGTGGCGGTCATGAGTTTGTGGAACTGGCTGATGCCCGCCATCTTTGGGACCCGCGTGATCACCTTCTGGCAAGCCTTGGGTCTCTTGGTGCTCTGCCGAATCCTGTTTGGTCGCATTGGCCGACCTGGCGGGATGCACTGGCGCCACCGGATGCATGAGCGCTGGAATCACATGTCGGCGGAGGAGCGCGAACAGTTCATGGCCGGCATGAAGGGGCGCAGCCCAGTCGAAGCTCGGGCTACCGGCCCCGCCGCTTGAGATCTACCACTCAGGTCCCAGGGCGGCTGGGGTCACCCTTTCGCTGGAGTAGTGTCTTCTTAAGTGATGGACAACGGTTGAGCCACTGATGAGAACGCCACTCAGGAATCGTACCTGCGAGCGTTTCGGCGTTTCGGGGACCTGGAGGAGCCGGCGGCCTTCATCGGGTGGTTACGCCGCATCGTGATTACGGTGGCTCAGAACATGCGCCGCGCGCGACGCCATGTGTTGCTGCAGCTTGATGACATCACCGATGTACCGGTGCAGTTGTGAGGCACGGACTGAGGTCCTCGGATCACAGGCATGACTTACACTGCATACGTGCAACTTCACATCGCGCGCCTTTGCCTCGACTGCAACGAAGTCCACGACGCACAGAGTTGTCCTATATGCGGCTCAGAAGCATTCGCTTACCTGACGCGATGGGTTCCCGCGCCTGAAAGGCGAATGCGGACCAGACCGACGACCTCCCCTGACACCGAGGTGTACCGCGAGCTGATCGCGCCCGCTGCATCCCGACCTCAACGTGGCCGGTTGTTGAAGCGAAGCGTACTCGGCGTGACCATAATTGCCGTGGCCGGTTGGGTATGGCGACGGAACGAGACTCGGAAGAAAAATCTCGCGTGACGAGCGGGAAAAACCGCTCGAAATAGCCTGTCACGGCGGCCGATACGCCAGACCACTGGGTTTCTCGGCAGCGCAGTGCCTTCGGCGAACGGCACCCCATATGCACCGCGGGTGGTGGCGCACCATAACGCAGCGGGGAGTGATTCATGCTCGTTGCAGCATCGGACCGGATGGATGTTCAGGGCCACGTCAGCCCTGGCTTTGAGGCCGTGCGCGAGGTGTTCGTCGAGAACTTCGCTCGGAGGCGTGAACTGGGCGGCGCCTGCTGCGCCTATCACCACGGCGAGAAGGTGGTCGACCTGTGGGGCGGTGTGCGGAACAAACTGACCGGCGAGTTGTGGGAGCAGAACACGATGGTCGGCGTCCACTCGGCCACCAAGGGTCTGGCCGCGATGACGCTGGCCATCGCCCACTCCCGCGGCTGGCTCGACTACGAGGCGCCGGTGCGCAGGTACTGGCCGGAGTTCGCGCAGCGGGGCAAAGAGAAGATCACCGTCCGCCAGCTCCTCGCTCACCAGGCTGGGCTGTTCGCCCTTGATGATGATGAGCCCGTGGACCGCAGCGTGGTCGCCGACCTGGATCGCCTGGCGGCCGTGCTGGCGCGTCAGAAACCCGCGTGGGAACCCGGGACGCGGCAGGCCTATCACGCCCTCAGCCTTGGGTTCTACGAAGGCGAGCTGTTGCGCCGGCTGGATCCCCGGCATCGCAGCCTGGGGCAGTTCTTTCAGGACGAGATCGCGGCGCCGCTCGGCTTGGACGTCTACATCCGTCTACCGGAGTCGATCCCGAACTCCAGGCTGGCGACGCTGGCGCCGCCACGCTCCATCAACATGCTGCTGGATTTTCCGATTCGCCTGACGTTGGACTCGATGAATCGTCGCTCGAACATCTACCGGGCGCTCATCGCGAACCCGGGCGCGGCGGTGTACCAGGACGAGCACCGCGTGTACGCGCGCAACTTCGAAGTGCCGTCCGGCGGCGGTGTGGGCACGGCGCGAGGGATCGCGCAGGCCTACAGCGTTTTTGCGACCGACGGTCTTGAACTCGGTTTGCGCCCTGAGACCTTGCACCTGCTGGCAGCCCCGGCGATTCCCCCAACGCGCGGCTTCCACGATGAGTGCATGAGGAGCGACAACATCCAGTTCTCGCTGGGCTTCATGAAGCCCAGCCCGGAGTGGCCGTTCGGCAACGCCAGCTCGTTCGGTGCACCTGGAGCCGGCGGTTCGCTTGGCTTCGCGGATCCAACGGCCGGCATCGGGTACGGCTACGTGACGAGCCAGATGGGGACGCGATTGACTGGTGACCCGCGAGACGTGGCGCTCAGAGATGCCCTCTACTCCGCTATCCAGACCTCGTGAGGCCCACTTGGAAAACGAGGAGACCAGTTATGAATGTGTTGACGGTTTTTGCGCACCCCGGCTCGAAGTCGTTCAACCACGCGGTGCTCCAGCAGTTCACAAAGGGTCTGGCAGACGCTGGCCATTCGAACGAGGTCGTCGACCTCTAAGCTCGGACGCCAACACCGTGATCGCCTCGCACGTCGCGCTGGGTTGTATCATTGGCCGCGATTTCCTCCGCTTCTTGCACTATGGAACAACCTCGAAGATTGCAGCGATCTCTGCGCGACGTCATAAGGCCGACGACCATCATCGACGCCCCGCGGCTGTCCAGGTTCCTCGGCGCCTCGATCACCATCGCAACCGAGACGTTCCAGTACACGGGCAGCTTCAAGTTTCGAGCGGCGTACAATGTCGCTTCAAGGGTCAACGAGAAGACGATCATCGCCGCTTCCTCCGGCAACTTCGGACAAGCGATGGCCTATGCGTGCTCGTTGCTCGGCAAGTCCTGCACCATCGTGATGCCCACGACCTCGGCTCGAGTGAAGATCGACGCGGTGCGCGAGTACGGCGGCGAGGTGGACATGATTGACGTGCGACAGACGAGCCGCGCGGTCCGAGTCGCCGAGCTTGCGGCTGCGAGTCCAGACGCGTACGTGGCGAGCGCGTACGATGATCCGCTGGTGATCGCCGGCAGCGCGAGCCTCGGAGAAGAAATCGCGGAACTCTCGCGCGCGATCGAACTGGTTGTCGCGCCAGTTGGAGGGGGAGGGCTCACGTCGGGACTCATCAACGGCATTCGCGCGTCGGGCCGCGACATACCGGTCTTCGGCGCCGAGCCGCTGACAGCAAACGATGCGGCCCGCTCGCTACGAGCCGGTCACATCGTGACCAATGAAGCGGAGCCGCCCACAATCGCAGACGGAGCGCGCACCGTCAGCGTAGGCCAACACAACTGGGCAGTGCTGAAAGAGGGCCTGGCAGGCATCGTTGAAGTGCCCGAAGAGAACATCAAGGAAGCGATCCGTCTGCTGTTCTCGCTGGCGAACCTGAAAGTAGAACCGACCGGAGCGCTGTCGATCGGTGCGCTATTGACCGAGCCTGACCGTTTCCGTGATCACTCGGTGTGCTGCGTCGTGAGTGGCGGCAACGTGGACGCGCAAGTCTACAGAGAGATCCTGAGTGGTTGATTCCTCATCTTCAGCGTTTTCCTGGATTCAACTCGTCAACCCTCGCACGAGGTCGCGAATGGCGGCCGGACCTACCGCCGTCTCGCTGTCGACCCTCCCATTCGGACCGACGACCAATGCGGAAGGAATGACGGACACCCGATAGGCATCGAGCAGCTTGGAGTCCTCGGCCAACAGCACATCCTGCACGTCCGTGCCGGCGAGCTTCGC
>JBGPHH010000156.1:0-9993 GCA_041484265.1 Vicinamibacteria bacterium
GACCGCGGCAATCCCGTACTCGCGCGCGGCAATGGCCGCGTGCGTCAACATCCCGCCGGTGTCGGTGACCACGGCGGAGATCTTGAGAAAGAGCGGTGTCCAGGCCGTGCCTGTGTAGGGGCACACCAGGATCTCGCCCGACTGCAGCGTCGGGAAATCCTCGAACTTCATGATCACGCGCGCCGGCCCTTCGACCTTCCCCGGTGCGCCGGGGAATCCCTCGAGCCGCTCGACCACGTCCTTCTCGCCCTTCGGGTGGAGCACCTCGTCGATGATCCCGAACACCTTGATCGCGATCGGATCGGTCATCGTCACCGGCACGTTGCCGATCGTCAACGGCGGGTCCGCCTGGTGCGCCTGCTCCCGGTCCTGCTTCCGCTCCTCGACGAGCGGCGGCACCAACGCGATGTGGTGGTAGGCGCCGATCTTTTCGTCCCGGGCGAGGTCACCCAGAATCTCGACCAACTCGCTGTAGGTCAGATAGAACACGTCCTCCGGCTGGGCGAGCAACCCGACTTTCTGGAGTCGCCGGCCCGCGGCCATCAGCGAGTTGTGGAGCGCGGCCGTGCAGCCCTGGTCGATGTAGAAGCCGTGGTCCTCCTGGTAGGCGTAAATCTGCTGCGCCACCTTGAGGAACCGTCGGAACTCCTTCATCTGCTTCGCGTCGAACCCTTTCTCCTTCTGCAGTTTCGTCTCGAACGCCCTGATTGCCTCATTGCGCTTCTTGATGACGTCGGCGCGGGCCTTGTCAAAATTCCATCCGCTGTCCATGCGGTGGAAATAGCTCTTGACGGTGTCGAGCACCGGTGTGGGCTCTTCCTTCCAGGTCGAGAACAGCACGTCAAGATGGGCCGCCGTGATCCGGTTGCCGTACGTATTGAGGAAAGCCTTGAACTTCTTCACCCAGCTCTTGCCCGCGGGCTTCTTCTCGAGCACCGTCAGCAGCCGATCGGCCGGCGTCTTCTCGAAGGTGCCCTTGAGGCCTGTCTTGGCCGCCAACTGCGCCAGCTTCCACAACGCCTCGTCGGTCTTCGCTGGCATGCCCTCAAAGCCCTTGAGCAGCGTGACGAAATCCTTTTCCTCCAGGCCGAGCGCCTTGCAGTACGCCTCGAACTCCAGATAGAGGCCGTCGGCCGGATACATCAGGATGAAGTGGATCTCCCAGGCCCGCCGGTTCATCGCCTCGGCCTTCTGCACGTGCTCCAGCAGCTTGGCTGTCGAGAGTTTGTCGGCCTTGTCGATATGCAGATCCTTGATGTTCTTGACGATCTCGTTGATGTACTTCTTGTAGTACTCGCCCCAGTGGTCCTTCAGATGCTCGGTGAGCTTGCCGAACTTCTGGGCGCGCGCGCCGATTTCCTTGGGATCCTCGATGAGCGTGAAGCCCAGATACACCCGGCTCTTATGGATCTTGACGTACGCGCCCTTGCTGGGCGGCAGCTGCGTCTGTTCGGCCGCGACGTGGTAGCCCCACGGATGGTGCTTCTGGATCGTCGTCATGCCCATCGGCGAAATGGGATACGGCTGGTGCAGATCGTCCCTGAACCAGAAGAGGTGCTTGTCGAGCTCCGGCCGCAGCGTGCGCAGAGCGGAGATGCTTCGGTCCGTCATTGGGGTCGAGCTCCTTCTAAAAGTCCGACTCTTATACACCAAAGCCCTTCGCCCTGCACCTACTTCTTGGCAGGCGCCTGAGGCGGCTCTTCCTCCAGCTGTTTCACCGGGACATCGAAGCGCACGGTGATCAAGACGCCCTGTCTTTGAAACTGCACCCACGCGCGATAGGTACGCGCCCGCGGAAAAGTCACGTCGCATTCAATCTAGGGTCCGCCATCAGCCCGGACGGGATGTTGGTGCATCATGTCGATCAAGTCGTCGCTCGCTGCCAGCATGTGAGACCAGGCGCCAAGATATTTCTCGAGACCATCTCCCGGACTGAGCGTGAAACGTAACTGCGTTCGGCCGCCGGCCACCGGCTGCCCGGGGGGACGCCGCGGATCACCGTGCCGGCCGGAAGGTCGAGCGGCTTCCGAAAGAGGAACGGATGCCGATCGCTCTCCTTGTACTGGTAGGGCCACAGCAACGGCTCGACGCGCCCTCGGGGAAGGGCCGCCACCATCTTCATCGACAGATTTGAAGGCACGCGCTCCGGGAGCAAGCCGTCGAGCGTCAGAGGGCGCGCGAGCGTGAGATCGCCGCTGATTGTGATCCCGTTTCGTGGGGTCAGGTACTCAGGAGTGCTGGTAAAGCTCGGCATCTTGGGCAAGACGTTCGGGTTGTTTCCTCAACGCGGTCCCGCCCGGGCGATGGCAGGACGCACAATGCTGGTATGCAATTCTGGAGATTTCACGATTCCAGGCAATCGGCGTCTTACCAAGATCGTGAGCCAGGACGGCAGTGCCCAGGCCGGCCGCGAGAAGAGCAAGGAGCACACGATGCTTCATACACCGCGCTGATATCGCTATTGCACGGTTGCCGAAAACACCACGGACCCCTTGCCCGCGGATCCCTCCCACTGAATCGTCATGCGCCACGTTCCCGCCATGCTGAACTCGCCACTGGCTGCGTAACGCCCGGCAGCCGGCGTGGGCATGACGTCGACGCTTCCAAACATTGGCGTCCCCGACATCGGCATGTTCGCGCTTCCACGCACGTTGCCCACATCGACGAGGCGTCCGTCCGAGACTGAGCTGAACTCGATGACGAACGTGTCTTTTCCGTGGCGCAGACCTTCACGTGGCGAGAGCAGGACGATATTCAGCGCGCCCGACTTGATTCGCTGTAACTCTGTCAACGTCGCGGTGTCGTCCGCGCGGCTGCATGCGTTGGCTGCTCCCCACAACACAAGCATGGCCAACAGTGTCACGGCCCTTCGCGGATTCATGACTTCCAACGGCGGCTCCACCAGACGCGAATATCTTCGCCAATCACAAACAAGCACGGCGTCATGAAGAGCACGTGCAGGCTCGAGCTGACCATGCCGCCAATGCTTGGCGCCGCGATCGGCTTCATGATCTCCATGCCGGGTCCGGTCGAGAAGAGGATGGGAATCAAGGACAGGATGATGGCGGCGACCGTCATCAACTTTGGCCGCAAGCGCGCGGCCGAGCCTTCAACGACGGCGTCGATGTACGACTCGCCATCCTTACGACGATCGAGCGCCGCGCGGATGAAGATCACCATGATGATGCCGGTCTGTACGGCAACCGCAAACAGCGAGATGTAGCCGACCATCACGGCGGTCGTCATCGAGTAGCCAAGAGCCCACTGGAGAAACACACCGCCCACCATGGCGAATGGCACAGACAGGAGGATCAGGATGCTTTCGGCAACCGATTTGAACGCCACAACCAACAGGCCCAGGATGATGACCAGCGTAAACGGCACGATCAGACGCAGCCTGGCGCGCGCGGCGTCGGCGTACTGATAGAGCCCCGTCCATTCCATTGAGTAGCCCGTGGGCAACGTCAGACTCTTCTCGAGAAACTGCCGGGCACGCTCGACGTAATCCGGCCCAGTCACGTTCTGGAGATCGATAAAGATGTACCCGGCAAGGCTGCCATTGTCGTTCCGGATCATCTCGGGCATCTTTCGCACCGACACATCCGCAATTTGGCTCAGGCGAACCGAGCGACCGTCGCCGGTCACAACCGGCGTGTTCCGAATCTTGTCGAGCGTGTCGATATACTCGGGCGAATACTGCAGGCTCAAGGGGATGATCGTGCTGTTGGCCTGCTTGACGCCGACGATGTTGTCGCCGCCTATGGCGTAGCGCACGGTCGACATGGCTTCATCGACCGTCACGCCATGTTCCGCCATGCGCTCGAGATCGTTACGCACGTCAACGTAGTACCCCTCGGAAATGCGCTCGGCGATAACGGACTTTGTTCCTGGGAACCCGCGGAGCATCCGCTCGATCTGTTGCGAGATATCCTCGATCACCGCGACGTCCGGCCCCTTGACCTTGATGCCGACCGGCGTCTGAATCCCGGTCGTCTGCATGACGACGCGTGCGCGGATGGGCTGCACCCAGGCATTCACGTACCCGATCGTCTCGACGGCCTTGTCCATCTCTGCGACAAGCCTGTCCTTCGTCATGCCCGCTCGCCACTTGGCCTTGGGCTGTAAAAGCACCGTCGTTTCGATCATCGTAAGCGGCGCGGGGTCGGTTGACGTGTCCGCTCGGCCGATCTTGCCGAAGACACGTTCCACTTCAGGAAAGGCCTTCAGCTTGCCGTCCATCTGCTGCACGATCCATCCGGCCTCCCGATTCGGAAGTCCCGGCAGGGTCGTCGGCATGTACAGGATCGAGCCTTCGTCGACCTCCGGCAAGAAGTCCCGTGGAAAGCGGGCCAGGAGAACCCCCGCAGGAATCAGGATGAGCATGCCGGTGACGGTAAAGGCGTAACGGTACCGAATGACGGCGCGTAGGGTCGAGCGATACGCCCGAGCCGCCAGGCTTTCCTGAAAATTTCGCCGAGCGACGGTTTCGTGTTTGAAGATCCAGAGGACGATGGGCGGCAGGAGACAAATCGTCAGCAGTGTCGAGAACGCCATCGCGAACGTCTTGCTGTAAGCCAACGGATCGAACAGCCGCGCTTCGCGCTCTTCGAGAAAGAAGACGGGGAGGAACGACGCAAGAATAATCAGCAGCGAGAAGAGGAGCGGCTTGGTGACCGACGCGATCGAGTGGATGAGAATCTCCTGCTTCTCGGCCCTTGTGGCCGAGCCATGCATCGACAACTCGGCGGTGCAGTTCTCGACGATGACGATCGTGGCGTCAGCAATTTCGCCGATGGCGATGGCCAAGCCCGCGAGCGAAAACAGGTTGAGCGTCTGCCGAAAGCCGATGAGCGGTAATGCCGTGAACAGCGTGCTGAGGAGGAGAATCGCAATCGGCCCGATGGCCGTGCGGACGTTCCTCAGGAAGAGCAGCGTGACGACGATGAGCACGACCAGCTCGATTCCCAGCGTCTCGAAGAACTCTCTGAGCGTGGCCCAGATCCAGGCGGACCGATCGTAGGTCGTGACGATCTCCACGCCCGCAGGAAGCGCCGCACGGACCTGTTGCAGTTTCAGTTCGAGTGAGCGAGTGATGGCCAGCACGTTTCCGTCCTGGGCCATGATCGCGATGCCGCCGACGACCTCGCCTTTTCCGTCGAGGTCGACGGTGCTCCGGCGCTGGTCGTAGCCGACCTCGAGGTAGCCGACGTCCTTCAGGTAGACGGCCTGACCGGCCGGCGTGCGGCCGAGAACAAGGAAGTCCAGCTTGTCGACTTCTGCGCTGTTGATGACGCCGCGCAGCTGATAGTCGCGATTGGTGACTTCGATCATGCGGCCGCCGACCTCTTGAAACACGCCTTGAACGGCGCCGATGAGCTGTTTCAGAGGGATGCCGGTCTTTGCGAGCAGCGGCGGGAAGATCTTGAGCTGATACTGTTTTTCCAGGCCGCCAACCGAGGCGACCTCGGCGATGCCCGGGACAGTCTGCAGGGCCGGTTTGATCTCACTCTCGTTCAGCAGGCGCAGGTCGCGCAGGTCGTGCGTGCCTTGCCGATCGACCAGGGCGTACTGGTAAATCCAGCCCATGCTGCTGGCATTCGGACCGAGCGTCACGGAGGCGTCTGGCGGAAGCTGTGGCCGGATCGCATTGATCCGGTCGAGCACGAGTTGCTGAACCTGGTCACGCCGGGCGCCGTTGGCCAGGATGACGTACACAAAGGAGTACCCCATGTGGGAGGCACCCCGAATCGATTGAATGTCAGGAGACCCGAGGAGCGCACGGGCGAGCGGTTCAGTGACTTCAGTCTCGAGGAGCTGCGGGCTTCGCGCCCATTTCACGTAGACGACGATTTGGGGATCGGAGATGTCTGGAATGGCGTCGAGCGACGCACGGCGGATGGCGTAAACACTGGACAGGACACCGGCCCCGACCAGCAACCAGATCACGGCCCTCCAGCGGATGATGGCCCTAATTGCGCGGATGATCATCGGGCATCGAGTTCTGGGGACCCGTGGGACCCTGTTCCGTTCCCTTCAGCTTGTGCTCTGCGTCGATAAAGAAGCTGCCGAAGGTGACGACCTGAGCGCCCTCGTTTAGGCCGTCGAGCACCTGCGTGTAGATCTCGCCCTGAATGCCCGTGTGAATCTCTTGAGGCACGTACTGTCCGGGCTGCTGTTCAACGTACACAATGTGCAGGTCGCCCTCTTCGATAATCGCCTCGTTTGGAACAGAGAGAAACGGCCCCCGCTCGACGACGATCTCCATGACGTACAGCGTCGCATTCTGCCGCCCGGAGGCGGTCAGCGACGCCTCCACCAGGGCACCGCCCGGTTGGGGACTGACTCGGGTGATGTAGGCCTGGTACATCGACGATTTCGAGCTGGGGGGAAAGGCGCGGACCCGTTGTCCAACCTTCACCAATGAAGCCTCCAACCCAGACAGGGACGCGCCGAGAATCCTGCCGCTCTTGTCGATCGTGCCTGCGGTGCGGATCCACGTCTGTATCGGACGGACCGAAGCGGTGCCTAACGTCAGCGTCAACGCAGCCGCCTGCGATTCGGTGACGGTCGTTCCACGAGGGGCCAGACGTGTGTGCTGTCGAACGTCCTGCGCGGCGGCGGAGCCGACCGCGAGCAGGGAGGTCAACAGCAGGACGATGCGGTGCGGAACCATCAGTGACAGTAGTTATCCTTGCTGTCCATGATGTGCGTGCCCCATGGAAAGAGACCGACGTTGAAGATCTTTTCGACCGCTTCGGTCTTCGCGTCGATGATCACAACCGCATTCTCGGTCGAGTCCGCAAGATAGATCTTTTCATCAGCCGTGTCCGTCGTCGCGGTCTCGAGCTGGACGTTGGTGCCGATCTTGAGTCGTCCAGCAGGTCTCAAAGAGTTCATATCGTAGACGTACACGAACCCCGTCGTCGAACTAATCACGAACGCTTTGCCGTCGGCGAAGTTCACGCCGGTCATGTTCTCTCCAGCCTCCAGCGTCGCCGCGACCTTGTCAGTGCGGAGGTCGACAATAGAGATGGTGTGGTCTCCATTGTTTGGCGTGATGAGGTAGTTGCCGTCATGGCTCATGTAGGGGCGCCAGGGATCTTTGCCTACTCTGATGACCTTCACGACCTTGTCTTCGCGAGGATCAATCTTCGCGACCACGCCCAAATCGGTGTCGGCGGCATAGAGAAAGCGACCGTCGTTGGTGATTTGCGCGATGTTGATGCCCTTGATCTCGCCCAGATACTTGGCCGGGTCCAGTTTGGCGACGCCGGGAACCTCGGCAATCTGGATCTTCTTCAGTAATTCATGCCGCCTCACATCAATCACGCCCACCCAATGCGCACCGTAATTTCCCACATACGCCTTCGAACCGTCCGGCAAGAACACCGTGTTGAGCGGCTCGACGAGACCCGAGATGGTCTTGATCTTCGTTAGGGAGACCATGTCGATCACCGAGATCGAGTCGCCTTGGGGATTGCCCTGGTAGTACCAACGACTATCTGGCGAAAAGGCCAGATGCTCAGGGGCGATATCCACCGGAATGACTTTCACCAACTGCAACGTCTTCGCATCGATGATGTACGCCTTGTTGGCGCGCGTGCCGCCGGTGACGACGTAGCGGCCATCTGGGGACATCATCACCATATGCGGATTGACGTTGTTGCCGAGAAACGTTCGCCCCACGACCTTCTTGGTCTTGATGTCCATGAAGGCGATTTCGTTCGAGTCGCGGTTGACGATCATGACGACGGACGTCGGATCCACTAGCTTGACGTCCGCGGCGTGCAGCCTGGCGCCCGACCATGCTGCATAGCCGGCGAGTACAACCGCGCCGCCGATGAGAAGCCGCCGTGGGCTCAACCTATTCATTGCGTAACCTCCTGAGATCGATTTCTAGAAACTGGCCTGCAGGCGAACGGCAGGCACAAGAAAAGCGACCGAGTCCACGCCGGCCGGGGACTCGAACACATGCTGGACGTGGAAGGAGAGGCGCAACTTTTCGGAGAGTCGGAAGTTGTAATACCATTCGCCCAGCCTTTCCTGGTCGCCGGTTCCGCGATCGAACTGCGCGTATCCCACACCCCAGGTGTCGAGAGGATTCCAGACCAGACCGTTCTGAAACTGGACGCCACCGCTGTAAAAGCGATCTCTGCCGGCTACCGTCTCGGCAGACCCAAAGCGGCCAAAGAGTCCCACGACGGGCGTCAGCCTCTGGTCGAGGCTCAGGCCGAGGGCGTTTCGCTCTCCCTCGACCGTATTATTGTACCGATACCACGCGCGGTAGTTGCCCTCAGACAGGCCAGGTGGACGCGCCACATAGTCCACCTCCGCCAACGAGAAGACGGACTCGGACAGATTGGTCGCGTTGGTGTTGCTCTGCTGGATGCCAGCCTTGAAGCTGAGGCCATGCTTGGGATCGAGCACGCCAACGACGCCCGTGCCGTTGGTGGCTAGCCCCAATGTGGGATTGTTGACGAGCGCGTCACCGATAAACTGCGTGGTTTCATCGTTGGCAAAGGCATTCCGGTCGAAACTGTTCGTCAGGTCGAGCCGGCCGGCGCTGATCGCCAGCCGTTGTGAAAAGAGTTCCGTTCTCACCCAGGCTTCCCGAAGGTTCAATTGATTTTGAGCCACGAGGCGGGCCGTGTAGCTGTTGAGCAGCGTGAGCCCTCCGATCTCGCCATCGGGCGGCGCGCCGCTCAGGCCCACCACGTCGGCAAAGAAGCTCGTGTACTGCGCAACGCCGGCCGTGAAGAACAGGTCCGCCGACGCCAATTGATACGCGTGTCCGTTGGCGGTCGCTGACGGGCCTTTGGTCTGGCCCGCCAGCTGCGTGACGCTCGCCGCGCTCACGCCTACCGCGATCTTCTTGCTGTCCTGATCGGCAAAGGCTTGTTCAAGCTTCTCGCTGAGCCACTGCCGGCGGTAGACGCGTTCTCGCTGATAGGTCACTTCCTTCCTGGCGCCCGGAACCGGGTCGTCATGTAGATTGCCGTTCTGGTCAACGTACACTTCGATCCGCTTCACTCGGGTTTCCGGTTCCGACAACACGGTGCTCGATTCGAGGTCGCTCAGTCGCGCCTCGAGGACCTTGATGCGAGCGAGGAGAGCCTGTGTGTCCGAGACGGCAGCTTCGGCCGGTTGCGCCCCTTCAGCCCCGGGAAGGTCGAGGGCGGCAAGGGCGATTACCAGCGTCTGATCGCCGTTCGCCACCGTGACTTCCTGGGACGATCGTTCAAAGCCCGGCGCGTCAACCTCGAGCACGTACTGACCCGGCGGTACCTGAGCGATCGTAAAGGTGCCGTCGGCGCCAGAGCGCGTCGTCTTTTCGTTCGCCGGCATGTTTGGCATATTGGCCATCCGCGGCATGGCGGGTGTTCCAGGTGGAGGCAGCGGCCTCAACATCACGTCTGCATTGGCGATGACGCCGCCTCCTTTGGCGTTCGCGACGCGGCCGTTCACGGCGGCCGTCTGTGCCGATGCCAGGGCGGGTACCAGCAACATCACAAGCGTCGCAATCGCGAAACGAAATCTGACCATATGCAACACCTCTGAACACAGTGCGGCGAGCACTGCTGCGATAAATTCACCTCAAACGGCGGCTCAAGTGAGCGCATCATAGCTGGCTCGATCTACTGGAGAATCTGAAGAGTTCCTGAATACTTCGTCAGGGGTGGGCACGTTCGAGACGTTGGTGTGGGGAAGGGGCCTGCAAAAAAACAAAAGCGGCGTGGGACGTTGCCGTCCCGCGCCGCTTTCTGAAACCCGTCGGAGGGATTCGATCTAGTCGAAGGTGCCGCCCCACTTCCAGCCGTCTTTCGGCCGGGAGATGGTGCGCATGCGCAGCCGGTGATCCTCAGGGTTGCGCCCCGGGTTGCCCGTGATGATCACGTGGTCGCCCGGCTTCAGGGTCTCTCTCGTCACGCCCTGGCGGTTGAGCTGCAGGCCCGCGCCCCACTCGACCGACCAACGGATGACTTCGCCCTTCTC
>JBGPHH010000157.1:0-9860 GCA_041484265.1 Vicinamibacteria bacterium
ATCCGAGGTGACTGCGTCGAACTTCTCGCTCGTCGTCTCCACGAAGTGCCGCGCATCGTCGATCCGGACGTGCACCTTCGGATTGCGGACGACGTCGAAGTTGTACTCGGAGAAGTACGTGGACACGACGCGCGGCACCAGCGGCTCGATCTCAGCGATCGTTTCGCGCTCCAGGGCGGGATCAATCGACACAGCGCCCGCCGTGACGCCCGCGCCGTAGCCGATCACCACGACGGTCCGCGCGTGCTCGGGAATGAGGGTCGTAAGATGGCCCAGCATGCGCTGCAGCCGCATGTCCTGCGGCTCGCTCGACGCCTGCACCTTGCCGGCATTGTGATAGTTCAACACGCCATTGGGCATGCGCGACACCGCCACCGACGCCATCATCCCTTCGCCGGTGTAGATGATTTCGCTCTCACCGCCACGCGTGGGCATGTACCGGCCATACGCGACGAGCATGCCCGGCACCGTATGGATGCCGCGGGCCAGGAGCATGGCGGCCGCCGCGGCGAACACCAGCCCGGCGGCGGACATCCATTGTCCCTTCGCGTTCAGTGGCTGCGTCTGCTGATCGAGCACGCCCCAGGCCAGCACGAGCACGCCGGCGCCGAGCGACGACACGATGAGGATTTGCTCGGAGCGCTGGGTGCCGAGCCAGGCGATGAGAACGAGGCTCGCGCCGAGCGAGCCGATGATCGCGCCGACCGTGTTGGCGGCGTACACGCTGCCAACCAGCCGCCCTGGGTCCTGGCCCGGCGCGGCGACCGAGGCCAGCGCCAGCGGGAAGCTCGCGCCCCAGAGAATCGCCGCCGGCAGCACGGCCCACAAACAGCGCACGAGATCGAGCTGAAGGGTGTACCACGGATCGAGCGACAGCGACGGGTTGATCGGCCAGTACGGCAGGGAGTCGGTCAGCATGTACGAGGTCCACCCAATGGCCGCGCACAAGAGCAGCTGACACACGCCGAGCGCCACACGCGGCCGCTGGACGGCCCGGCCCATGGCCGCGCCGACGCTGCTGCCAATCCCCAGGCCGAACAGAAACACCGCCAGGATGAGGGAGAACGTATACACCGTGGCGCCGAAGATAAGAGAAAGGATGCGTGTCCAGACCACTTCGGCGGCAAGTGCCGTCATTCCCGAGATCGCAATCGTCACGTACACCGTCCAGGCCGCCGGAGCGCGCACGATCGCGCCGGCCTCCGCCTTCTCTGCCGCTGGCGCCGGCGTGACACTCGCGACGAGCAGCCCGACAACCGCAACCGTGACGTTGAACGCGAAGGCGACGTAGGTCGCGATCGACACGTCGTACACGCGCAGCAGGTAGAACCCGGCGAGCAGACTCCCGACCACGGCGCCGACGATATTGCCGCCGTAAAAGAAGCCGAGCCACGACACCCCTTGCGGCGTCGCTTCCACCCAGCGGGCCACGGCGGGGAGCGTCGCGCCCATCAGCAGCGTCGGCGGCAAGAGGCACAAGGCCGCAAAGATGGAGCGCACGACAATCCCGACCACACCCGAGCCGGCCCACGCCGTGTAGACCCCGCCCACGAGCGGCATGCCGAACAGGATCAGCAGGCCGATGATCCCGATTCCGAGTTCGAGCATCGCGTACACGCGGAGCGGATGCTGGCGGCTGGAGATCACGCGCGGCAGCAGGAGGCTGCCGAGACACATGCCGCCCATGAAGGTTCCCAGCAGCACGCCGAGCGAGATGGCGGAAGACCCGATGACGAGCTGGAGCAGCTGGAACCAGACGATTTCGTAGATGAGGGCGGCACAGCCGCTACCGACAAAGAGTAAGAGCAACAAAGGCATTGGAATCCTCGGATGGCGCTCCCTGCGCGACGACATGCTACATCAGTCGCCGGTCAGGAACTATGACCGTCTTTGGCTATGACGTCGGGGCGGGAACCACTCAGCAATTCAGCGACAGTCCCTGACCTCGCTCGCGATGTTCCCCAACTCGGAGGCCAATCCGAACCCTGGGGACGTGTCGCCAACGCGGCGGACCGAGCGGATGAACGTGCTCGTCTCGTCGAGCGGCAGGGTCGCCACGCTGGCGCAGAAATTCACCCAGATGCCGTCCTGCCGCAGATACTGCTCGACGTTGGACAGATAGAACGTCGACACCGTCGCGTCCATCTCTTTGAAGTACCGCCCCACGGCGCGAATCGCCTTCGGCCCGCCGAAGTTGCCGACGATGGGCACGAGCATGTTGCGGCTCTCGAGGTCCTTCATGAAGGCGAAGTTCTCCTCGGTGGCCAGGTACCCGCGTGCCACGCCCTTCTCGTCGGTCGCCGTCATGAGATCCGCGTAGGTCGGTTGATTGGTGCCGCCGAAACTGCCGGTCGATGAATACTGCAGCCGCGGACCGTACCAGTAGAACGCGTGATACACATCCTCGATGCCTTTGAGGTCGTCGCTCGACAGCGCGAAGCCGTGCTTGTCCTTGAGGAGGGCCATGAGGCCTCTCAGGTTCTCCCTGAATTGCGTCTCGTCGCTGGTCTGGACGTCCCAGTAGGCGGCGAAGATCTCCTGGGCCGTCGACCTCGTCGTCAAACCAGCGGGACGCTTCTTCACAAACAGGCGCGACACGAAGTCCGCGCGGTCGGCCGACAGCTCGAAGAGCGCCTTGTACATCAGCTGCAGATCCAGATTGCCGCGGCGGATGTCGACGATGACCGCCATCGCCGGTCTGGTCGCGACTATGTACGTGAAATTCTGCTCGGGCCCGACGCCCATGTAGACGCGGCCAGGCTTGACCATGCGCGCGAGATCGGGCACCACAAACTGGAACCCCGATTCGTTTGACAACAGGTTGTCGGACCGGAAGAAGCCGTCGGTTTCAGAAGATTCGGACAAGAGGCGCCAGAATTCCTGGTCGGTCAGCCGCGCGGGCAACGACGCCGCAGCCAGGCGAACCGGCGCCACAAAAGGCGCGGCGCTGAGGGCGAGCGAGAAACAAAAGCCGGCGAGCAGCAGGAAGGAGCGTCTGGACGTCGACATCAACGGCCTCCAGGGGGGAATTGTAGCAGGGGCGGGTGAGGGATCGTAAGTCTGAAGGCTGAAGTCTCAAGTCTGCCAGACTTCAGACTTGAGCCTTGAGACTCACTTGATGCTGAAACCTCTCCGGAACTCATCCGGTGGTTGATCGTTGTTCGCCTCGGCCGGCACTTCAAACGGGTGCATGATGCGATTGCCGACCGGGTCCTCGAGGATCTCCAGCGCGACCAGATCGAACCCGCCGCTCGGCCATGGGCCCGCCGGCGTGAAGAGCCACCGCGTGTCGGCCGCTTCGAGGGTGATGGTGCCATCGACCAGCCGCTTGTCCTTCGTTTCGACGGAGAGCGCCCGCGCCAGCAACCCGTGATCGAGCGGCTTGGGAAACGTCACGACCAGCGGATCGCGCGTCCCCGCCGATGGCGCGGCGATGCGCCAGGACGACATCAGGATGGGCTTCGCATCGGCCGGCCCGACGCGGAACTCGCGTCGGTAGGCCGTCTTGAGCGGCTGATTCTGGGCATCGCGCCAGTCGGCCGAGATCTCGAGGGTGTACTTCCCTCCGGCCCGGAGCGGGCGGCCCAGCTCTTTGTTGGGCCGGATGTCCTGCTTCACACGACCCGGATCGAAGAACAACGTGAAGCGCGTATGGTCGGGGTTCCAGAAGTCGGCCTCGATGGCCAGGAACGGAATCGGCACCTCGCGTCCGGCTTGATCCAGGATCCGGACGAAGTCGCGAGCGCTGCCATTGCCCATCGGCGCGGAGAACTCAATGTACAGACGCAGCAGATTCTCAGGCCACACGTCGGCGGCTGGGTGTACTGCCGTGACCACGGTCGACGGCTCGGTCGCCACTGCCGGCACGCGCACCACCGTCGTCACCACGTCGGGTCGCCGATCGACGACGTGCACAGGTAACCGTGAAGGGTCGAAGGCCACGCGATAGGCGCGACCCGGATCAAAAGGAAAGAGCGGCACGAAGGTCAGGGCCGCGTCGGTCACCTGGTAGGCACCCTGCACGGGCGGAATCGACGTCGGCGAGGCGTTGTCGCCGACCGTGATTCTGAAGAGCGCCTGCCACTGGTCGGATCCCAGCTGGGCCCCACGCAGGCTGGCGAGTTCCCGTGGCGTCAGACCGGTCACCTCCACGACCGCGGTGCGGCTGCGACTGGCCGGATTCTGCTGCAACGTGATCTGAAGAGGACCTGCCGGCGCGGAGCCGCCACAGTCGACGAACAGACCGAGGAGGACGAAGGGAAGGAGTCGGCGGAAGGAGCGGAACCAGGGGGACAAGGCGTCGGTCGTCCGACGCCCTGTCCCACCGTTCCGATGCTGCATCGCGAAAACGCCGAGCTACGGCAGAGCGACGGCCGTCAGATTGAGAGCCGCCGGGGTGCCGGCGATCACGATCGAGTGCGTCGCATCGAGCAGATCGAGCTGCTGCACGCCCGTCATTGACGTGATCTTCTCGTAGGGCACGCCGCCGGTTTCGGACTCGACCGGCGAGGTAATCGCCGCCGCCGTCGCGAAGGTCGCCGTCGGCACCTTCATCACACCGCGGCTGGTGTTCGACATCAGCAGGAACTCCTTACCGTCCTTCTGATACCGGATCATGTCGAGGGGCTGGTTGCCCGCGCCGAACTCGCCGATTGTGGTCCCGCGGTACTTCGCGCCCGGGGCCAGATCCGCCACCGGGAACTTCACAAACGGCGTGCAGGTATAGGCGGCGAGGATGTACTGCTGCTTGTCCATCGTGTACGGGATGAACGCGTAGATGGGCGCGCGCGTCTCGAGGCGGCGGTGGTTGCCGTGATAGATCTCGACGCTCGTGCCGTTGTCAGCCTTGGTGAACGGGTAACCGATCGACCACAGCTTCGACGCGAACTCCTCGTTCGACAAGCCGGCCACGTAGACGCGGCCGTTGGCAAACGCGAGGTCGGTAATCGAGCTCCGGCGTTGGTTGGCGACTTCGGCGCCAGGCGCATTCGGCAGCGCCACGCTCGTGAACTGGAGCTGGTCGGTGTTGACGAGCGTGATCTGGCCCGCGCCATCCACACGCACGAGCGCGGGCTTGGCGGCCGCGCCCTGGCCACGCATCACCGAGATGTACGAATTGTGCGTCGTCGGGTGCACGGCGAGATCGGTAATGGTGATCTGGCCGGCGTCGGTCCCGAGCATCGCCGCGATCTTCTGATTGATGTTGGCGACGTCCGCCGTGCCGGGCTGGCCGCCGTTGGCCTGGGCGCCGAGGCTGAACGCGAAGATTGTGGCTGCCTGCGTGTCGCCGGCGAACATCGTGCCGTCGGCAGCAAACACCATCGGACCGAGCGACGAGAGCGAGGGCCCGACCGCAGGCACGGCCATGGTCGGTGCCGCCGCCGGAGCGTAGGCCGTCAGGGCCACGAACGCGAGAATCGCGGAAAGCTTGATCAAACTGTTGCGCATCGGAACTCCCCTCCTCAGATAAATCCAGCGCGTCTACGTCTTACGCCGCAGGCACCCCGGCTTTTAGAACAGGTCATTAACACATCCCGTGCCGGTAATGTCAAGTGAAACAACGGTGTTAGCATCAATAGCCATGCCGCTCATTGAGCCCGGAAAGAAGGCGCCGCCCTTCAGCCTCAACGACCAGAAGGGCAAGGCGCATCGGCTCGCCGACTACGCCGGCCGGCCCGTGGTGCTCTACTTCTATCCCAAGGACGATACGCCTGGTTGCACGAAGGAGACCTGCGCGTTTCGGGACAATCTGCCCAAGTTCAAAGCGGGCAAGGCCGTCGTGCTGGGTGCCAGCATTCTCGACGAGGCGAGCAAGGCCAAGTTTGCCGACAAGTACGACGTCACCTTCCCGTTACTCGCCGATGCGGATCACGACGTGGCGGACAAGTACGGCGTCTGGCAAAAGAAGTCGCTCTACGGCCGCGAGTTCATGGGCATCCTGCGCACGACGTATCTCATCGGCGCCGATGGCAAGGTCGCGCGCCGCTGGGACAACGTCAAAGTGGACGGCCACGCGGAAGAGGTGCTCGCTGCGCTCGATGACCTCTGAAAGTCTCAAGTTTCAGGTCTGAAGTCTCAAGAAGCACACTTCAGACTTGAGACTTCACACTTAAGACTTCCCCGTTGTCATCGCCCACAGCGTGAGGCCGTGGACGACCATCTGCGCTGTAGCCGCAATCACCACCGTCCAACCCAATCCCAGCGGGACGATGGCCCACGCGAACACAAAGCAGAAGAGCGCGAAGCTCTTGAGCCCGCGCATGAAGCTGCGCGCCATCGGCTGCACGGCGTTCGGCCCCCCCTGCGCATGACTGAAGGCCGCGATGATCGCGATCGCGGTCGGAAATGCTGTCAGCAGGCCGCTCAGGTTCGGACCCAGCCAGGCGGCGACCGCCGTGACAACCACGACGAGCGTGCCGGTCGCGAGCATCCGAATCAGCAGATCGTGGGAGGGTCGCGACGAAGTCGCCGGCACGCCCGTCGGCCGGGGGATGACACGTTCGCCGACGATCGACGCGAAGAGCGCCAGCACGAGGCCGGCGATGAGCGTCGGCTGCGCGATGTAGAGCACCGCCGTCACCACACCGAATGCCGTCCACGCGACGAGGAGGCTGAGCGGCCAGGCAAGTCGCCGGCACGCATAGGCGTACGCCACGCAGAAGGCGCCAAGGCCGGTCACTCCGGCGAGCGTGGCCTGGGCCGCGCGTCCGCCGAAGACATCGCCCTGATCGTAGGCGAGAAAACAGAGGATCGGGCCGGTGACGATCGGCATGGCCGTCAGCCATCCGCCGATGCGCGGTCCCCAGCGTCGGGCCGCCAGCGTCACGGCGCCAACCAGGCTCGGCACGAGCAGCAGCTTCAGGACGAGCAGCATGCGGCCGGCCGGCTCACAGCTTTTTCACGACGTCGCCGACGCGAATCGAGCCGGACTGCACAACCTTGGCGTTGATGCCACGCAGGTGGAGGTCGCTCCATTCGGGAGCGTTGACGAACTTCATGGCGTCCAGGCCATAGCGCTCGACGAACTTCTTACAGCCTGTATGGGGCGGAGCCGTGACCTCGATGACAGCCGAGCCGATGGACAGTCGTGTCGCCACCGGCAAGTTGTGAGCACTCAGATCGATGTCGATGATGAGTTGATCGCCCGCCAGCGGCCAGCGCGCTTCGTCCTGCGCGACCAGCGTGAGGACGCGGGCGTTCATGATGTTGAGCTGCTTGTCGGGATGCGGCGACTTGCCACGCACCTTCCAGCTGTCGCCGACCAGGCCGTCTGCCAGGTCGAGCTCGCCCGCCTGCAGCACCTGACGCTCGTTGACGCTCGGCCGCCGCACGATCATCTCGAGAACGCCTGCGTCCGTCGGCGATCGGCGGATCTCGTCCAGCCCCGCCTCGAGCTCCGTCGTCGTCAGATATTTCATGATGAGTACAACATCTGGAGTTCCATGAGCGCCATGTCGAACAGCCCTGTCGGGAACTGGACATCTCGCCGGTCGACCAGGCGGAAGCCCAGGCCGCGATAGAAGTCGACGAGAAACCCGTTGCCATAGACGCAGTCGAGACACAGCCGATCCGCGCCCTGGTTGTACGCGGCCCCCATCGCACATCGCACGGCGAGCGCGCCAACGCCTCGCCCATGGAAGGCCGGCGCTGTTGCAAGCTTCGAAAGCCACCAGACGGGTGTCGCCGCGCCGAAGTGATCCGCCCACACCGCCGGCAACTCCCGCGAGAGCGTCAGCACGGCCGCCAGCTCCCCCTCGACCTCGAGCGCGTAGTTCCAGCCCATCTCCTGGCTGGCAAGGTACCGATCCTTCGGGTAGTCGACAGTCCACTGGCGGATGCCTTTGGACAAGAGCCGTTCCGCCGCACGAACGAGGATCTCGTGGGCCCGATCGACCTCGTCCGCGCGAAGGTGTCGGAAGGCGACCGCCGACATTTCCACCGCGGCTGCCGAGGAATCTGTCACGGATCGTCCTTCCGAGCCCCGCTGAGGTTCAGCGGCATGCTTTCGGCCGACGAGAAGCGCCAGCTCGCGCCACTTCCAGTAACAATCGACGTCGGCGAACCCGATCTCGCGCAGCCAGCGCAGCTGACTCTGCACGTCCAGCAGCTTGTTGGACGGATCCTCTTCCGCAGGCGTGGTGCCCATAGCCTGGAGAAACCGCTCGTGTCCGTAGGCCGACGCCGAGGCTACGTGCTCGAGATTGCAGAACACACCTCCAGGCTCTAAGAGGTCCCAGATTTCCTCGTACAGCCGCCGCTTGCGTTCATGGAGCAGATGATGGAGGGCAAAGCTCGACACCACGACGTCGAATGTGCCGAGAGACGGCAGCTCCGTTTCGAGATTGCGGTCGACGACTTCTACAGTGAGGTCCGGACGGGCCGCGAACCGGGCCTTCAACTGTTGAAGCATGAGCGGAGAGAAATCGAGCGCCACACCCCGTGCGTGCGGCCTGGCGTCCAGCACCATCTCCAACAAGCGTCCGTCGCCCGAGCCCAGGTCAAGAACCCGACGAACGTGGGGAGGCAACTCGTCGATCAAGGCGGCCTCACCAGCCGAACGATTCGGGACCCGGTCGGCTCGTTCGAGGTACGCCGACGCGTGATCTGCAGATTGCCACTCGCTCATCGACTGCCTCAGGCTTCTAGCGCCGGCTTGCGGACTCGCGCACGATACGCAGTCCGAGGCTGAAGCCGCGATCCATGGGCTGATGCGTGTATCGCAGCGCGCTGCGCGCGCTGTCAGCCCCAAAATACCAGCTGCCGCCGCGAATGACTTTCAATGGGCTCCCGCATTGGCCAACGGGGTCAATCACACGCCCGGTGGGGTACTGGCACAACTCATCCTCGCACCACTCCCACACGTTGCCGTGCATGTCGTGGAGTCTCCAGGCATTGGGCGGAAACGACCCGACTCGCACCGGCCGACCTCCAGCCTCACGTTCCGCGGTCGGCCCACGCGACGGAGGGTCATCGTAGTTCGCCTGTCGTGTCGTGAGCGTCGCGCCGGTACTGTACGCGCTCGTGGTGCCGGCGCGCGCGGCGTACTCCCACTCAGCCTCGGTCGGAAGACGAAACGTGCTGCCGGGTGATTGACTGGCGAGCCGATTGACGAATTCGTGTGCCTCGAACCAGTTGATGCGCTCGACCGGCATGTTCTTGTCGCCGGCCTGAAACCAACTCGGGTTCGCGTGCATCACGGTCTGCCACTGCCCCTGCGTCACCTCGAACTTGCCGAGGTAGAACGGCCGGGAAATGACGACCTCGTGTTGCACCTCCTGCAATTCGCGGCCGGCTTCCGAAGCGGGCGAGCCCATGACGAAGTGCCCGGCCGGCACGAGGACGAACACCATGCCGGTGGCCGGCTCGATCCACTCCGCGGTCGCCGAGCCGATGCCCGAGGGCGCGGCTCGGCCGCATGCCGCCGAGCAGGCAAGGACTGACGCCAGGACCAACGGCCTCATGCAAACACTGAGTCTATAATGCCACCGGAGCGGACAGCTCACTGATGGCGTTGACAGCGGGGTCGCGACTCGGATCGTACGAAATCGTCGCACTCGCGGGCGCCGGCGGGATGGGCGAAGTCTATCGCGCGCGCGATCCCAAGCTCAACCGCGACGTCGCGATCAAAGTACTGCCTGATGCGTTTGTTCACGATCCCGATCGGCTCGCGCGCTTCCAGCGTGAGGCGCAGGCGCTCGCGGCCCTCAACCATCCGAACATCGCCGCCATCTACGGCCTCGAAGACGCCGGCCCAACGCGCTTCCTCGTCCTCGAGTTCGTCGACGGCGAATCGCTGACGGAGCGATTGAAGAATGTAGGGCGGGCCTTATCAGGCCCGCCGAAGACGCCGGACCCAATAA
>JBGPHH010000158.1:0-9838 GCA_041484265.1 Vicinamibacteria bacterium
CCCACCATCGATCTGATAACCGGTGAAGCGCGCGCGAGGGCACAGATTCTCTCGGCCAGCCAGGCAATGCGCACACTCGCCGCACGAGTACCCGAGCCACGGAATACCGACTCGGTCTCCGACCGCCAGGTCGGCAACGCCATCTCCGATGCGCTCGACCACGCCGACAATTTCGTGCCCGGGCACGAGCGGAAGCTTGGGGTGTGGCAACTCGCCGTCGACGATGTGCAAATCCGTACGGCAGACGCCGCAGGCGCTGACCTTGACGAGCACCTGGCCGGACAGGAGCGTCGGGACCTCGCACTCACGTTCTTCGAGCGCACTCGCTGCCGCGCGAACCAGCATCATCGCGTGCATGTATCCCCCAGATTGTAGAATCTTCTCGTGCCGCGTAACGCCGAAGTGATCCGCCAATGGACGATCCTGCGGGAAATCGAGCGGTCGCGAGGCGGCGGCGTGACGATCGCCGATCTGGCCTCACTCTGCGACGTCACGACGCGGACCATCCGCCGGGACCTTCAGGCGCTCGAGGAAGCGGGATTCCCGCTGTTCGATGATCGCTCGGCAGACGATGGCCGAACCCGGTGGCGGATCAATGGGCAGGCATTGAAGGGACTGGCGGCCGGCCTGACGCTGGCGGAGCTCTGCGCCCTGTACTTCAGTCGAACCCTCCTTGAATCGCTATCGGGCACGCCGTTTCGCGACGAAGTCGAGAGCGCGTTCGACAAGCTGGAATCGGCGTTGACGCCGCACATGCGGCACTTCCTCGACCAGCTCCCCCGCGTCATTGCGACCAAGCCCAACCCGACACCTGCAGGTTCTCCGGGCACCGATACCGCCCGGCAACAGCCGATTGTCGCGCGCGCGCTCGAAGCCACGCTGCACCTGCGTCAGGCCACGATGACGTATTACTCCAAGTCGAGCGAGCGCACCAAGACGTACCTCGTGCACCCGTATCGTCTGGCGTACGCGCAAGGCGGACTGTACCTCCTCGCCTACGTCCCTGAATACGGCGAGGTCAGGACGTTCGCCGTTGAGCGCATCCAGGAGATCTCGCTGCTCGAGGACAGATTTGCGCCGATCGAGGAGCTGCCCGATACGGCGTTCCCACATTCGCTCGGTGTCCACTCGGGCCCGCCAGAACGCGTGGAGATCGAATTCCAGCCGGCGGTGGCCGACTACGTTCGCGCACGCCAGTGGCATGCCTCGCAATCAATGACGAATGCGCCGAACGGCGGTGTGATGGTGACCCTCGACGTCTGCATCGATCGCGCGCTCACGAGCTGGCTACTCAGCTTCGGCCCTTTCGCCCGCGTGGTGTCGCCGGCGAACTTGGTGCAGGATATCGCCCGCCAGATCGAAGAGGCGCGTGCGCAGTACCGGAGGTGAGGTCGCCGATCATTTTGGCGGCTGGGGCGTCTGTCCAGTGGTCGGGGCATCCACGTGTGGGTCGACGACCGATCCGTCGAGCAGGACGACGGCCATGAACCGCCGAAGGACCGTTTGACTTTGGTCGGCGGCGACTGAATCGAAAACCAGAAAGTAGAACCACCGGTCCATCAGCACGTCGGGTTGGATCCGCGCAAGGTTCGCGGCCGACAGCTGGAAGGCCTCCGCGCCAGGCGCTCGTTGCTTCAGCCACGCCTCCGCCGCACGCACAGCTTCGTCCATCGACAACGGTGGCGGGCCCATCCGCGAGTTCCACGGCGCCAGGCCGTTCACCTGCTGCAGAGGCATCTCCCACCGAGACACCGCCCCATCCTGCCCCCGCACCGAGATGATCGGGATCATGCCGCTCGATGGGCCGCCTTGCAGAGTGAAATTGACGGTGACCGTCATGATGACCGGCACCGGCACGCCGTTGAGCAGCGTCGGCGTGTACTCCCATTGGCGCACAGCGGCGAGCGCCGCGGCATCGAGGAGCGGGATGGACCGGAGGACCTTCGCGTCTTCCACCTTGCCCCCCGCTCCAATCGTCGCCTCGATGATGACCACGCCCTCGACGTTGGCAAACTGCGCCACAGGCGGATACACGGGATTGACGTGCTTGGTCTTGGTGGGCTGGCTGATGGCGCCTCCGACACGCAGGGGCGCCGGCGGAGGCGACGGAGGGGGCGGCGGCGCAATCTGAGAGGCGGTGGGCGCCTGAGAAGCCGCGAGACCTCGCGTGGCCGCTGGAACGGTCATCAAAAAGACCGCGACAAGCCCTAACGCCCGGCGCATAATCTCCCCCAGTCCCGCTTTTCTACGACGCTTTGACAGAGCACACTATACGCCAAGCTGAGGTCCTGTCAGCGTCACTGAGCGACGGAGAATTTCTCCCATGTCTTTCATGACCAGTCCTACTACCGAGCGCCGGCCTCTGAGCCCGCGGCAGTTCCGAGACTCGGTGCTCGTAGCCATCGTCGCCGTCAGTCTGAGCGTCCTGGTCCTCGGCGCGCAAACGCTGCCACAAGGCGTCCGAAAGGGCGCGTCAATGGCCGGCATCACCGAATACACCTATCCGAACGGGTTGCGGGTGCTGCTGCTGCCGGACTCCGGGAGCAACACCATCACGGTGAATGTCACCTATCTTGTCGGCTCGCGGCACGAAGGCGCCGGCGAGGCGGGCATGGCGCATCTGCTCGAACATCTCAACTTCATCAAGAGCACGCACGACCGCGACATCAAGAAAGAGCTGCAGGATCACGGCGCCCGATGGAACGGCGGCACGTACTTCGACCGCACGAATTATTTCGAGACCGTCAACGCCTCGACCGAGAACCTCGAGTGGTCGCTCGGCCTCGAGGCCGAACGGATGGTCAATATGCGAATTGAACAGTCGTTGCTCAACACGGAAATGACGGTCGTGCGCAACGAGTTCGAGCGGGGCGAGAACAGCATTGCGGGCGTGCTGGAACAGCGGGTGCTTTCGACCGCGTACCTCTGGCACAACTACGGCAAAGATACGATTGGGTCGCGCGCCGACATCGAGCGCGTGCCGATCGCGAATCTCGCCGACTTCTACCGGAAGTACTACCAGCCCGACAATGCGGTCGTGACGATCGCGGGCCAGATCGATCCCACTCAGACGCTGGCGATGGTGGCGCGCTCGTTGGGCGCCATCCCCCGCCCCGCCCGCAAGCTGCAAGAGACCTACACGGTCGAGCCGCCTCAGGACGGCGAGCGCTCGGTCGAGCTCCGTCGTGTGGGCAAGGGCAAGAATCTGATCATGGCGTACCACACGCCGGCGATGGCGCACCCGGACTCGGCGGCGCTTGAAGTCATGTCCGGCATTCTCTCCTCCGGCAGGGGCGGGACGGGCCGACTCAACAAGGCGCTCGTCGACACGCGAAAAGCGTTGACCGTGAATATGTCGGTCGCAGAGTTTCACGATCCGGGCTTCGTCACCGTTTCGTCCACGCTCAACGACGAGCAGTCAGTGGATGAAGTGAAGAAGATCATCGTCGATACCATCGCCGAGCTCACCCGCGAAGCCCCGACCAAGGAAGAAGTGGATCGCGCCAAGACCCGCATCATTCAAGGGATGGACCGGACCATGGCCAACTCGCAGCAGCTCGCCCTGCAGCTGACCGAGGTCATCGGCGCGGGCGACTGGCGTCTCGAGTTCACCAACTACGAAGAGCTGAAACGCGTGACGCCCGATGATGTCTCGCGCGTCGCAAAACTGTACTTCAAGGATTCGAACCGCACGGTTGGCGTGTTCCTCCCAGAGGCTGCGCCGGACCGTACCGTGGTACCGGATGCTCCTGGTCTTGCCGAGCTGCTCACCACCTTCAAGCCGGAGGTGACCGTCGACGCCGGCGAAGCGCTCGATCCATCTCCAGGCGTCATTGAGAAGCGGATCAAGCGCTCAACCCTTCCCGGTGGGATTCGGCTGGCGCTTCTGCCCAAGGGCACGAGGGGCAACCGTGTCCAAGCCTCCCTGACGCTTCGCTTCGGCGACGAGCGCTCACTCGCAGGCCAGAGTGCGGCAGCCGAAATGACCACGGCCCTGCTCATGCGCGGAACCAAGACCAAGTCGCGGCAGCAGCTTCAGGGCGAGATGCAGCGGCTGAACGCGACGATTGGCTTCGGCGGAGGCGGGCTCACGGGCGTAACGGCAAACATTTCGACGACGGTCGAGAACCTTCTGCCGGCGATGCGGCTGGCTCTCGAGATCCTCCGCGAGCCCGCATTTCCCCCTTCAGACTTCGACCAAATTCGCGCGCAGCGGATCGCCCAAATCGACCGCGGACGCACCGAACCCGGCACGCTTGTCGGGCAAGCGCTTCAGACCCATCTGAGCGCCTACCCTCGGACCGACGTGCGACACGTTCGCACGATAGACGAGGAGATTGAAGACCTCAACAAGGTCACCGTGGACGACGTGAAGCGGTTCCATAGTGGGTTTTATGGCGCCTCTCAAGGCGAGCTCGTCGTGGTCGGCAAGTTCGATCCGGCCGCGGTCGAGAGCACGGCGGGCGACCTTCTCGGATCGTGGAAGAGCGCCAGCCCTTACGCTCGCGTCGTCAACAATTATCAAGACGTGCAGCGCATCAATACGGCCATCGAAACGCCGGACAAGGAGAACGCGCAGTTCTCCGCAGGCCTGCGTCTTCGCATGCGCGACACGGACCCGGACTATCCCGCCATGGTGATGGCCAACTACATGTTCGGCGGCGGTGGCTTGAGCTCCCGAGTGCCGGATCGGATCCGCAACCGCGAAGGACTGAGCTACGGCGTCAGCACGAACTTCGCCGCTCCGGTGGAGGGCGACGCCGCGGTCTTCTCGATGTCGGCGATCGCCAATCCCGGCAACACGCCGAAGGTCGAGGCGAGTTTCCTCGACGAGTTGAACAAGGCGCTCAGAGACGGATTCACGGCCGCCGAGCTGGCCTCGGCCAAGAAGGCCCTCCTCGAGTCTCGCGTCGGCAACCGCTCGAGCGATGGCGGCGTGCTGAACCGGATTGCGGCCCTCGAGCAGTACGGCCGCACGCTCGCCTGGGACGCTGAGCTCGACGCGAAGCTGGAGGCGCTGACGCTGGCCCAGGTCAACGGGGCGTTCCGGCGCCACGTCAACGCGACGGCGATCTCCATTGTCAAGGGCGGCGACTTCAAGGCCGCGAAGGTCTACCAATAGCCGGCAGCGACGTCTACACCCACGGACACCACGAATCAGTTCTGCGCAGCCACACCTGGCGCACCGCGGAGAACTCCGCCGCCTACCTGCTGCCTCACCTGCATCCGGGTCTTGCGTTGCTCGATGTGGGCTGCGGGCCGGGCACGATCACGGTCGATCTCGCGCGCCGGGTCGCGCCCGGGCGCACGCGTGGGCTCGATCGCGTAGGCGACGTGCTCGAGCAGGCCCGCGCCTACGCTGCGAGCCAAGGCGTCGCCGTCGAATTCGCTGCGGGCGACATCTACGACCTCAGCTTGCCTGTGGCGTCGTTCGATGTC
The DNA here is from genome assembly GCA_041484265.1 of Vicinamibacteria bacterium. Lineage (GTDB taxonomy): Bacteria > Acidobacteriota > Vicinamibacteria > Vicinamibacterales > CAVVIG01 > 2-12-FULL-65-11. The sequence goes on from JBGPHH010000158.1 coordinate 5,440, forward strand.
GTGCACGCCCACCAGGTGTTGCAACACCTGACCGATCCGGTGCGCGCATTACGCGAGCTGCGTCGCCTGCTGCGTCCGGGTGGCGTGTTCGCCGCGCGTGACAGCGATTATTCGTGCTTTTCGTGGGCGCCGCGCGAGCCGCTCCTGTCGCGCTGGCTCGAACTCTACCGCGACGTCGCGCGTCGCAATCGGGCCGAGCCCGATGCCGGGCCGCTGCTCAAGAGCTGGGCACTCGCGGCCGGGTTTCGTCACGTCCAAGCGTCGAGCTCGACCTGGACCTACGCGGATCCGGACTCTTGTACATGGTGGGGCGGCTTGTGGGCGGATCGCTGCGAGCAATCGGCCCTGGGCAGGCAAGCGATCGAGTACGGCTTGTCGACGCCCGCCGAGCTCGCGCAGATCGCACAAGGCTGGCGCACGTGGGCGAAGCAGCCAGACGCGTTCTTCAGCGTGCTGCACGGCGAGATCCTCGCCCGCGATTGAATTGACAGACGCGTGTTTCAACTCCGCGAAGATCTGCGGCAGGTGGATCTAGTGAGGCAGGGCCTCGACAACGTGCGCGGTGACGTCGCGGATCTGCTCGGGTGTGAGGCTGCGAGCGAAGGCGGGCATCAGATTACGCCCTTCGGTGATGACACGCGTCACCGTCGCTCGGTTGGTCGCGGCGGTGAGCGCGGGGCCGCCGCCGTGCCCGCCCTCACCTTTTTCACCGTGGCATGGACTGCACGAGGCTTCGAACACCGTGCGGCCACTCGCGAGACTGGCCACGGCGTCTGCAGCCGGCGCCGCCGGTGCGCGATCGGCCACGACCCCGCCCAAATCCACCGGGCCTAACGTGCCTGAAGCGGAGAACAGCCACAGGCTGTCACCCCTCGTTGCCGCGGCAAACAGGCTGCCGCCGGAATAGACCGCCACATACTCCTGGCCTCGACGTTCGAAGACGCTCGGTGGCGCATTGACGCCGGCGCCGGTCTGGAACTGCCACAGCAGATTGCCGGTCTTGGCATCGAGCGCGGTAAAGCGGCCATCGCCGCGCCCAACAAAGACCAGACCTCCCGCGGTGACCGCCGATCCGCTGTAGCACCGCTCGGGCCACTGTTGCTGCCAGACGAGCTTGTTGGTCCGCATGTCGAGCGCCGCAAAAATGCCGGTCACGCCCCACTGCACGCTGCCGAACCGTCCGCCGAGGTACTGCTGGCCGAGCGGTGTGTCAGCGACCTTGTCGTCACCCCTGAAAATGCCGGTACGATCCTGCGCACACACGTAGAAGTAGCCGGAGTTCGGATCGTACGAGCTCGGCGGCCAGTTGGCACCGCCGCCCTGGCCCGGCTTGGCGACAATCGGGTCGGTGAAATACGGCGTGAAGATGCGCCCCTGGTTGACGAGCCGGAAGCCTTCAGGCGCGATGGCGATCGACTGCGGAACGAACGGATCGCCGGCTGGGTACGGCTGCGTGGCTGCGGTCGCCTGCCGCGGTTCCTGCGGCACGCGCCTCTCGTCGATGCCGACGAGCGGCTTGCCGGACGTGCGATCGAGGATGTAGACCCATCCCGTCTTGCTCGCCTGGGCCAGCGCCTTGCGCGTGACGCCGCGGATCGTGATATCGAAGAGCACGACGGGATTGGGGCTGTCGTAATCCCAGAGATCGTGATGCACTTGCTGAAAGTGCCAGCGATACTTCCCGGTTTTAGCTTCGACGGCGACGATGGAGGTCGAAAAGAGATTGTCGCCGGCTCTGAAGGCGCCGCTGAAATCCGGGCCGGGATTGCCGGTTGAAAAATAGAGGAGGCCGAGTTCGGGATCGACAGCCGGCGTCTGCCAGACTGTGGCGCCGCCTCTCTGCCAGGCGTCGTTGGTCTGCGGCCACGTGTTGTAGCCGACCTCGCCGGGTCCCGGCACGGTGTAGAACGTCCACACAAGATGCCCGTCGCGCGAGTCAAACGCCTTCACACGCCCGCGGGTGCCATATTCGGCGCCGGCAAAGCCGGTGACGATGAGGCCATCGTAGTAGAGGGGCGCGCTGGTGATGGTGTAGCCGTCCTGCCATCGCTCGGCCTGCGTCGACCAGACGACGGCGCCCGTCTGCTGATCGAGTGCGACCAGCCTGCCGTCGATCTGGCCGACGAAGATCTTTCCGTCGCCCAGACCGACGCCGCGGCTCGTCCAGCCGCAGCAGACGACATTGATCGCCTGATCGAGGTTCGCGCGGTACGACCAGAGGATGGCTCCCGAATCGACGCTCACGGCGAACACATCGTCAGCGCCCGTGACCACGTAGATGGCGCCCTCGTAGACGATCGGTTGTGCCTCGCCCGAGTATTTGGCGTCGACGCCAGACCCGTTCAACTGCACGCGCCAGACGGCCTTGAGGTTCGCCACGTTCTCGCGGCTGATTTGCGTCAGAGGCGAGTAACGGCGGTTGAACAAGTCTCCACCGTTTGTGAGCCAGCTCTCTCTTGGGAGTGCCGTCAGGGTCTTGCCGTCGAACGCGGGTGCTTGCGTCGTCGTCGGACGCTGTGCGGAGAGCGCGAGATCGTACGCGACCGAACCGACGAGGCCGGTCAGAGCGGCGGCGAGGAGGTACTTGATCCGCATAGCAAGACTACTTCAGAAGAAGTTTCGGCCGATTGACGAACGACGCACTCATCACGCCAGGGCGTCTTCCAAACCGAGCGCCAAAATGACTTTCCGACTGATGGTGCGCATGGTGGCCGCATCGAGCGCGCCGACGTATTTGACGAATCGAGCCTTGGAGACTGTCTGAATGTTGTCTAGCTCCACGTAGGATTCTCGCGGTAGATTCGCCTGACGGTCGATCGCCACCTCGGTCGGATAGCCTTTGCCCGACGAGGTGATTTCAGCGACCGTGAGCTTGTTGACGTGCGCGATCACCGCTTGCCGCGTCACGATGACGGCTGGCCGCCGTCCGGAGCGGCCTCCGAGATCCAGCATCCACACATCGCCGCGATTCACTTCTTGCTCCACGTCTGAATCGCCCGCCAGTCGTCGGCGCGGCCGGCCTCGTCGGGCGTCGTCCCGAGCGCGGCGATCCAGTCCTGCTCGAACCGCTCGACGGCATGCCGGCGCACCCAATCGCGAAGTGCCCGACGCACGATGTCGGAACGCTTAAGGCCGAGCGGTTTGCCGATGCGATCGACTTCGGTCAGCGTTTCTTGGTCAATGGTGACCTGGACGTTTTTCATACATCACAGTATACATAATCATGTACACGAAATGTTGCTCGCCAGAGACGCGCACCCGACTCTCTGGAGACCGATGCGACCGCCGGCCCAGAACCGCCACTAACGAAGGGGGGCTATTTGGTCCCTGAGCCCGGCGCCAGATTCTCCGTCAGCTCGACCTGCGTCCCCCACGGATCAGTCAGGAACGCGATGGCGGTCGTCGGGCTCGCCGTCGAATGTTGGTACGGCCGATCGAACTTGATGCCGGAGGCTTCGAGCTTCTTGACGAACTGCTCCAGATTCTTCACTTCGAAGCCGACGTGGTCCACCGAGCGGCCCACGGTCTTCACGGTCGGCATGTCGGCTTTGCTGAACGTCAGGTTCACGCCCGGCAGATCGGCGGCGTCAAACTGACCGCGCTTCCCTGGCACGGCGCCGAAGGTCTTCGCGTACCAGGCCTGCACCTCGAGCGGCTCCGGAATGAAGAAGTGCACGTGGTGCATCTTGAGCGGCACGTCAATCGTGTCGTCCTCCAGGATCTCGACCCGCACGTCGTCCGGCGCGATCAGGTAGAGCTGCGTGGGCCTGGTCTGCGGCTCCATGGTCAGGCCCGCGGCCTTCCATTTCGGCAGCCAGTCCTGCATGTGCTTCACGAGGAAGCCGAAGTGATTGACCGTGGACCCCACGCTGCCGCCCGTGGGGACCTGCTGCCGTAAGACGACGAACACGCCAGGAAGCTGCACCATCTGTAATTGACCGTTCTGCACCGGTACGCCGCCGAGCTCGGCCCAGAACTTCTTGTGCGCATCGACGTCGCGGACGTTCAGATGCACGTGCCCCATCACCACGCCCGCCGGACCAAACGGGGCCAGCTGCGCGCCGGCGCGCGCCCCAGACAGGGCCACCGCGAGCGCCAGCAGAACAATCAATGAACGCTGCTTCATACGCTTCACCCTTTCTGTTGGCCGTCGTGACGCGCGGGCATGCCGAGAAAGCTCTGCATCACGTGCCAGAGCTGGTCGCGGTTATAACCGAGCGCCACGGCGTGCGACATGCCCGGCAAGACGACGAGCTGCTTGTCGCGGTTGCCGAGCTTCTTGAAAAAGTTCACCAGATCCTCTTCGGTCGCGATGCCGTCGTATTCGCCGCGGACGAGCAACACCGGCGCCTGCACCTTCTCGGGCTCCACGACCGGTAGATTCGCGGTCATGTCGAGA
>JBGPHH010000159.1:0-9832 GCA_041484265.1 Vicinamibacteria bacterium
CTCGCCCGTCGGATTCTTCAATACCACGTTGAATTCGATGGAGTTCACAGGCGCCGCGTCTTCGGACAGGTCCGCGCGGCCGATGCTCGCATGCGTGTGGCTCGCGACGCCGGACGCCCGGAGTTGCCCGTCCACGGCCGCCGCGAGGCGGGTCGATTCCGCAAGCGAAATGCCGGGAACGGCCACGAGGTGCCCAACGAGCGACGTCTCGTGAAATTCAGGCAGGAACCGGCCGCCGATGAATGGCAGCGCGACGATCGCGAGTGCTGCCAGAATTCCGATGACGGCGAACACCAGTCGGGGACGATCGACCACTCGGATCAAGAGCCGACGATACCGGTCCAGCATCCAGACCGAGAGACGGGACAGACGCGGTTCCCGCGTGGCGAGCGGCGGCAGCAGCCACGCGCACAGGGCGGGCGTCACCGTCAGCGCGACGAGGAGCGATGCCGAGATCGCCAGGATGTACGCATGGGCCAGGGGCGCGAAGATCCGTCCCGCGATACCGCCGAGCAACAGCACGGGAATCAGCACGATCGCGACGATGACCGTCGCGTAGACCACGGAGCCGCGAATTTCGCGCGACGCTGCTCGGACGACATCGAGCGCGGGCAATGGGTCGCGGCGTGTCGTGTTCTCCCGAAGGCGACGCCACACATTTTCGACGTCGACAATGGCATCATCGACGACCTCGCCCACGGCAATCGCCAGCCCACCCAGCGTCATGCCATTGATCGAGGCGCCAAACGCGATGAGCACGGCGCCCGCGGTCAGAATCGATAAGGGAATCGCGGTGAGGCTGATCACGGCCAGCCTTCCATATCGCAGAAACGACACCAAGATGAGGATGACTAGGATCGAACCGATGAGCATCGCTCGGCCGACACTGCGAACCGACGTCTCCACAAACGTCGCTTGACGAAAGACCGGCGGCTCGATGCGGCTGCCACTCGGCAAATAGCCTTTGAGGTCCTCAATGGCGTGTTCGACCTGGCGTGTCACGGCAACAGTGTCCGCGCCGGGCAGCTTGTTCACCTGCACGAACACCGCCGGCCGACCGTCGTACAACGCGGCGCCCACCGGAGGTTCTACGCCAGGCACGACGTCTGCCACGTCGCCAATGGTCACGCGTGCCGGTCGGCGTGAGGCGGTCCGCGTCGCAACGATTCGCGATCGTCCCTCGGACCATGCCGACGCGGACGCCGTCGCCGACGTTGACGGGATGGCCGTATTGGTCAGCGTGCCGACCGCATCCTCGAGCCGCAGTCGTGCGTCGTTTTGGACATCGAGCCGCGCACTGGCGGTTTCGGTAAAGCCTGCGCCGGTCAAGGACTGGCTCGATCGGACCGCGTTGACGAGATCGACGATGAGCACGCCCCGTTGACGCAGACGCGTCGGGTCAGGCCGGACCTCGACGCGCTCCACGAATCCGCCCAGCGACATGACCTGCGCCACGCCGGGAACGGCGAGCAGGCGCGGACGCATCGTCCAGTCGGCGAAGGTCCGGAGGTCTCGAAGGGCCTGATCCTGGTTCGGGTCGTTCGAGGTGAGGCACACGCGAAGGAGGGCGCCGATCGGGGCCACAATCGGCATGAGTTGCGGCGCGCCAATCGTCTGCGGCAGTCGGGTTTGGGCGAGTTGCAGTCGCTCGGTGACGAGCTGGCGCGCGCGATAGGCGTCGACCCTCTCGTCGAAAAAGAGCGAGACGACCGAGAGCCCGGGCGTGGACGTGGAGCGCACGGCCGTCGTTTGGGGCGTACCGAGGAGGACCTGTTCGAGCGGGCGGGTCACGAGTTGCTCGACATCGAGCGTGGCCATGCCCGTGGCTTCTGTTTGTACGACGACAAAGGGGGGCGTGAAATCGGGCAAGACGTCAAGCGATGCGTGCATCGCGGACCACACGCCCGCCGCGACCAACGCGGCGGCGCCGAGCAGCACGACGACTCGGTTGTGAATGGACCAGGAGATGAGACCGTCGAAGAACGCGCCCATGGACTATCCGGCCGGGCGGAGCTGACTGCGCAGCAACTCGCCTTGAAGCGCCATGCCACCGCGCACGACGACGCGCTCGCCGGCCTTGAGTCCTGCGTTGAGCCTGACCTGACCGTTGAACCGTGCGGCGACCTGCACCGCGCGTGACGTAAACACGCCGGGTGAGACCTCCAAGAACACCGCATCAGTCTCGACGCCCGGCACGATGGCCGACTCCGGGACCACGATGCCGCGCGTCGCACCGTGGCCGACCCGCAGGGACACGGCGGTTCCCGGCGTGAGGGCGGACACATCGCCCGCTTCGACCGCGAGTCGATCCGTGCGCGTTCCGCCCACGTCCGTCAGGCGTCCGCGCGAGAGTAGGCGTGCCGGGATGGTGCCGGTGGCAGTGACCAACTCGTAGTGATCCCCGATGGGATCGTCCGGCGGCACGGAGAGATCCACCCAGAGTGGGCCGGATTTGACGATGCGCGCGAGCACGTCTCCTCGATTGACGAGCGAGCCGACAGTGGCCGTGATCTCTGCGACGGTTCCGCCAATCGGGGTCGTGACGGGAACGGCTTGCGTACGAGCCGTCGTTTCGGCGGCTCGTGCAGCTTGTAGTCCTTCGAGCCTGGCGCGTGCCGTCGCGACGGCCGTTTCGGCTTGTTGAAGCTGGGCCGTACTGACGACTTGGGGCGAGAGTGCGCGCGCGCGCTCGGCATCGGCTTCGGCTTTCGTGAGTTCACGTTGCGCGGCTTCGATGTCACCTTGGCGCTGGGCCGCCTGAGTACCGACAGAAATGCGATCCGCGACATCGAGTGCCGGCTCGATGTCCAGCAGCGGTGCACCAGCCGCGACGATCGCCCCGAGTTGCACGCCCGGCGGACGGGTGATGCGACCTGTGACGGGGGAGACGACTTGAGCTTCATTGGCGGGGGGGCTCACGAGGCGGCCGAATCGGAGCGTGGCATTCGGGAGTTCGGCCTCAGCGGCGGTTTGCACCGTCAACCCCAAGGCGGCTCGGTCCGCGTCAGTCAGTCGGATCGACCCATCAGCCTGAACACGGTTCGGCGTCGCCGCCTTCATCGCTGCCGCCTCGCGCGTCGCTTCGCTCTCGCCGCCGCATCCGGCGACCACGGCGGTCATCACCAGCAGCGCCGCAGAGGCGTTCCGCCCGATCATGGAAGGGCGCTAAAGACGGTCCGCACCAGCGACTCGCCGAAGCGTGCGCCGGCGAGGGTAATGGCGACCAGCGCAGGCGCCGCGGCCATCACCACCCTCAATGCGGAGGACGGCACGGCGTCATCCGAAGGCATGGGCGCGAGGAGACGTCGAATGCGAGTCTCGAAATCAGCTCGGTCACCGACGAGTGCTGGTGCAAGACGATCCGTGTCAGACAGCCTGACCGCCGCGATGATTGCCGCCGCCAGATCGGCGCCTTCTACACCAGCTTGACGCGCCTCGTCGTCGCGGGCGAACTCCACCACGCGTATCCATGCGCGCAGCCGTTCCGCGGCGCGCGCGGACGGCCACTGCAGATCCGTTGCAAACTGTGCCAGCCACAGACGCAGGGGATCTCGATGGCGCGCGTGTGCCGCTTCATGCGCCGTGGCTGCAGCCGCGGTCAGATCGTCAACGCACGCGCGGAATTGCTCGGACATGACGATGCGTGGATGCCAGAGACCGATCACGCCTGCCGCACGCACCACCGGCCGTCGTCTGAGCGCTTTCACGGCGCGCCAAATGGCGCGCGTCCAGACGAACGCGCAGGGGAGGCTCAGGAGCACGAGACTCCATGGGACCAGTTCTGAATTATCGGGTTCGAGGGCGGCCCATCCCGCAAGCGCGCAGAGCACGATGAGCACCGGGGCGAGTGGCATCCAGACACGCCACCAGCAGCGGCGCTCTGAATCTTGCGGCGATATGGCGATTACGAACTTTGCCGGCGGCCAGAGGACGCCAAACTGCAGCGTCACGCCGGTCAGCACGATGCCGAGAATCGCGAGCACGAACTCACGATCCACTGCGGGACCTCCGGCGTACGTGCACCAGGCGCGCAAGCTCGTCGAGCAGTGAGGGGTCGACCGATTCCAGCGCGTCGACGATCGTCGCCATCGCGGGTCTTGGTTCGGGGCCAAGAAGCTTGCGTAAGCCGTCGCCGAACCGAGCCGCTTCGATCAGGTCGCGGGGTTGCGTCGGCGTGTAGAAGAACGATTTTCCGTGTCGAACACGTCGAACCAGCCGCTTGGCCAGTAGCCGGTCGAGTACCTTCGCGGTTGTCGTGTAGACCAGCCCGCGCGGTTCCCCCACGCGCGTGTGAATCTCGGGAGCCGATGCGCCTTCAAGCTCCCACAACGCCGTCAGGACCGCATGTTCGAGCTCGCCGCCTGGAAACGGAACCGGCCGTTTCGTCACGAGCCGATACTACGACGTGCGTCGGAATGTGTCAATGTACGGCATCAGCGCTCCCAACTGCACCACGTGCGTGGGACTGAGCGGAGGCGCGGGGTGAGGGATTTCTTGCGCCAAGAGTTCACAGTGTCATCCCGGACGCTCTGAGCGTGCCCTTCTTCAGTGCTCGCAGCTTCATGATGTAGAAGATTACGGGCGTGATGATGAGGACGTGAATCGTAGACGTGATCATCCCCCCGATGATTGGCGCGGCGATGGGCTTCATGATGTCCGACCCCGCACCGGTGCTCCAAATGATGGGGATGAGACCGGCCATGACGACGCTGACCGTCATGAGCTTCGGGCGAAGGCGGAGCACCGAGCCGGCGATGGTGGCCTCGCGAATGTCCTCGGCGGTGATGTCACCGCCTCGGCGCAACCGCCGGTCGAGCGCCTCGTGCAGATACACCACCATCACGACGCCGGTCTGCACGGCCACGCCGTAGAGCGCGATGTAGCCGACCCACACCGCCACTGAAAAGTTGTAACCGAGCAGCCACTGGAGAATGACGCCTCCCGTCATCGCGTACACGACGGACAACATGACGATCGTCGCCTCGGAGGCCGAACGAAATGTCAGATACAGCAGTATGAAGATGATGAAGAACACGACGGGAACGAGGATTCTCAAACGCTCACGCGCGCGGACTTGGAATTCGTACTGACCTGTCCACTGGAGGGTGTAGCCGGGCGGGAGCGAGACTTTCTCCGCCACGGCGCGTTTGGCCGCCTCGACGTATCCGCCGATGTCGCGCGTGGCCGTGTCGAGGTAGACGTAGCCGGCGAGCTGGCCACCCTCGTCTCGAATCATGGCTGGGCCTGGCGTCAACGCGATCTCGGCCAGCTCGGCGAGCGGCACCTGCGCTCCCGTCGGCGTCTTGATGAGCACACGCTCCAGTTGTGGCAGGTCCTGCCGGAAGCCACTCTCGTACCGCACGTTCACTGGGTAGCGCTCCCGGCCTTCGATGGTCCGTGTGACGTTCTGTCCGCCGACGGCCGCTTCGATGACGTCCTGCACGTCGCCGATGGTCAGGCCGTGCCGCGCAATCGCGTCGCGATCGATGCGAATATCCGCGAAATATCCCTGCGCGACGCGCTCCGCGTACACGCTCCGCGTGCCGGGCACCGGCTGGAGCGCTCGCTCGAGGGCCTCGCCCAGCCGCTGAATCTCGTCAAGATTGGGGCCCAGGATCTTGATGCCGACGGGCGTCTTGATGCCGGTCAAGAGCATGTCGAGGCGGTTGCGAATCGGCTGGGTCCACACGTTTGGGAAACCAGGGAACTGAAGGTTGGCGTCCATGTCCGCCTGCAGCTTCTCCAGCGTCATGCCGGCGCGCCACTGTTCTTTGGGCTTGAGGGTGACCGTCGTGTTGACCATGCCCATGGGGGTGTTGTCGGTCGACGTCGTGCCGCGACCAACTGTGCCGAACACGGTCTCGACTTCCGGGTACTGCCGCAGGATCTTGTCCTGCACCTGCAGGAGCCGGGTCGCTTCGGTGATCGATAGGCCTGGCGGCGCCGTGGGCATGTAGAGCTGTGAGCCTTCGTAGAGCGGAGGCATGAACTCGCTGCCGATCACAAACAGGAGGGGAATCGTGAGCGGCACGACCGCGAAGTTGACGACGAGGGCGGTCCACTTCCAGCGGAGCGCGAGCCGGATGATGGGGTCGTAGATACCGGTGAACAGTCGCGAGACCGGATTGGCCGACTCGGGCTTGAGACGCTGGCCCCTGATGAAGAGGGTCATCAGCACCGGCACGAGCGTGATGGACAGCGCCGAGGCAAACACCATCGCGAAGGTCTTCGAGAAGGCGAGGGGCCGGAACATCCGGCCTTCCTGCGCTTCGAGCAGGAACACCGGCACGAACGAGACGATGATGATCACGAGCGAGAAGAAGATCGCGCGCCCAACCTGTTTCGCAGCCCTGACGATCGCCAGGGGCTGATCCGCGTACGGGACCGTCACCCCTTCGTCGGCCTCGGAGACGGAGCGGTACGCGTTCTCGACCATCACAATGGCCGCGTCGACCAGAACTCCGATGGCGAGCGCCAGGCCGCCGAGCGACATGATGTTGGACGTGATGCCGAGGTAGTACATCGGAATGAACGAGGCCAGCACGGCAATCGGCAGCGTCAGGATCGGAATCAGCGCCGATCGCAAGTGAAACAGGAACAACACGATCACGAGCGAGACGACGACCGCTTCTTCGATGAGCGTGCGTCGGAGAGTCCCGATCGATTCATTGATGAGCCTGGAGCGATCGTACGTTGGGACGATCGTGACGCCCGCGGGCAGGGAGTGCTGAATCTCCTGCATCTTGGCCTTCACGGCATCGATGACACGCAGTGCGTTCTCGCCCACGCGCATGACGATGATGCCGCCGACGACTTCGCCCTTGCCGTCGAGCTCGGCAACCCCCCGGCGCATGTCGGGGCCGATCCGGACCTGCGCGACATCGCGGACACGCACGGCCGTGCCACGCGGATCGGCGCCCAGGGACACGCCTTCGATGTCCTCAACCGACTTCAGGTAGCCCCGGCCACGCACCATGTACTCGCGGCCAGAGAATTCGAGCAATCGTCCTTCGACGTCGTTGTTGCTGGCCTTGATCGCCCGCACCACGTCGCCGATGCCGATGCCAAAGGCGGCGAGCTTGTTCGGATCGACGTTCACCTGATATTGCTTGACGAATCCGCCGATGCTGGCGACTTCGGCGACGCCGGGCACCGAGGCCAGCGAGTAGCGCAGGAACCAGTCCTGGACGCCGCGCAGTTCAGCGAGATTGTGCTCGCCGGACTCGTCCACCAGCGCGTACTCGAAGACCCAGCCGACGCCGGTCGCATCCGGACCGATGGTGGGATTGGTCCCTTCCGGCAGTTGTCCGCGGATGCTCTGGAGGTATTCGACGACGCGGCTCCGGGCCCAGTACAGGTCGGTGCCGTCCTGGAAGATCACGTAGACGTACGAGATCCCAAAGTCCGTAAATCCCCGGACGGCCTTGATGCCCGGCGTCGAAATGAGGGCCGTGACGATCGGATAGGTAATCTGATCCTCGATGAGGTCCGGACTGCGACCCATCCACTCGGTCGAGACGATCACTTGCACGTCTGAGATATCCGGCACGGCATCGAGGGGCGTCCTGGTCATGGCCCAGATGCCCCAGAGCGTCAGCACGACTGTGCCTGTGAAGACGAGAAAGCGATTGGACGCGCACCAGTCGATGATTCTGTTGATCATGACTATCTCGCAACAACCGTGAGCTGCTTGCTTCCAACACGCTGGCCGCCGCGCGTGACCGTGACCGTCGTCTCCCACTGGCCGGGCGTCATCACCTGCCCTGTGCCTCGATACACTCCACCGCCGGCTGGCGACAGCTTCACCTCGTTCTTCATCGCTGGCATGCCCATCGTCGGCATCGCCGCCATGAAGAACTGCACGCTGACGTCTGCGCCGTCAACGGGCTTGCCCGTGGGATCCTTCACGGTCACCTCGAGCTGATTTTCTCCGGCTTTCGGCGGATCGGGCTGACTGCGAAGCGTGATATCGAGACGATCGAGTGACAGATTGTTGGGTGTGGCGGCCGGAGGAGCGTCGAAGCCCTGCAGCGAGGCTCGAAGCTGACTCTCCGAGTCGAGGAAGAACGTCGCGCCGGTTGCGATTTCATCGCCTTCCTTCAGGCCCTCGAGGATCTGCATGTCGGATCCCAGGCGTCGGCCGGCCTTGACACGTCGAGGCTCGAAGTGCCCATCGCCCTTCGAAACGAACACGATCTGTTCGGTCCCTGAGTCAAGGACGGCATCCGTCGGGACGACGATCCCCGTCCCTGGTGCGGTGCCGATTTCGACATTCGCGTACATGCCGGGCTTGAGGCGGCCGTCCCCGTTCATGAATGCGAAGCGGACTTTGTTGGTGCGAGTCTTCTCGTCGACGTAAGGGTAGATATAGAGGACCTGGCCGGTGAAACGCTCGCCAGGGTAGGCATCGAGTGTCACGACCGCGCGGCCACCGATCTTGACGAGCGGCAGCTCCGCTTCATAGATGTCCGCCTCGACCCACACCGCCGAGAGATCGGCGATCTTGTACAGGCTCTGCCCAGGCATCACGCGCGAGCCCTTGAGTGCCTGTTTGTCGATCACGACGCCGTCCACCGGCGACTTGAACACGAGCGTATCCGGGGTTTCGCGCCTCCCGTCGAGGGCGGCGAGTTCCTCAGGAGGGAAATCCCACAGTTGGAGTCGCCGCCGAGAAGCCGCGACGAGCTGGGCGGCCCGTTCGCGGGCATCCGGGATCTGCGACGACTGCATCTCATCGCGAGCCTTGACGGCGAGCAGATACTCGTTGGCCGCTGTGAGCAGCTCGGGGCTGTAGAGCGAGAAGAGTGGATCGCCCTTCTTCACGGCCTGACCTGTGTAGTCGACGTAGAGGTCCCGAATCCACCCCTCGACCTTGAGATTGACGTCTGCGAGCCGCGTCTCGTCGGCGCGAACGATCCCAACCAGCCGGATCTGCTGCGCGAGTGTCGTGCGCCGTGCGCGCGCAGTCCTGACGCCAATCAACTGCTGTCGTCGCGGGTCGATGGAGATCTCAGCTCGAGGTGTGGAGGAAGAGGAAGATGCCGAAGCCGCCGGCGCGTCGGTACTTGGCGATGTGGAGGCCGGCCTCTCTTGGCTTCTGAATTGGCTCGTGAGGTCAGTCACGCGAGCCAGCAGTGGGCCAAGCCATCTCGATCGAGACACATAGCCACCTGCTCCGGCCGCCACGATCGTGACGGCAACAACGATCGCCGTGCGCTTCATCGGTTCACCTCTCCTGTGTTGACCGCCGCCAGCATCGCCGCTGGAAGATCGGTCCCGACGGCCAGTTCCAGATCCGCGGTCGCTCGTTCGAGGTCGCTGCGGCTTCGAGACAGATCCAATTCCGAGGTCAGCAAGCCTCGCTCGCTATCGACGACACCGAGGGAGTCCGCCCGATCGCCTTGAAACGCGATGCGGGAGACCTCCAGCATCTGGCGGGACTGCGGGAGCACCGTCGTCCTCAGGAGGACCACGCGCTCTTCGGCGGCCCTGACCCGGACGTACGCCTCTTGCACCGACAGCCGCACCGCGCTTTCCATCACACGAAGCTGCGCTTTCGCCATTTCGATTTTGGCGTTCGCCTCGCCGACGCGAGCATCAACGGCGCCGTGCGACCACGGCGAGCGAGGCCAGGTGATGCCGAACTTTGCGAGCCAGGCGTTCGTCATGTTCGGGGCGAGCATGTAGCCCGCCTGCACCGAGTAGTCCGGCTTGTCATCCTGGCGCGTCACGGCGAGATCCGCCTGCATGCGCTCGATCTCCAGGCGCATCCGCCCAAGCTCGGGCTGATGATCGACGGCGAGCCGCTGCAGGTCCTCGACCGATGCTGTCA
>JBGPHH010000160.1:0-9657 GCA_041484265.1 Vicinamibacteria bacterium
CAGATGCCACAGCGAACAGATCCATGTCGGCCCACGTGAGACCGTGGTCCTCGATCACGGCCGCGAGTTCGCCCGGCAGTCGCTCCGCGTGCGTGCGCAGCGGATCGCCGGACCGCTCGTCGACGAGACACTGGCCGTCGGCGAGCGTGACCAAGGCGACGCTGCCACCACGTACCGTCGTGTCGAGGGCCATCACACGCATGCGATAGACTACAGAATATGTCAACGTCGGCCACGCCGGCGATGCGTCAGTACCTCGACGCGAAACAACAGCACCGCGACGCCATCATGTTCTTTCGGATGGGCGACTTCTACGAGATGTTCTATGAAGACGCGCTGGTCGCCTCGCGCGCGCTCGATCTCACCCTCACCTCACGCTCCACGGACGCGGCGGGCGGCGGCATTCCGATGTGCGGCGTGCCCTTCCACGCCGCCGACGGGTATATTGCGCGACTGGTGAAGAAGGGATTTCGCGTCGCGATTTGCGATCAGGTCGAAGACCCGCGCAAAGCCAAGGGCATCGTCAAACGCGAGGTGGTGCGCGTCGTTTCGCCGGGCACCCTGACCGACGCGAGCTACCTCGACGCACGTGAGCCGGCCTTCGTCATGGCCGTCACAACGGGCGGCGGCGACCGCTATGGCGCGGCGCTGCTCGATCTGTCGACCGGCGAGTTCACAGCGGCCGAATATTCAGGCCAGGACGGCCTGCAGACCCTCGCCGATGAGATCGCCACGCTCACGCCGCGTGAAATCATTGCACCGAGCGGCCTCGACCTCGCCGCGCGTCTGCCGGCGATGATGGCCTCAGGCGTGCCCGTGACCCCGATCGACGCCTGGATGTTCGACGTGGAATCGGCACGCCGTTCCCTGGTCGAGCAGTTGCGGACGACCGGCCTCGAGGGCTTCGGTCTCGAAGGCCATCCGGCCGCCATTGCCGCTGCCGGCGGGCTTGTCCAACATCTGCGCGGCATGCAGAAGGCCGACCTCGCGCACGTGCGGGCCGTGACGTACCGCCAGCGGACCGATACGCTCATCATTGATCCGACGACGCTTCGACACCTCGAGATCGTCGAGAGCGCGGAGGGCGGCCGCGCAGGATCGCTCCTCGACGAGATCGATCTCACCGTCACCGCCATGGGGAGCCGGTTGCTGAGGGCCTGGCTGCTCGGCCCGCTGGTCGCCGTCGAGCCGATCCGGGATCGTCTGGACGCGGTCGAGGCGCTGGTCGCGTCGGCCACCATCCGCGGCAGATTCCGCGAAGCGATCAAGCAGGTACAGGACCTGGAGCGCCTGATCGCGCGCGTCGCGCTCGGCACCGCCGGCCCCCGGGACTTTGCGGGCCTCCAGCAGTCGCTGGCGGCCGCGCCCCGAGTCCGAGCCTCTCTTGCCGACGTGCAGACCCCGCTCGTCGGCTCGCTCCTCGCTGAAATCGACGACCTGGTGGACGTCCGCCAGACGATTGAAGCGACCATCGTCGACGAGCCGCCGGGGCTCGCGCGCGACGGCGGGTTTGTCAGAGACGGTGTCGACCGCGAACTGGACGACCTGCGGGCGATCAGCCGATCGGGCAAGCAAATCATCGCGGACATGGAGGCGCGCGAGCGGACGCGCACCGGCATCGGCTCGTTGAAGGTCCGGTACAACCGCGTCTTTGGCTACTACATCGAGGTCTCGAAGTCGAATCTGGCTGCGGTCCCGCCCGACTATCACCGCAAGCAGACCATCGCCGGCGGCGAGCGCTTCATCACGCCGGCCCTCAAGGAATACGAAGAGAAGGTGCTCGGAGCCGACGAGCGAATCCTCGAGCGCGAACTCGAACTCTTCGACGAGCTCGCCAGCAAGGTGGCGGCCGAGGCGCCGCGGATTCAAGCGACGGCGCGTGCGCTGGCCACGCTCGATGTGCTGGCCGCTCTGGCCGAGACCGCGGCCGTCGGCAACTACGTCAAGCCGCACATTCATGACGGCGACGAACTCGTCGCGGTCGACGCGCGGCATCCGGTCGTCGAACGACGGACCGCGGCGGCTGGGACCGCCTTCGTGCCGAACGATGTCAGGTTGAACGGCACAACGTTTCAACTGGTCATTCTGACCGGGCCCAACATGGGCGGGAAATCGACCTACCTCCGGCAAACCGCGCTGCTCGTGATCATGGCGCAGGCCGGCTCGTTCGTGCCGGCCCGCGAGGCGAGCCTGTCGATCGTCGACCGGATCTTTGCGCGGGTCGGCGCCACCGACGACATCGCGCGCGGGCACTCGACGTTCATGGTCGAGATGCAGGAGACGGCGAGCATCCTGCACCACGCCACGTCGCGGAGCCTGGTCGTGCTCGACGAGATCGGGCGCGGGACGGCGACCTTCGATGGCTTGAGCATCGCCTGGGCGGTCGCCGAGCATCTGGCCGTCAACCCGAAGGCGAGGCCCAAGACGCTCTTTGCGACCCACTATCACGAGATGACGGACCTGGCCGACGCGACGCCGGGCGTCGTGAATTTTCATGTCGCCGCGCGCGAGTGGAAGGACGACATCATTTTCCTCAGGAAGATCGTGCCGGGGCGCTCCGACCGCAGCTACGGGATCCAGGTCGCGCGGCTCGCGGGATTGCCGCGCACAGTGGTCGACCGTGCGCGCGAGATCCTGCTCGCCCTCGAGCGCGACGAGCTCAGCCGCGGCGGCCGCCCGTCGATGAGCGGCACCGAGGCCGACCCACAGCGACAACTCGCCTTGTTCCGGAGTCCGCCGGCCCCCGATCCTCTTCGTGAACGCCTCGCGTCGGTCGACGTCGACCGGATCACGCCGATCGAGGCGTTGAGCCTGCTGGCCGAGCTCAAGAAGGAGGCCGAGTGAAGCGCCTCATCGTCGCCACGGCGTTCGTCGGGGCTGCCTGCGTGGGACGACCGACCCCCAATCCCAACGTGCTGGTGGTCGGCGTGACAAGCGGACCGAACAACCTCGACCCACGTGTCGGGACCGACGACACCTCTCAAAAGGCCGACCAGTTGATGTTCAACGGCCTCATGGGATTCGACGAGCACCTGCGCGTCGTGCCCGACCTGGCCGAGAGGCTCGACAACCCCGAACCGACTGTCTATGTCGCCACCCTCCGGCGAGGTGTCCGATTCCACGACGGCCACGAACTGACCTCGGCCGACGTGGTGTTCACGTTTCGCAGCATTCTTGACGATCAGACGCTCGCCTCGCCCTATCGCGGCGCGTATCGCATTCTCCAGTCGATCGACGCCAAAGACCGCTACACGGTCGTCTTCACCATGAAAGAGCCGTTCGGATCCTTTCCCGTGAACCTTGTCATTCCCGGCATCGTGCCGGCTGGTGCCGGCCTATCGTTCCGTGACCACCCCATCGGCACCGGACCGTACCGATTCGTGCGCTATCTGAGCGACGACCGTCTCGAACTGGCTCGATTCGACGACTATTACGGGGGGAAGCCTCGGAACGAGGGACTCGTCTTGCGGGTCGTGCCCGACGACATCATGCGCGGTCTCGAGCTGCGGAAGGGCACGATGGACGTCTCCATCAACGACCTCGCCCCCGACATCATCCATCAGCTGCAACAGGAACCGCAGCTGCAGGTCGTCGAGTCCCCCGGCGTGGACTATCAATACATCGGTCTCAATCTCGGCGATCGCATTTTGGCGGACGTGCGAGTGCGACAGGCCCTTGCGCACGCCGTTGATCGTCAGGCTATCGTCGATTACTTACGGCGCGGCCTCGCCGTGCCGGCATCGGGATTCCTGCCAGCGATTTCGTGGGCATCGGAGCCGAATGTCCCAAGCTTTCCGTACAACACGGACAAGGCAAAAGCACTCCTCGACGCCGCCGGATATCCAGATCCCGACGCCGACGGTCCGGCATCGAGGCTGCATCTGACACTGAAAATGAACAACACCGAGTTCAATCGCCTCCAGGGCGCCGTTGTTCAGCAGAATCTGAGGGCCGTTGGCGTGGATCTCGACATCCAGACCTATGAGTTCGCGACGCTCTATGCCGACGTCCTCAAAGGCAATTTTCAGATGTACTTCCTGCAGTGGACCGGTGGTGCGCTGGCGGACCCCGATATCCTGAGGCGTGTCTTCCACTCGACACAGACGCCGCCGGCCGGATTCAACCGCGGACATTTCCAGAACGCCGAGGTCGATCGCCTGATTGACGAAGCCACCGTGGCGACCGACGATCGCGTTCGACGTGCCCTTTACGCACGCGTGCAGGACATTCTGGCCGAACAGGTGCCATACATCAGCCTGTGGCACAAGACCAACGCCGTCGTCGCCCAGCGATCGCTCACCGGGATTCAGATGCTCCCCACCGCCGACTTCGCATTTCTGAAGGACGTGGCTCGGGTTCAAGCCCCTGGCCCCTAGTCTCTAGCCCCCAGTCCCCAGTCTCCAATGCGTGCGACTATAATGACGCGCGCATGAACCTGCCGTTTGATTACGCGCGACTGACGCTCGGCGAGTTCGGCGGCACCACGGCTGCTCCGTCACACTTCGACAGCGCTCACGTCGTCATCCTGCCGATTCCGCTCGACCGCACGACGTCTTACGTGCCGGGGACGCGAACCGGGCCGCATGAGATCCTCGTCGCCTCCTCCCACATGGAGCTGTGGGACGAGGAAACCGGGTCCGATGTGCACAACATCGGGATCTGCACCCTGCCGGAGATGGAGTTGCCCTTCGGCACGATGGAGGAAGTCGTCCGGGAGATTCAGCGCGTGGCGACCGAAATCGTCACGCGCGGCAAGTTCCCCGTCATCCTCGGCGGCGAGCACTCGATTACGGCACCAGTCGTCGCCGCTCTTGCGGCCTCGCATCGCGAGTTTTCGGTGCTCCAGATCGACGCGCACGCCGACCTGCGCGACTCGTACATGGGCACGCGGTACAGCCACGCCTGCGCGATGCGCCGGGTGCTCGAACACGCGCGCACGACCCAAGTCGGCATCAGAAGCCTCTCGACGGAAGAAGCGACCGCCGTGCCGTCGCTTGCGACGACCATTTTCTACGACGTCAACATGCGGCAGCACGCCAACTGGATCGATCGCGTCGTCGACTCGCTCGCCGAGACGGTCTACATCACGATCGATTGCGATGGGTTGGATCCGGCGATTATGCCGGCGGTCGGGACGCCCGAGCCGGGCGGGTTGAGCTGGCCGGAAACCCTGGCTCTGCTGCGCGCCGTCATCGACCGGCGGCGTGTCGTGGGCTGCGACATCGTCGAGCTCTGTCCGCTGCCGGGGCTAGTCGCGCCAAATTTTCTCTGCGCGAAATTGATTTATAAGATCCTCTCGTACCAGTTCAACACAAAGAACAAGCGTTCTTAGGTCTTCTTGAGGTTGTCGAGCTCCCGCTTGGCATCCGCACTGAACGGCGAGTCGGGGTACTCCTCGACGACGCGGTTGAAGGTCTGCAGCGCATCGGCGCGCTTGCCGGCATCGAGATAAGCCTGACCAAGCCGCATCAGGATCGCATCGACAGGCAGGGGTCCCTCCTTGAGCTGGGTGAGCTCTTTGAAGGCGTTGATGGCTTGATCGTATTGACCGGCGCGCGCCTGCGCTTCAGCCGAGCCCAGGCGCGCCATCTGCCCGTAGATCCGGTTGCCGGCACGGTCGATGACCTGCTGATATGTCTGCACGGCCTCAGCCGCGTTCCCAAGGGACATCGCCGTCGTCGCCTGCTGGTAGCGTGCAAAAATACCCGCATCACTCGATGGGTAGGCGTCCGCTGCGGCCTTGAATTTCGCCAGCGCCGCCTGCGAGCGTGCGGTCTCGCTGGGGAAGCTCGGGCCCGCGCCTGGCGTGCCGGGCGCAACGGGCGCGCCCACGCGCGTCTCGCCAACGGCCATCGCCTCAGCCAGCATGGCATCCGCGCGCGACTGGACGCGATCGCGCCAGGCCACGTACCCGAGCGCAATGGCGCCCACGACAACCATCGCGGTGATGATGGCTGTTGCTTCGCGTCCACGGCCCTCGACCGCTTCTCGCGCCTGGCGGGCAAGGACTTGCAGGTCGTTCTCTTTCAGATGATGTCGTTCAGCTCTCTTCATGACTCACGACCAACGACTGGTGACTGGTGATTGGTGACTAGTAACTCACTTGACTGACATGGCGCGCCCGGCCGGAATTGAACCGGCGGCCCCCCGCTTAGGAGGCGGGTGCTCTATCCGCTGAGCTACGGGCGCTCAAAACACCCCCCTGTAGTCTCCGCCTTCAGGCGGACTTGGAGGTCCGGCCAAAGCCGGACATTACAGAGAAGCATCGAAACTGGCCGTAGTTTATCAGAGGTTGCCGACCAGGCGCCGCGCTCACTCCATGAGTACCTGCAGCGCCTTCGCTACGCGAACATATTCCTCGTAGCGTCGCTGGTAGCGATCCAGTTTTTCGCGCTCGATCGCGTCGAGTCGCGCCCGGATGAGCGGCGACGAGCCCAGCGTGGTCATCTCCGCTTCGATCATCGCCGCCTTCAGTTTGTACTCGCCGTCGTGCGCGCGCTCCCAGGCGAGCCAGTCCGTCGTCCACTGGGCGTGCGCGGCCTGGATGCGTTCGCGGCTGAATGGAAACGCGGCGTCGGTCGCGCGATCGATCAAGGCCAACTCCTCTGGAAACATCTGGCGCGCGGCTCGGGCGATCGGTTGCCACACAAGAATCGCGCGCGGATCGCGCGCGACCGCATCGAGCGCCGGCGCAAAGGTCGTCAGAATCTGCAGCGCTCGGACGCGGCTGGCATCGGCGGCGGCCCCGCTGCCGGCCGCGTTCGCTATCTGCAGCCCGACCCATACGAGGCCGCCGGTCACGATCAGCGCTGCAGCGAGAAGGAGCAATCAGTACTTCAGGACCGCGTGAATGTTGTGGCCGCCAAGACGCTGGCGACCATTGAGACCGACCAGCTCGATCAGAAACGCCAACGCCAGCACGTTGCCGCCAAGCCGTTTCACAAGATCGGCTGTCGCACTCGCCGTGCCGCCGGTCGCCAGGAGGTCGTCGACGATGAGCACCCGCTGGCCCTTCTTCACGGCATCGTCGTGGATTTCGAGTGTATCGGTGCCGTACTCGAGATCGTACGTCGCTCGAATAGTGGTGGACGGCAGCTTGCCCGGCTTCCTGACGGGCGCAAAGCCTGCGCCAATTCGATCGGCGACCGCCGACCCGAAGATGAAGCCGCGACTTTCAATGCCCACGACGACGTCGATGCCCTGGTTCTCGAACGGCACGGCCAAGCTGTCGATGGCGGCTCGAAACCCCGCCCGATCACCCAGCAGCGTCGTGATGTCGTAAAAGAGGATCCCCGGCTTCGGGAAGTCGGGGACATGCCGAATCTTCGCTTTAAGCTGTTCCATTTATCAGTTCTCGTGGGGCCCTACCCCCACTCGCCCATACCTTCACGCCGCAGCGCTCGGTGTATCCAGAACAGAACGTCACCGCTATCGAATGATGAAGCCCGAGTGATGGGTGCCGGGGATCGCGGTTTCAACCTCGACCTGATCGACTCGCGCGGCGGCCGGCCCCTGCCTGATGCCTCTCTCGAATCGATCCATCGCCGAGACCTCACCTTCGGCTGAGATTTCGACCCGGCCAGCGGGTGTATTCCGGACCCAGCCGTGAACAGACTCGCGCGCCGCCAGAGCCTCCGTAAAGTACCGAAAGCCGACGTTTTGCACCCGGCCACTCACGATGTACCGCCGCGCGATCCACAAGCCAGCTGGCACGAGCGCGCCATCATACAACGGTCGGGCAGACCCTAACAGAGCTTGAGGCCCGGCACGTCGCTGAAGTCTTTCGGATTGAGCGTCCAGAGCCTCGCGCCGTGGACAATCGCGCACGCCGCAATGGCGAGATCCGCCTCACGGCCTCGTGGCCGTCGAACCAATCGGTACAACCGCGCCGCTTGCCGCGCTTCGGCACGTCCAAAGCTCACGATCGACGTCTCGTCAAAAGCCGTTCCTTGCGCCAACAGCTCTTCCGCCGTTCGCGGGCCACGAAGCCATTCGAACAACACCACCGAACTGATCGCCACCCCCTGTCCTTCGTCAACCATCCGGCGGAACTGATGCGCGCTGCCTGCAGGTGCCACAAGGGCGTCAACGAGTGCAGAGGTGTCGAGATGAATCATCGCCGACGCCGAGGCACTCCAGGCCGCCATCCCACGCGCCGAGACGCGCGAATCTCACGCAACTCCTTCTCCACTGCCGCATTGGACCGCTTCGGCATCGACGCCCAATACGCATCCAGCACGTTCAGCACGCGCCGACGCTCCTCTTCGCCACGGCGATCGCCATCGGGTCGGTATTGCGCCACGGCCTCGCGGACGATTGCACTCTGCGGCTTGCGATGTCGCGCAGCGGCCCGGCGCAACGTTGTGGCCGTCCGGTCGTCGATGGTGTAAGTGACTTTCTTCATAGGTGGTGCAGGTATGTATCATACCATACCGACACCATACCATTCGTTACGTCGCAGCCGTTCCGACGTCAACGGCATCGGGAAGCAGCGAACTTCCGCCTTCCGTCGGATTGAGGTAGACTAAGGCGTTCGATGAAGCTGCCCAATCTTCTGGTTATCGTCGCGCTGGTCGGCGCCTGTGGCGGCCTCTTCTGGGCGGGAGCACACTACGCGCGCCCATCCGCAACCGCCGCTCCTGAGGGGCCGGTCACGCTGAACTTCTTCAGCAACCCGGCGGCCGTGGCGCACTTCACGGCACACGATCTCGATGGCGGGACGATCTCGATGGCCTCCCTGCAAGGAAAGGTCACCCTCGTCAACTTCTGGGCCACCTGGTGTCCGCCGTGCCGCGCCGAGATTCCGGATCTCATCGCCCTTCAGAACAAGTATCGCGACCAGCTCCAGGTAATTGGCATCTCGCAGGACGAAGAGTCCGCCGACTTCGTCAAGAAGTTCACGGCCGCGCAGCACATCAACTATCCCATCGTGATGTCCACGCCGGAACTCGAGAAGGTTTTCTCCGGTGTCTTCGCGCTCCCGACCTCCTTCATCGTCGATCGCGAGGGGCGCATTGTGCAGAAGCACGTCGGCATCCTGAATGCGCTGACGACGGAGCTCGAGACCCGCTACCTGGCAGGGCTCGACGTCAATGTGACCATCGAGCATGTTGAGGCCGACGAAGCCAGTCGCAAGTTGATCAAAGACGCCGCGCAGGCCACAAAGATTCCCGGCGTCGATCTGGATAAGCTGTCGCCCTCGGCCAGGGCCACATCTCTGCAGAAGCTCAACGCCGAGAGCTGCACTTGTGGCTGCGGCCTCACGCTGGCGGCGTGCCGGATCAACGACCCGACCTGCAGCATCAGCCTGCCGCTCGCGCAGAAGATCGTCGCGGACGCGGCGAGCACTCAGCCGTAAAAAGAAATCGGCGCGAGCACGCCCCCGCAGGGATTTGCTCGCGCCGGCTATGTACCCTTAGCCGTCCGCCCGAGGGCGGACGCGACGAGTTCCAGCGCTCGACTAGCGCCTGGCCGGAATCTTCAGCTCGCCAAGCTTCTTGATCATGTCCTCGGCCGACGTGGCCGGCGCGACCATCTTGTCGATGGCGCTGATCACACCGTTCTTGTCGATGTAGAACGTCCACCGGTTGGCCACACCGCCCTGATTGAGCACGCCGTACGCCGTCGCCGTCTCTTTCGTCGGGTCGCTCAAGAGCG
>JBGPHH010000161.1:0-9638 GCA_041484265.1 Vicinamibacteria bacterium
CTCGCTCCAGTACAACGGCGGTACGATTCTCATGTCGCAGCCGGAGGACGGCGCGCTCGTCACCGAATACACTCTCGACGGCGGCGTCAAGCGGACCTTCGGCAGACTTCGCTCGACTGGCCATGACGACGACCGGGACCTGCAGCTGGCGCTGAACAGCGGCATCCCGCTCATCGATCCGACCGGAGGATTTTTCTTCGTCTTCCAGACGGGCGAGCCGATCTTCCAGAAGTACGATGCGGCGGGCACGTTGCTCTTTGAGCGGCACATCGAAGGTCGTGAGATCGACGAACTGGTCGGCCGCCTCCCGACAACGTGGCCGAGACGCCGGACGAGCGAAGGTGAGCTGCCGTTTGTGACACCGACCATTCGGACGGCGGCCGTCGATCGCAGCGGTAATCTTTGGGTGTCGTTCGCCGCGTCCTACACGTACGTGTACGATCGGGACGGCGATAAGATTCGCACGGTCCAATTCCGCGCGGCCGGCCTCGTCACGCCGACGAGTCTGTTCTTCGGGGCGAAGGGCCGCTTATTGGTAACGCCCGGGCTGTACGAATTCGATACGCAATAGCAACCTACGAACCCAAGCACACGCACCTACGCACCACATGAATACTCCGATCCGTTCCGCAGCCGTCCTTGGCGCTGGCACGATGGGCGCGCAGATTGCGGCGCACCTGGCCAACGCGGGCGTGCCGGTCCTTCTGCTCGATCTGACGAAGGACGTGGCGCGCGAAGGCTTGAAGCGCGCGCGGGCGCTCAAGCCCGACCCATTCTTCACGCCCGACACCGCGTCGCTCATCAGCATCGGCGGCTTCGACACCGATCTGCCGCGCCTCGCGACCGCCGACTGGATTCTCGAGGCGGTCATCGAGAACATCGACGTCAAACGGGCCCTCCTCGAACGCGTGGATGGCGCACGGCGGCCGGACGCCATCGTGTCCTCGAACACCTCTGGGATTCCCATCGCGGCGCTCGCCGAAGGTCGAAGCGAGGGCTTCCGGCGGCACTGGCTCGGGACGCACTTCTTCAATCCACCGAGGTACCTGCGCCTGCTCGAGGTCATCCCCACACCCGACACCGATCCGGCAGTCGTCGAGCGGGTCTCGCGGTTTGCCGACGTCCGTCTCGGCAAGGGTGTCGTCGTCGCCAAGGACACGCCGAACTTTATTGCCAATCACATTGGCATGTATGGGATGGCCCAGATCCTCCGCGTGCTCGTTTCGGGTGCGCTCACGATCGAGGAAATCGACGCTATCACAGGACCGGCGCTCGGACGGCCGAAGAGTGCGACCTTCCGCACGATCGACATCACCGGGCTCGACGTGCTCGGCCACGTCGCAAAGAATTTCACCGACCGGCTGAGCGACGAAGAGTTGCGACGCCAGTTCACGCTGCCGCCACTCGTGCAGTCGATGATCGAACGGGGCTGGATCGGCGAGAAGGCCGGGCAAGGTTTCTACAAACGGGACCGGGGCGCCATTCTGACGCTCGACCCGGCGACGTTGACGTACAGACCAGCGCAGCCCGCTCATCTTCCCTCGCTCGAGGCCGTGCGAAGCATCGACGATCCCGCCGAACGCCTCAAAACGCTCTACCTCGGGCGCGACAACGTCGGCGCGTTTCTTCGAGAGACGCTTGGTCCGCTTCTGTTTTATACGGCGCGCGTCGCACCGGACATCGCCCCTTCGATTGACGCGGTCGATCGGGCGATGAAATGGGGCTACGGATGGGAACTGGGCCCCTTCGAAACGTGGGACGCGATAGGCGTTCAAGAAGTCCTCGATGCGGCAGACCCGAAGAGCGAGCAACCGCGGCTGGTTGATGACACCCTGAGGTCGGGACGCAACAGGTTCCGCGAAGGGGGCCTGCTGCCAGCTGCCCCCGGCCTCCAGATCCTGAAGACCGCCAAGGACCAGAATCGGGTGCTCCGCCGTAACTCTGGGGCAAGTCTCGTGGATCTCGGGGACGGCGTGCTGGCCGTTGAGTTCCACTCGAAAATGAACAGTATCGGCTCTGACACGGTACAGATGTTGCAGTCTGGAACAAAGGAAGCGGCGGCAAACTTCTCCGCTCTAGTCATCGGGAACGACGCGCCGAACTTTTCTGCCGGCGCGAATCTCATGTTGGTCCTGCTCGAAGCGCAGGAAGGAAACTGGGAGGAGATTGACCTGATGGTGCGGGCTTTCCAAGGCGCAACCCAGGCGCTGCGTCATGCGGACGTCCCAGTCATCGTCGCGCCTGCGGGCCTGACGCTTGGCGGGGGCTGCGAGATCACTCTTCACGGCGACCGTGTGCAGGCCGCGGCCGAAAGCTACATCGGCCTGGTCGAAGCCGGCGTCGGACTGATCCCAGCCGGCGGCGGCGTCAAGGAGATGCTCGCGCGAAGTGTGGGCCCGACGCCTCCGCCGCACGGCGACCTCCTGCCTTCAGCTCAACAAGCATTCGAAACAATCGGATTCGCGAAAGTGTCGACGAGCGCCGCCGATGCCACGCGCCTGGGCTTCGTACGGGACGTCGATGGCGTGACGATGAACCGGGAACGCCTGATGGACGATGCGAAGGCGCGAGCGCTCGGGCGTGTACGTGAAGGCTATCGGGCTCCGCTGCCGCGCACGGCGATTCCGGTCGGCGGTGAGGGTGTCCTCGCCGCGCTCAAGCTTGGCGTACACCTCGCGTGGCGCGCCGGGCGCATCAGCGATCACGATGCGCTGGTCGGCCGTACGCTGGCGTTTGTCATCGCCGGCGGGTCGCTGCCGTATCAGACGACCGTCAGCGAGGAGTATCTGCTCGATCTGGAACGCGAGGCGTTCCTGAAACTCTGCGGCGAACCGAAGACTCGCGAGCGCATGCAATACACGCTGAAGACCGGCAAGACCTTGAGGAATTGATCCGATGCCCATCATCGACCAAGGTTCCGGCACACCGCTCGTCCTCATCCCCGGCATTCAGGGTCGGTGGGGAGATCTGCGACCTGCTGTCGAGCTGCTGTCGCGATCGTTCCGTGTGATCACGTTTCCTCTGTGCGGCGAGCGTACGTCCGACGTTCCATTCGACCGCGCCCGCGGGTTGGACAACTACGTCTCCCAGACCGTCGAGGCGTTGGACCACGCCGGCCTTAGGGAGGCGACCGTCTGCGGCATCTCGTTCGGCGGCATTGTCGCGCTGCGCTTTGCAGCGGCCTATCCGGAACGCACCAAGGCGCTCGTGCTGGCGTCCACGCCAGGGCCGACGTGGCAGCCGTGCAGACGGCACCAAATCTATGCGCAAGCGCCCGGTCTGTTCGCTCCGCTGTTCGTGGCCGAGACGCCATGGCGTTTGTGGGCCGAACTGGCCTCGGCCTTTCCCGATCTCGATACGCGCGCGCGCTTCGTGCGATCGCAGCTCCGCGTGCTGCTGGATGCGCCGTTGTCGTTCAAGCGGATGGCCGAACGCGCTCGTATGATTTCGAGGTCCAATCGCGTCGCCGACTGTGCCAGAGTCGTGGCGCCGACTCTCGTGGTCACCGGCGAGCCAGCGCTCGATCGCGTGGTACCGGTTGACAGCTCCGTTCAATATCTGCGACTGATTCGCGACTCTCGAGCGGTGGTGCTCGAGCGCACGGGCCATCTCGGGGCCATCACGAGGCCGGATGCGTTCGCGGCGGTCGTCCGCGATTTCGTCGACGCCGATCATCCTGCTGCCGCATAACCATGGAAGACGCCGTCATCGTTTCAGCCGTACGGACCGCGATCGGCAAAGCTCCGTCCGGCACGCTACGCGGCACGCGGCCCGACGAGCTGGCCGCCACGGTCATCAGTGAGGCCTTGCGTCGCGCGCCAGGCATCGAGCCTGCCGACGTGGACGACGTCATCCTTGGGTGTGCGATGCCTGAGGCAGAACAAGGACTGAATGTCGCGCGCATCGCCAGTCTTCGCGCCCGTATTCCCGTGTCGGCATCAGCCGTCACCATCAACCGGTTCTGCTCTTCAGGTCTGCAGGCCATCGCCTTCGCCGCCGAACACGTCATGTGCGGCTTCGCCTCGACGATCGTTGCGGGCGGTACCGAGTCGATGAGTCTCGTGCCGATGGGCGGACACAAGGTGGCGCCCAATCCCGAATTGATCGATCGGTATCCGGACGTGTACTTGAGCACGGGCCTGGTCGCCGAAAACCACGCCCGCGAGTCGGGCATCTCGCGCGAGGAGCAGGATCGGTACGCGCTCACGAGCCACGAGCGCGCAATCGCGGCGATCGACGCCGGGCGCTTTGTGGACGAGATCGTGCCCGTAAAGACCGCTGCCATCGAGCCCAACGGCAATGGCCACGGCCGCGGGCCAAAGGTGCGCGAGTCCATCTTCTCTGTCGACGAGGGCCCACGTCGCGACACATTGCCCGCACTGCTCGCACGGCTCAGGCCCGCGTTCCTGACCAACGGCTCGGTGACGGCCGGTAATTCGTCGCAGATGAGCGATGGTGCCTCGGCGGTGATCGTCACCTCGGCGTCGCGCGCCAAGGAACGGGGACTGACGCCGCTCGCCCGCTTCGTCGCCTTCGCAACGGCCGGTGTGGAACCCGAGCGCTTTGGTATCGGTCCGGTGCCGGCGATCGCCAAGGTCTTGAAGCTCGCAGGCTTGACGCTCAATCAAATTGATCTGGTGGAGCTGAACGAGGCATTTGCGGCGCAGGTGCTCGCGTGCCTGCGGGCGTTGCCGATCGATCCGGACCGCCTCAACGTCAATGGCGGCGCCATCGCGCTCGGCCATCCCCTCGGCTGCACGGGCGCGAAGCTCACGACCTCGCTGCTGTACGAAATGAAGCGTCGGAACGCCCGCTACGGCATGGTCACGATGTGCGTCGGCGGCGGGATGGGCGCAGCCGGAATCTTCGAACGGATGTAATAATACGAGTCATGCCATCCAGCGCCGCCGCTTCCGTCGCCATCCTCCGGGGCGGCGAATGGCTGCTGCGGGCCACCGACCCGAACGCGGTCTTCACCCCCGAACGCATTACTGAAGAGCATCGGCTCATCGCGCGCACCACCGAGGAGTTCGTCGACCACGAAGTGCTGCCGGTGCTCGATCGGCTCGAAAAAGAAAAGGACTGGGCACTGGCCCGTCAGCTCCTGCGCCGCGGGGGAGAGCTTGGACTGCTCAGCGTCGACGTCCCCGAAGCATACGGCGGGCTGCAACTCGACAAGGTCACGTCGATGCTGGTCAGCGAGCACATCGCGGGCGCGGGGTCGTTTGGCGCCACGTTCGGCGCGCAGGCCAATCTGACCATCCTTCCGCTGACACTGTTTGGCACCGACGAGCAGAAGCGCAAGTACCTGCCGAAGCTGATGAGCGGCGAGACGGTCGGCGCCTACTGTCTCAGCGAGCCAGGCTCGGGTTCGGACGCCCTTGGCGCGAAGGCGCGCGCGGTCAGACAAGCCGACGGCAGCTTCATCCTCAACGGCGAGAAGACCTGGATCACCAACGGCGGATTTGCCGACGTTTTCATCGTGTTCGCCAAGGTCGTTGACGATCAGGGCGAGCACTTCACCTCGTTCATCGTCGAACGGGCATTCCCCGGCGTGACGAGTGGCAAAGAAGAACACAAGATGGGCCTGCACGGCTCATCGACGACACCCGTCATCCTGCAGAACGTGCGGGTGCCCGCTGAGAACCTCCTCGGGGAGGTTGGCAAGGGACACAAGGTCGCCTTCAACGTTTTGAACTTCGGCCGCTTCAAGCTGGGGGCGACATGCGGTGGGGGGGCACAGCGGGCCATTGGCGAAGCGGCCCGCTACGCGGCGGAACGGAAGCAGTTCGGAGTCCCGATCGCGTCGTTTGGCGCCATCAAGCACAAGCTTGGCGAGATGATCGTGCGGACCTACGCGGTGGAGAGCCTGCTGTATCGCACAGCCGGGATGATCGACGCGCGGGTCAACTCGTCGCCTCATGATCCCGCCGATCAGTCAGCGGCCCTCGCCACACTCGAGGAGTACGCCATCGAAGCGTCGATCGCCAAAGTCGCGTGCAGCGAGGTGCTCAATTACGTGCTCGACGAGAACATTCAGGTTCACGGCGGCAATGGCTTTGTCAGCGACTATCCCGCCGAGCGCCATTACCGCGACGCGCGGGTGAACCGGATCTTCGAGGGCACCAACGAGATCAATCGTCTGCTCATCCCGGGTATGCTCGCGCGCCACGCTGTCAAGGGCGACCTGCCGCTCATTGCCGCAGCCAAGGCCTTGCAGGACGAGCTGTTGGGGCCGTTGCCGGCTTCCGACGCCGACGACTCGCCCCTTGCGGCGGAGCGCAGAACCGTCGAGGCGCTGAAGAAGACTTCGCTGATGGTGGTCGGTGTCGCGCTTCAGACTTACGGCCAGAAGCTCTCCGACCAACAGGAAGTCCTCATGCACGCCGCCGACATGCTGATCGATGTGTACAGTGCCGAAAGCGCCGTGCTGCGCGCCGCCGCCATGGCTTCAAGCGCGCCGCGTGCATCGCTGCAAATGGACGCCGCTCGTGTGTTCGTGAACGATGCTGCCAGTCGCGTCGAGACGTCCGCCCGGCAGGCGCTTGCCGCGATGGCCGAAGGCGATACATTGCGCACACTCGTCGCGGCGCTGCGCCGATTGTCGAAGACGACGCCGACCAACACCGTTGTCTTACGGCGCCGTCTCGCCGATGA
The DNA here is from genome assembly GCA_041484265.1 of Vicinamibacteria bacterium. GTDB lineage: Bacteria > Acidobacteriota > Vicinamibacteria > Vicinamibacterales > CAVVIG01 > 2-12-FULL-65-11. The sequence continues at coordinate 6,658 of JBGPHH010000161.1, forward strand.
AGCCGTCTCGCGCGGGGGGTATATTTTTTGAAACGTCGATCTCCAGTCTTCGCGTACTCGGCGTTGATCGTCGTGTGCCTGACAGTCTCCGCGTGCAGCAACAGACCGCCGGACGCGAGGGACTACGTGGCGAAAATCGCCACCGATCGGGCGACCAAGGACGCGGAGTTCCAAAAGGAGAACGAGCCGATCCCCGAGAATCGCAAGGCCGAGCTGCTGCCGCTCGCATACTTTCAGATTGATCCGGATTACAACGTCGCGGCCGCGCTCACACCCACGGCCGATCAGACCGTGATTCCCATGCCGACCTCGACCGGCGGACAGCGCCAGATGCGTCGGGTTGGCACGCTCGAGTTCTCGCTGAAAGGTCAGCCCCTGAGGCTCACGGCGTTCGTGGAAGCCGACGCGCCGAACCTCGACCGTCTTTTCGTACCATTCGCCGACATGACGACCGGCACAGAAACCTATCCAGCCGGCCGCTACATCGACCTCAACCGGACCGCCACCGGTATCTACGAACTGGACTTCAACCGCGCGTACCATCCGTACTGCTACTACAACGCCAGCTACGAATGCCCATATCCACCAGCCGAAAACCGCCTGAAGATTCCCGTCCGCGCCGGCGAGCGGATCAAGAAGTGAATGCTTCGAGCGATCGTGTTTGATTTCGACGGCGTCATCGCGAACAGCGAGCCGCTGCACTTTCGGGCGTTCCGCGACGTCCTCGCCGAAGCGGACGTGACGTTCTCCGAGCGTGAGTATTACGCCCGCTATCTCGGATTCGACGATGCGGGGGTCTTCAGGACGCTGATGGCCGACCGAGGTCTGACGTGCCCACCCAGCCGCGTCGCCGAACTGGTCACGCGTAAGGCCATCCGGCTGGAGCAACTCGAGGGCGATGTCTCGATCCTCTTTCCCGGCGCCGATCTCGCAATCCGTCGCGCCGCCGCGGCCGTGCCCCTGGCGATCGCGTCGGGCGCTCTCGGCGCCGAGATTCGGCGCACCCTCAGTCGCGAGGGCCTGACGAACTATTTCGCCGCCATCGTCGCCGCCGAAGACACGACCGCCAGTAAGCCCGCACCCGATCCGTACCTGCGCGCGCTCGCCCTGCTGTCGGACGGGGCCCGTGCCCCTCTGGCGGCGGCCGAGTGCGTGGCTGTCGAAGACTCGCCGTGGGGATTGCAATCGGCGCGCGCGGCCGGCTTTCGCACCGTCGCCGTGGCGCAGACCTACGACGCGAACGCGCTCGACGCTGACATCATCATTTCATCACTCGGTTCGTTGGATCTGAAGGCTTTGGACGAGCTGTGCTCTAAGTAGGGCGGACCCTTTCATGTCCCTTCTGCTCTATCCTGTTGTCGTCGGCACATGATCAAGGACCAGTTCGTCCGCAGCTTCACACACACCGCGCTCAGCCCCGATCCTGACTTGGCCGTCGCGGCGCTGATGATCGCGCGCGTCGAGTACCCGAAGCTCGACGCCGGACCATATCTGGACCAGCTCGACGACATCGGCCGCGAGGCGGCATTGCGGGTCGCGGCTGCGAATCGGACGCCGGGCGACGTGCCCCCCCGTGTGGATCCGGACCGGTACGCGTGCGTCATGGCCCTCAACGAGTATCTCTTCAGCGAGCTGCGCTTCGTCGGCAACGACATGCAGTACGAGGATCCGCGTAACAGCTTCCTCAACGAAGTGATGGACCGGCGAACGGGCATCCCGATCACGCTGGCGTTGCTCTACATGGAGGTGGCGCGGCGTGCGGGGGTCCACGTCGAAGGCATTAATTTCCCTGGGCACTTCCTTCTGCGGTGTCCGGCTCGGCGGGGGTTGCCGTACACGCAGGACCTCATCATCGACGCCTTTCACGGCGGGGCGCTCTTGTCCGAAGACGCCTGCCGCGAACTACTCCGTCGTCACGTCGGAGAAGAGGCGGTGCTCGAGTCGCGTCTTCTGGTGCATGCCACCAAGCCGCAGATTCTCGCGCGGATGCTGTTGAACCTGAAGCGCCTGTACGTGCGGATGTTTTCCTTCCCGCAGGCACGCGACGTCACGGAGCTGCTGCTGGCCGTCGATCCGTCAGCCACCAACGAGCTCCGTGATCGCGGGCTGCTGGCTTTTCATCTGAAGGACTTCTCGGGCGCGCTGCGCGATCTGCAGGCCTACTTGCAGCTCTCGGCGTCAACAACGCTTGACGAAGAAGAGCGCGAGGACCACGCGCAGATCTTGGAGCACGTCAAGACGCTCCGCAGACGGGTTGCTTCGCTGAACTGAATCCGCTAGCATCAATTCACCTTCGGTCGCGAGGCAATGTACGCCTCGATCTGCCGTTCAAGGACGTCGAGCGGCGCGGTCCCGGTCGCGAACACCGCGTTGTGGAATTCCTTGGCTGAGAAACGGTCGCCCAGGGCCTTCTTCGCCCTGTCGCGCAGCTCGATGATTTTCAGCTCGCCGAGCATGTAGGCGCACGCCTGACCGGGATTGACGACGTATCGTTCGATCTCGCTCGCTTCGATTCCATAATCGATCGCCTGCTGTCGCGTCCAGTGTTTCGCGTGAATGCCGGTGTCGACGACAAGACGCCGTGCGCGAAACAGTTCCGAGTCGAGCTGCCCGAGACGCCCTTCAAGGTCACCGTCGTACCATCCGGATTCCGCCGCGAGGTGCTCGGCATAGAGACCCCATCCTTCGCTGAACGCGGAAATGCCGCCGAAGGCACGAATGCGCCGGAAGCGCGGCAGCGTGTCGTTCTCGAGCTCGAGCGCGAGCTGGAAATGATGACCGGGGACGGTCTCGTGATAGACGAGCGAGCGCAGCGCGAACTTCGTCATGCGCTCTGGACGCAAGGGAATCTGAAACGTCCCAGGGCGTGAGCCGTCCGCCGCCGGCGCCGTGTAGCTCGCCGCCGCGTTGGCCTCGCGGAATCGCGGGAACGGCTGTGCGACGACCGGCGACTTAGGCCGACGATCGAACAAAGGCTCGGA
>JBGPHH010000162.1:0-9632 GCA_041484265.1 Vicinamibacteria bacterium
AGCTACATCCATCCCCTGACCATTCTTTCGGGTCTACCGTCGGCTGCCTTCGGTGCTCTCGTCACGCTGCTGGTGTTCCATATCGATCTGAACATTTACGCGTTCGTGGGCATGATCATGCTCATCGGCATCGTCGAGAAGAACGCCATCATGCAGATCGACTTCGCGCTCGAAGCCGAGCGCCGCGGAATGTCGCCGGAGCAGGCCATCTATCAAGGCTGTCTGATTCGGTTCCGGCCGATCATGATGACGACGCTGGCCGCGATGCTGGGTGCGGTGCCGATCGCGGTCGGGTACGGCGCCGGCGGCGAAGCCCGGCGGCCGCTCGGACTGGTGGTGGTCGGCGGGCTGTTCTTCTCGCAGCTCGTGACGCTGTACCTGACGCCGGTGTTCTTCATCTACATGGCCCAGCTCCAGACCTGGCTGAAGACTCGCCGGATGGCGCCCGAGCCCCAGCCGGCCTCGTTGTAGTGACCCGCCGTAATGTCCGGCTTTGGCCGGACCCGTGAGGGCCGGACCCGTCACGCGAAACTGTGAACAGTTGACTTCCCAACCCAAATCGGTTCATATAGATGGCGTGATGTTCGAGTCCGGCGGCGGGTGCGTGTGCATGTGTACGAGGACCTTCAGGGTCCCCATGCCACCGGTCTTGCCGTCCAACTGACGAACACCCGCGAAGCCGTTACCGGCTAAGGCGGAAAAGATCGAGAGCCCGGGACCTGAAGAGGTTTCGGGCTTTTTTGTTTTTGGGAACTTATGACTGTTGCATCCGACAAATTGAAGCTCGTGGCACCCGTGGCCGACCGCCCGCTCGATCACCTGCGGATGCTCGAAGCCGAGAGCATCCACATCATGCGCGAGGTGGTGGCCGAATTCGAGCGGCCGGTGATGCTCTACTCAATCGGCAAAGACTCTTCGTGCCTGCTGCGGCTCGCGCAGAAAGCGTTCTACCCGGCGCCGATCCCGTTCCCGCTGCTGCACGTCGATACGACGTACAAGTTCCGCGAGATGATCGAGTTCCGCGACGCGTATACCAAAGAGCTCGGCGTCCGCTTGATTGTGCACACCAACGACGAAGCGATCGCCGAGGGTGCGCAGCCCTTCCTGCTCGGGACGCAACGCTGCTGCGGGCTGCTCAAGACCAAGTCGCTGCTCGACGCGCTCACCGCCGGCAACTTCGATGCGGCGTTTGGCGGCGCCCGGCGAGACGAGGAACGCTCACGCGCCAAAGAGCGGATCTTCTCGCTGCGCGACGCCAAGGGCCAGTGGGATCCCAAGCGCCAGCGGCCCGAGTTGTGGAATTTGTTGAATGGCCGCCTCGGACCTGGCGAGAGCACCCGCGTGTTTCCGCTCTCCAACTGGACCGAGCTCGACGTCTGGAACTACATCAATGTCGAACAGATTCCGATCGTCCCGCTCTATTTCGCCAAAGAGCGCGAGGTGATCGTCCGCGGCAACTCGCTCATCATGCTCGAGCAGCCCTTCGTGCCAATGATGCCGGGCGAGAAGCCGCAGATGGTCAGATGCCGCATGCGCTCGCTCGGCTGCTCGCCGTGCACGGGCGCCGTGCGGTCGGACGCGGATACCGTGCAGAAGATCATCGACGAGCTCATCGTGACCAAGCATTCGGAGCGCCAGCTCCGGGTCATCGATCACGATCAGGACGGCTCAATGGAAGTGAAAAAGCGTGAGGGGTACTTCTAATGTCTGGCATGCTGCGCATCTGCACGGCCGGCAGCGTGGACGATGGGAAGAGCACACTCATCGGGCGGTTGCTGCACGACTCGCGCGGGGTGTACGAGGATCAGGTGGCGTCGGTCAAGGCTGCGTCGAAGAATCGTCTGGCCGGCCCGATCGATTTTTCTCTCTTCACCGACGGACTCAAAGCCGAGCGCGAACAGGGCATCACCATAGACGTCGCCTACCGATACTTCGCCACCTCGCGGCGGAAGTTCATCCTGGCGGACACGCCGGGTCACGAGCAGTACACGCGTAACATGGCGACCGGCGCTTCGACGGCCGACGTCGCCATCCTGCTCGTCGACGCGAGAAACGGCGTCAAGACACAGACGCGTCGGCACGCGCGAATCGCGCAGTTGCTCGGCATCAGGGACTTTGCGCTGGCCGTCAACAAGATGGACCTGGTTGACTTCGACGAGCAGGTGTTCGACGACATCTGCGACGACTTCCAGAAGATGGTGCCGGAAGCGCGCACGCACGCGATTCCCATGAGTGCGCTCGAGGGCGACAACGTCATCACCGCCAGCGTGCGAACGCCGTGGTTTCGAGACGCGAGCCTCCTGGAATATCTGGAGACGGTCCAGGTCGATCATCACATCGCCGCCAAGCCCTTCAGGTTTCCGGTCCAGCTCGTGATCCGTCCGGATCAGGACTTTCGCGGGTACGCCGGCCAGATTCTCTCGGGCTCGATCCGCGTGGGCGACGCGATCACCGCCTGGCCGTCCGGCCGAACCGCCCACGTCAAGCGCATCGTCACCTGGGATGGCGACCTGGAGGCGGCGCGTGCGCCGCTGTCGGTCACGCTCGTACTGGATGACGAAATCGACGTCAGTCGGGGCGACGTGATCACGGCAGGCGAGCTGGGATACGTCGGGCGCCGGTTCGAAGCCGACGTCGTGTGGATGGACGAGCGCCCGCTCGATCCCGCGCGTCCGTATCTGATGAAGCACGCGACACGGATGGTGACGGCCGAGATCAACCGGCCGCTGCTCCTCAATCAGATCGAGACGGTGACGGTGTCTGCGTCGCGGCCGCTCGTCTTCGACCGGTACCGCGACATCAGGGGCACGGGCAGCTTCATTCTGATCGATCCGGCCACGAACTTCACCGCCGGCGCGGGCATGATTATCGACGCGCTGCGCGAGGATCGCGCCGCGGCGCATAAGCCGGGTGTCGCCGAGCGGCTGGCGAGTATCGCGCGCAACGCCGGTACGCACGCCGAGGCGGTCGAGGCTCTCGAGCGCGCCCTCGAAGACTTGCTAAAGTAGTGTCCGGCTTTAGCCGGACCGTCGTGCAGCTATGACAGATTCCGTCATCGACGTGAATACCAAAGACGCGGTCGCGCTGATCGGCGAAACGCTTGCCGATGCGAAGACGCCGTGCATCACGTCCAGCTTTCAGGCCGAGGACGTCGTGCTGGTGCATCTGCTCTTGTCGGCCAGGCCCGATATCCCCGTGCTGTTCCTCGATACGTTTCATCACTTTGCGCAGACGCTCACCTATCGCGATGAGATGGTGGCGCGCTGGAAGCTGAATCTGGTGAATCTACGGGCTGCCGAGCCGTCGGTCGGTCTGTGGCAGAAGAGCACCGACGACTGCTGCGCGCGCCACAAGGTGGGACCGCTCTTTGCCGCGCTCGAAGGGTACGACACGTGGTTCACAGGACTGCGGCGACAACAGTCGGTTTCGCGTGCGAATCTCCAGCCTGTCGAGCCGTTCACGCTCAAGTCCGGCAAGGTGCTGCGCAAGATTAGTCCGCTCGCCATGTGGACGACCAAGGACGTGTGGCAGTACGCCAAGGCGCACGAAGTTCCGCTGCTGCCTCTGTACGAGCTCGGCTACTCGAGCATCGGCTGCGAGCCCTGCACCTCGCTGCCGCTCGACCCGTCCGATCCGCGCTCGGGCCGATGGTCCGGCCAGAAACTCGAGTGCGGGATCCATATCCAGCCGACGAAGTAGGGATTGGGGACTGGGGTTTAGGGGTTAGACTGTTGCTCCTATGGGAGACTCCGGAGAAGGACTCGTCGACGCGGAATCGAAGATTCAGGAACGCCTGGAGGAATTGCAGAGAAGCCGCGAGCAGGCGAAGAAGCCCGCGGTCACGAACCCGGAACAGGTTCGCAGGATCGAATCACTCACGCTGGCGCGCACGGGACTGAGCCGTCAAATGGAGACCGCCACGAATCCAGTGCGAAAGACGCAGCTCACCGACGCCATTGCCGAAATCGATCGCCAGATTGCAGGCCTGGCGGCCGAAATCTAGGCCCTCAATGTCGATCTTGCGGCGGCGATGCCGCGTCGCTCGTCGATCGTCGCCATCAGTGCGCCGCCGACGATGAAGAAGGCGAGGATCGTGGCCACGCCGGCGCGCTGAAAGGCAAACGCTGCGGTCGCGATGCCGAGGAGCAGCGGACCGAGAAACGACGTGATCCTGCCGGAGAGATTGAAGAACCCGAAGAATTCGGCCTGCTGCGCTCGCGGAACGAATCGCGCCATGAGCGACCGGCTCGCCGACTGATTGGGCCCGACGAACACGCCAATCACAATCCCGGCGGTCCACAGCCAACCGCGGCTCGGCGCCCACACGGCAAGCGCGGTCGCTGCCGTCAGCACGACCAGCGTCACCATGATGGTTGTCTTGCCGCCGATGTGGTCGTCGACCACCCCGAAGGCGACGGCGCCGATGCCCGCGGCGACGTTGAGCACGATGCCGAACATGATGACTTCGGCGAGGCTCATGCCGAAGGTGCCTGCCGCGTAGATCCCGCCGAAGGCGAACACGGTCACGAGTCCGTCGTTGAACACGAGCTGCGCCACCAGGAATTTGGCGGTCTCCTTGTAGCGGCCCAAAGCCTTGAGCGTACCGCCAAGCTCCCGAAGAACACCGCTCACATCCGTCCTCACGGCGCCGCGCCGATCTTCCGGCATGAAGATGAAGATCGGGAGAGCGAACACCGCGAACCAGCACGCCACGAGCAGGTTGGTCGCGCGGATGTTGAAGCCGCTCGCCTTCGAGAGTCCGAACCACGGGGTCTCGGGCTGCACGAATCCCACGAGGGCTATGGCCAGGCAGACGATCCCGCCGACATACCCGAGTCCCCAGGCGAAGCCAGAGATTCTCCCGACGCGTTGGGGAGAGGCGATGGTCGGCAGAGGGCCGTCGTACCGATGCACACGGCCGTGGTCGCAGCCAGAAACCGCTTGTGCGCGGCCGACCGATCCGCGGCGCGGCCGAGTATCGGCGACAAGACGGCAATGAGGAGTCCGCTCAGAGCCACCGCCCGCGACCACCACGCCGTCCCCGTCAGTTCATCGGGCGCGATGGCCTTTGTGAAGTAGGTCGAGTAGACGAAGGTCGAGACGAGCGTCGTGAAAGAAGAGTTGGCCCAGTCGTACGATGCCCACGACCAGACCAGGCGGGCGTCGTCTCGTCTTGTCTCGGCCATGCGGGTTGTGGCGCGGTGGGCGCTACCTGTCCCGGACAAAGAGTTTACGTGAAATGGGACGCAGCTCCTCGGGATGTACGCGGAGGTAGGCGAGCAGCCGCTGCTTCTTTTCCTTCCCCCGGCTCTTGCCGCTTGCCTCGCTCGATGACTGGCCTGGTACCAGTTCCGGCGCCTGATCGCCGACCCGAGCGTAGATTGCTCGCCACGATTTCTTGACTGCGGACACGGAAATCCCCAGCTCATCCGCGAGGGTGTCGTCAGTTGCGCCAGTCAGGGCTGCCAGGAGGAGACGTTGCTCACTCGCCCGAAATCCACATCGAGGACGTTGGTGGAGGAACAGAGACCCCAACCAGGAACCGACGCGGCCCTTCGCCAGCTCGCGCGTCAGGCCGACGCAATGGGGCTTCGCCAGGAGCGCCGCCAGAGGCGTCTCGACCGACGTGACGTAGCGCCCATCCGCGGGATCGATAAGGAACGCACCCGAGTTGATCGTGCCCACGAGAGCTTGGACCCCCGGGACTTGCGTCACCCATTCCTTGATGAAGAAGCCTTGATGCTGCTCGACGAAAGCAGACACGACTCTGTTGATGACCTCGGGATTCGCGTCCTCGCGGGTGCAACCCTCCCAGACCACAAGGTTCAATCCGCCGCCCGAATTCGCCTCCCGAACTTCCTTGTCGGACAGCAAAGGAGACTTGCCGCAATGGACTCGTCTGGCTAACTCCGGGCCGATCCAGAAAAACGGAGGCCGCCTGCATTCGGCCACGAAATCGTCGGAGACGAACGCGCTGGTGCCGGGACCCAGCAAATACACCTGCTGCCCATCGACTTGCTCGAATACGACCGCGCGAAATGCTTCAGTGCCGAGAAGCTGAAGCCATACGGTTCCGAGGAAATCGAGGACGCCCTCGTATCGCGGGCCCACAATCGGGTGCCTCGCCACGAGCTCGACGCAGTGACGAACATCCTTGGGTCGCATGGCCCTGAATTCGACGCTCATCGTCTTCCTTTGGAGCGCTCGGTGCTCTCTTAGAGCAGTTGCTTACGCGGATCGAGTCAGGCAGAGTGGCTCACACATTCATAACGATGCGGCTGGCCCTCTGCACGGTCGAATCATAAGCTTCGCGACAACTGATGGAGCCGGCCGAGTGGAATGTCTCTCAGGGAGCAGACTTTGATGAAAGTCTTACGACTTGCCGCAAGCATTCTCGCAGCAACACTGTTGGCGCCCGACCGGGCGCTCGCGGCCGGTGTCGCGATCGACAGCATCTCGCCGTCGTGCGCGAGCGTCGGCGACCTCGTGACGATCACTGGGCGCGGATTCGGCGCCCAGAACGTGCGGGTGGTCGTCGACGGCGTCGCGGCTGATGTGGTCTCCTCCACGGGCAACACGGCGACGTTCGTCGTCCCGATGGGCGTCCATCTCGGCCCGACGACCGTCAGGGCCACGAACCCGGGCGGCCAGACCGACGCCCGCGCATTCCGCGTCTGCGACCTTCTGATGCCCGGCGCGTGGGCTGGCAAATGGCAGTTAGCAGTGACGTATCGGAACCGGGCCACCCAGGACCCTACCGGTAAGGACGTGACGACCGCTTTCATCAGACCGCTCGAACCGTTCGGCGTATTGAGGGCCGCGAAGCGAGTCAACTGCACCGGCACCATCTCGGGTGAACTGTTCGATGTGCACTGCTCCGGTCAGGTCACAAATGGCTCGTGCACGGTGACCGCAGACGTGCAGGTGACGGCGTCACGCGCGCTCGATACGCTTTCGGGCGCCGGAACCCGTCTGATCGTGCAGGACGGCATCTGCGGCCCGTTCCCGAGCAACGACGACGCCATCCAGTTCTCGGGTATCCGCCTCAGTACGAAGGTTGGAGCATCCCCGTCTGCTTCGACTTTCCTCCAGAGCTTCTTCCCGCAAGCCGCGTTGCTCGGCTTGCTGCCATAGGAGGCGGTTCATGCGCGGTCGTCTCAAGTTACGCACTATTGCCGTTGGCATCGCCGCGCTGTGGTCGATGGGATCGGAGGGGGGTTGCCCGTTCGGCCAAAATGCGCCCCCTGTTGCGACGTTATCTTGCGCATCGCCGACCATCATGATTGAGGCCGGCGGCTCAAAGCCTCTCGACAATCCGTGCTCAGATCAGGGCGACTGGGCTAGGAGTGGGTTCCTTTCCGATGACTTCGGCTTCGACTTCACTGGTCATCCCGGCATTACGGGCATTGAGATTGACAAGAATTTCGATGCCACATCGGCTTTACCGCCCACGAGAACATTGAGCGTCCCCTCAACGGTCGCGCCGCAAACTATCACGCTGCCCTTTGTCTACAGGTTCGATGACATTGGTGCGAATCCAGCGACGTTCTACAACGGAAAAGGCGAGCTGACGCTCATTATCACTGCGCCTCCGGGCACGCTGACCGCCCATGCCGATGCGATGCCGGCAACGATTAACAGCGGCGAAGAGTCTCTGCTCTTGGCGAGTGCTAACGGCGAAGTTTGCCCCCCGTGTTCCGTCAGGTGGTTCACAGCACCTTCCGGAAATCTTGTCAGCGATATCACGAACCCCCACGTGACGCCGACTGAGACGACGCAATACTACTTTCAGATCACTGACAGCCTCGGCCGTCAGGCAACAAGCAACACGGTCACGGTCACAGTTCGGCCGCCTCTGGCGATCACCACCCCTTCATTGCCGTCGGGTACGGTCGGCGTGCAATACGGCAATCAACTGGATGCGAGCGATACATCCGGCCATCTCGAGTGGTCGGTTTCGGGAGGAACGCAACCGAACGGCCTCAACGTGAAGAGGCTCGACACCAACGCTGGTTTCCTGACCGGAACGCCGACGCTGGCTGGCACGTTCAATTTCACGGTGCAGGTGTACGACAGCGACACCGGTCGCATCGGGACGCACGACTACTCGGTCGAGATCGACAACCCCGTGCCGGGCCTTACGACCCTGAATCCACCTTCGACACCGGTTGGCACGAGCGGCTTGCAACTGACAATCATCGGAACAGGCTTCGTCAACGGCGCCACTGTCATGTTCGGGACCACCGGACCGCTGACGCCTTCTTCGATCTCCTCTGATCTGACACAGATCGTGGTGCCGATTCCCGGGGGCAGTCTCTCCCAGCCCGGACCTGTTGGCGTGTCTGTGACGAATCCACCGCCCGGTGGCGGAACGTCGCCGTCGCCCCTCATATTCCAGATCACCGCGCCCGTCATCGCGGGGCTCGTGCAGACGATCAACGTTGACCCGAACGTCCAGCCTGCAGGTGTAACTCTTGGGGCGTCGGGCCGCTTTGTCGCTGTCCTGGCGGTCCCGACCAGCCTCACTGGTACGTGGCAGCGGCGCAACGTCTTCCTGCAGGACACATGTCTTGGCACCGCTGGTGGCTGCAGTCCCTCAACGGTGCTGGCATCTGCGATCGACGGCAGCCAACCTCCACGAGAAGGGAACGACGATGTACTCGGAAGCGGATTTGATTCCCGAGTGGCCATGAGCGATGACGGTGTCGTCGTCGGCTTCAGTTCCTTCGCCACAAACTTGGTCTCTCCTGACACGACTCAGATGCCGGATACGTTCCTTCGCTACGCCTGCCCGAACGTATCCCTGACCTGTGGCCCGACCGTTCTCGCATCGCAGACCAACGCCGGCACGGAGCCGAACGACGTTTCCCATCTGGAAGCGCTCTCCCCGGACGGTCGCTATATCGTGTTCAGGAGCTTGGCATCCAACGTCCTGGATTCACCGGTCACTCCGGGGGCGGGAGGCGATCTCTACCTGCGGGATACCTGTGTGGCGCCCGGGACGCGGGCGCTGATTCCCGGCTGTACTCCTCGCAGCGTTCAAGTGTCTCAGGGCACACCAGACCCCAACGGGGTGCAGACCGCGCTGGCCTACGGCGACACCGCAGTCAGTGCGGGAGGACGGTTTGTCGTGTTCAACGCCGTTGACCAGACGGGATTCCCGACGTCGTTCTTCAGCCAGGTGTTTCTCCACGATACGTGCGGTGAGCCCACAGCCCACATCGCGGGCTGCACCGAGTCTACGACCCTGCTCCAGACGCCGCCCTTCTCGACAGGATCGGGCAGTCTGAGTATCAGTGCCGATGGCCGGTTTGTGATCTTCAGGTCGGACGGCGTGATCGACGTCTACGGCTCACTCGTCTACGTCCTGGACACCTGCAGGTCAACTGCTCTTGTTGGCCAGATCGCTCAGTGCGATCCCAGTGCGCCCGCGGCGCTGACGTCAATACCGATGCCGATCGCGCCAGCTCCGAACCCGTCTTCGAACGCGAGGCTCATGTGGACCTCGAATCATTCGATCAGCGCTGACGGTCGGTACGTGCTGTTTGGCGTCGAGCAATATAATGGCGTCCTTTTCGTAGGGTCGGTGTACGTCTACGATACGTGTCGGACTACAACCGGCCCTGTTCCAG
>JBGPHH010000163.1:0-9622 GCA_041484265.1 Vicinamibacteria bacterium
CCTCACCTCCGATCCGCTCGATCCGTGGGTGAAGGGCGCGGCGATGCTCTACACGCGCGAGTTCTTCGAGAGCGTCAAGGCCCATCTCAATCCGGGCGGCGTCGTCACGCTCTTCGTGCAGCTGTACGAGAGCAACCGCGAGGCGGTCAAGAGCGAGGTCGCGACGTTCTTCGAGGCGTTTCCAAACGGGGTGATCTGGGGCAACACGAACCAGGGTGTCGGCTACGACATGGTCCTGATGGGTCAGGTGGAGCCGTCGAAGATTGACGTCGCTGCCATCGAAGCGCGGCTCAAGCGGCCGGAGTACGCGCCAATCGCCCAGTCGTTGCGCGAGGTCGGCTTCAACTCCGTCGTGGATCTCTTTTCGACGTACGGCGGGCGCGCCTCAGACTTGCAGCCGTGGCTGAAGGACGCGTTGATCAATCGCGACCGCAACCTCCGCCTCCAGTACCTCGCAGGACTTTCCCTCAACCAGTACGTCAGCGGGCCGATTTATGCCGAGATTCTGGCCTACCGGAAGCCGCCGACTGACCTGTTCGTTGGCAACGAAGACTCGGTGCGCGCCGTGCTCGCGGCCATCGAAAACGGATCGTTTCGCTGATGACCCCGTCCATCCTCAGCCTGCACCACGTCACGGCCACCGTCGACGACGCACAAGCCGATCTTGATTTCTGCCTCGACGCGCTCGGGCTGAGGCTCATCAAGAAGACCGTCAACTTCGACAACCATCACGTCTACCACTTCTATTACGGTGACGAGTGCGGCACGCCCGGCACGATCTGGACGACGTTTCCGTATGCGCAATACGGCGTGCCCGTGGGCAAGAAGGGCGCGGGCCAGATCACCGTCACTTCGTTTTCCGTGCCGGCGGAATCGCTCGATCGGTGGAAGACCAGATTACGAGCTCGCGGCGTCAGCGTCGAGGACGTCGAGCCGCGGTTTGGCGAAGAGTCGATCCTGGTCACCGATTCGTCCGGATTGAAGTTCGAGCTGGTCGCCACCAATCGCGACGAGCGGACGCCGTGGACGCCTGGAGGCCCTGATGGCGTGGACGCCGACATGGCCATCCGCGGGATCCACAGCATCACGATGATGGTGCGATCGCCGGTCAGGACCCTCGAATTCATGACCGGGATGTTGGGCTATACCGTCACCAACGAGATCGAAGGACGGATTCGCGTGGTCGTCAACGGCGACCTGCCAGGCCATACGGTCGACATCGCGCACGACATGAACGCCAAGCCAGCCATGAACGGCCTCGGCACCGTGCATCACATGGCAATGGCGACGTCGACCGATGACGATCAGCTTCGGATTCGCCAGGAGCTCATCCGGTGGGGCTGCGCGGTCACCGAAGTGCGCGACCGCTGCTACTTCAAGTCGATTTACTTCCACGAGCCGGGCGGCGTGCTCTTCGAGGTGGCGACGCTGCAGCCTGGGTTTCTCGTCGACGAGCCGCTGCCGGAGCTCGGGCGCGCGCTGAAACTGCCTCCGTGGGAGGAGCGCTACCGCGCGGACATTCAGGCCGGGTTACCGGCTGTTACCTATCGGTAAATTGCAGATTTCAGAATTCAGATTGCCCGGATTGAACCATGAGTGAAGGGCGAGTGGTCATCATCACTGGCGCGAGCTCGGGGATTGGTGCGGCGCTTGCGCTTCAACTCGGTCAGCGGGGCGATCGAGTCGTGCTGGCGGCGCGGCGCGAGCAGGAACTGCTCGAGCTTGCTCGGCGGGTTGGAGCAGGCGCGCTGGCCGTGCCGACCGACGTCACGCGGCGCGCCGAGGTCGAACGGCTCAGAGATCGAGCGATTGCGGCCTTCGGTCACGTCGACGTGTGGGTCAACAACGCCGGCCGCGGCATCGGCAAGACCGTGCTGGAGCTCAATGACGATGACCTCGATGCGATCATCGCCGTCAACGTCAAGTCCGCGCTCTACGGGATGCAGGCCATCGTGCCGCACTTCATCGAGCGAGGGCATGGACATGTAATTAATGTGTCGTCCTTCCTGAGCCGCGTGCCCCTTGCGACCTTTCGGTCGGCCTACAACGCGGCCAAAGCCGCGTTGAATATGCTGACCGCGAATCTGCGGATGGATTTGGCCGCTGCGCATCCGAACATTCACGTGTCGCTCGTCATGCCGGGCATCGTCGCGACCGACTTTCACCGCAACGCGCTTGGCGGTACGCCGCCTATGTCAGGGCCGCCACGAGGTCTGCCGGCGGCGCAGAGCGCCGATGAGGTGGCGACGGCGATTGCCGGCGTCATCGACCATCCGGTGGCCGAGATCTATACGAATCCCCAACACCCCGCGATCGCTCTACGCTATTACCAGGATGTCGCCGCTTTCGAGCGTGCGCAACGAACCGGCTAGAATGGGGGCCATGCGCCGCTCAGTCGCCATTCTGTTGTTGCTGACTACAGGTGTTGTCGTGAGCGGCCAGCAGCCTGCGCCCCGGACACCGGCGCCGCAGCCCCCGACCTTCAGGCTCGAAACCAGCCTCATCGAAGCTGATGTGGTGGTGACCGACGCGCAAGGCAACATCGTCCGCGGTCTGACTAAAGACGACTTCACGATTCTCGACGACGGGAAGCCGCAGCCTGTGGCGGCGTTTACGTTCGTGGATATTCCCCTCGAGCGTGCCGACGGGCCGAGCGCGCCTGGACCCACCGCCGCGGCTAGACCGACTGCTTCGCGCGTCGCGCCCGACGTCAAGACCAACGAGCGGCCGTTTGACGGCCGCGTGTACATCCTCGTCCTGGACGATCTCCACACGACGCCAGAGTGGTCGAACCAGGTCAAGAAGACGGCGCAGCTCTTCATCGAACGCAACCTGGGCGACAACGACTTGATGGCCGTCGTGTACTCGAGCCGCGGGAATGTGGGCTCCGGCTTCACGAACGACCGGTCCGTGTTGCTGGCCGCGCTCGGTGAATTTACCGGCCTTCGAGCGACGGTTCCACAGCTGACGGGCATCGTGCAGCCGGCACCCACTCCGCAGAGCGCCAGAGGGAGCGCAGGGGCGCCCCCGGGGGTTGGCGCCATCATTGGACCTACAGTGCGCCTCGAGCGCGAGAACGACGCGGCCAGGATGCTGACGCTCATCCAGAAGATCGCCAACTGGGCGGGCGAGACGCTGCCGGCACGCCGCAAGGCCTTGCTCCTGTTCAGCGAGGGCGTCGAAGGATTTAACGCTGGCGACTTTGCCATCGCGGGTGATTTTGGCGGCGAGGCGGGACCCGAGACGCCCGAAGCTCAGTTTCGTGCCACAGCCCTGGAATCACGAGTGGGCGACCAGGTGAAGACGACCATCGACGCCTCTACTCGAGCCAACGTCAGCATCTATCCCATCGACTCCCGCGGGCTCGACAACGTCTCCATCACGAACGGCGGCCTGTTCCTGAGCGCCATGGCGAACGAGACCGGTGGCATGCCGGTACTCCGCACGAACGACTTTACGAAGGGTTTCGAACGGGTCGTACGGAACAGCAGCTCGTACTACGCGCTCGCGTTCATGCCGCCGGCGACCAACAAGGCGGGAACGTTTCACTC
Organism: Vicinamibacteria bacterium; assembly: GCA_041484265.1. GTDB lineage: Bacteria > Acidobacteriota > Vicinamibacteria > Vicinamibacterales > CAVVIG01 > 2-12-FULL-65-11. The sequence continues at coordinate 3,552 of JBGPHH010000163.1, forward strand.
GATCGCGGTAAAGGTGAATCGGCCAGGCCTTCGGGTTCGAGTGCGGCAAGGCTACGCCACGCCAGCAGCCGCGCCGCGCTCGGCACCAGTCGGGCAACCTGTGCGCGCGGATGCCGCGTCACCAGAGCTCAACGCCGCCATCAACAGTCCCGTGCCCGCGACCGACGTCAGGCTGGCGGTCTTCGCGGTGCCGTTTAAAGGTCCAGGGAAGAATGCGAAAAATGTGTCCGTTCTCATCGGCGCCGAACTGGGCAATCTGGCGCTCGGTGAGTCCGGCGCAAACGGGGGGCGGAGCGGCGACGTGGAGCTGACCGTGATCGTCACCGGGCTGCGCGAAGTGAAAGGCAGCCGCACGGATCGCGTGCGCTTCACGCTGACGCCGGACACGGTCGAGCGAACCGGCGGCGCCCTCCGCGTGCTGCATCGGCTCGATCTGCCGCCAGGCAAGTACCAGGTGCGGGTCGTGGCGAGGGACAGCAGCAGCGGCCACCTCGGATCCGTCATGAACGATCTGGACGTACCCGAACTCAACACTGAGAAGACTCGATTGACGATGAGCGGAGTCATCCTCACGTCGGTGCGTGCGTCGGATCTTCCGACCACGGGCGACGATGAACGGCTGACGCCTCTCCTCGGCGCACCGCCCTCCGCACAACGAGAATTTTCAGGCGACGACGAGCTGGTCGTGTTCGTCGAAGTCTACGACCGCGATCTCGCGTGGGGTGACGATGTGCTGACGACGCAGGTCATCAACGCCGCGGGCCGTGCTGTGCTCGAGTCGGCCGAGCCCTTGTCGAGCGGCGCCTCACAGGACGACCGCGGCGCCTCCGGGTATCAGACGCACCTTCGCCTGGACGATCTCCTGCCGGGCCGCTACCTGCTCAAGATGGAAGCGCGGTCGAAGACCACGGGCGACGTGGCTGTCTCTCGCTCCGTCCCCTTCGTCGTACGGTGAAGTAGACCGATTCTTTCTGCGCGGTGGTCGTACCGGCCGGCTGCGGCCGGGTCGCTCGCCGGGAAGTCAGGCCTGCGCTCGTACCCTCCCGCTTCCGCGTTGACTACCAGCTAGTTCGAACGACACCCGCCTTGCGCATTCATCGGCATGGCTTGTTCGACCGCCACGGATCGCAGGCACCGCAGTCAACGCGACGAATCGCTTCGGCCAGACTTCCGGCCTCGGGAGCGTCGGCTCGCTCTCACGGGCGCTGCCGTCCGGCACGACCACCGCGCCGACTTGTAGCTGCTTCGTCCCGGTGATCTGCGTGTAGAATCCGTCACTGTCATGGCCTTGGCCCCAGGCACGCAGGTCGGTCCCTATCAGATCACCGCGCTCATCGGCACGGGCGGGATGGGCGAGGTGTACCGCGCGCACGATCCGCGGCTGGGGCGAGATGTCGCGATCAAGGTCGCGGCCGAGGCGTTCACCGAGCGCTTCACGCGTGAGGCACGCGCTATCGCGGCGCTCAATCACACCAACATCTGCCATCTCTACGACGTCGGCCCCAACTACCTCGTAATGGAGTTTGTCGAGGGCGACAACCCGCAGGGGCCGATGGCGTTTGACGACGTCCTGCCCATTGCGCGACAGATGATCGACGGCATCGAAGCAGCGCACGAGAAGGGGATCGTGCATCGGGACCTGAAGCCCGCCAACATCAAGATCACCCCTGAGGGCGTCGTCAAGATTCTCGATTTCGGCCTCGCAAAGGCGCTGGAGCCGGACCGGCTGGGCGGCGACCTGACGAATTCGCCAACGCTGGCGCCAACGTTCGGCGCCACTCAGTTGGGGATGATTGTCGGGACGTCGGCGTACATGGCGCCCGAGCAAGCCAAGGGGAAGCAAGCCGACAGGCGCGCCGACGTCTGGTCCTTCGGCGTCGTGCTCTACGAGCTGCTGACCGGCAAGAAACTCTTTCCTGGAGAGACGGCGATTGAAATTCTGGGAGCCGTGCTCAACAAGGAGGCGGATCTTTCCGCCGCGCCGCCGCGCGTGCGCAGGCTGTTGCGTTGGTGTCTGGAGAAGGATCGGAAGGATCGGTTGCAGGCGATCGGCGACGCGCGACGGCTGCTGACGGAGGAACCGACGGTAGCGGTTGCGAGTGCGCAGCCTGCGTCGCCAATGCAGAGCCGGTTGGCATGGGCAGTGGCGGCGCTTGCGGTCATTGGACTTGGTGTGGTGTCGTGGCTCCACTTCCGAGAAACGCTGCTGGAGCCGCCGCCGCGCGTGCACCTGTCGATGGCGCTGCCGGAGAACACCGCGCCTGGCTTCTTTGAACTCTCGCCCGATGGCCGGTTGCTGGTAATGAGTTACCAGGGCGGGCTGGGACTTCGTGCCCTCGATTCCGGCGAGATTCGACCGCTGCCAGGAACTCAGGCCGCACGCACTCCCTTCTGGTCGCCTGACAGCCGCACCATTGCCTTCTTCGCAGATAGAAAACTAAAAACTGTTGCAGCATCAGGCGGACCTCCACAGACGTTGTGCGAGGACACCGGACTCGGTGGCGGCGGTACCTGGAACGGCGAAGGCACGATTGTCTTCTCGCCAGACTTCTATGTGATCCATCGGGTCGCAGCCACTGGTGGAGCGTGCACCCAGCTCACCAAGCCGGAACCCGGCGTGGGACGCGACCTTCCAGTGTTCCTACCGGACGGTGAACACTTCCTATACGTGCTATCGACAACCGACGAAGCCCGGCAGGGTTTGTACGTGGCGTCGCTCGCTGACCCCAACGGCCGCCGCTTGCTGGCGGATCGATCGAGCGCCGTATTTGTTCCGGAGGGGAGTGGATCAATCCGTGGCCACTTGTTGTTCCTACGAGAACAGACGCTGATGGCCCAACCCTTCAATGTAACCTCGCAACAGCTTTCAGGCGATCCGTTTGCCTTGGCGGAGCAGGCTTCGTTTACCAATACGCCGCCGCAGGTCGCCGCCTCAACCGGACTGAACGGCACCGTGGTGTACCTGGCCAACGGCAAGCCCGATCAACAGCTCGTGTGGTACGACCGTGCCGGCAAGGAACTCGGTCGAGCTGCCATGACTGGTTCCTGGGGTAGCTCAGTCTCGCTTGCGCCCGATGGAAAGCGCGTAGCATTTGTGCGCGGAGACCAACAGAACGGTGTGCTGTGGCTGCAAGACCTGGAACGGAATTCAGAAGCACGCCTCGTCCTGCCGCCGCTCGTTTCAGGTGCTGCTGTGTGGTCTCCCGACGGACAGCGCGTCGCATTCCGCGCCACCGGTGCGGGAGTGGATGCGATGTACCTCAAGGGCGCGAGCGGCGGAAAGGAAGAGATCCTGTTGCGTGGCACGAGCCCGATGTATCCATCCGACTGGTCGCGCGACGGCCGCTGGCTCGTTTATACCGAAGACAACCCGAAGACCGGGGCGGACCTTTGGCTGCTGTTCGACCCCGCGAACCCTTCCGCCGACCGCAAACCGGTTCCGCTGCTCCGCACGCCGTCGGTTGAGAGCCAGGGCCAGATCTCGCCCGACGGCAAGTGGCTCGCTTACACCTCGACCGAATCCAGCAACCTGCGCGAAGTGTACCTCCGGCCGTTTGCCGGAGCTTCCCCAGTGCCGGACACGAAGTGGCAAGTCTCCGCGGGCGCCCAAGGTCGTGTGCCGCGTTGGCGTGCGGACGGGAAGGAACTGTTCTACGTGGAAGCGGTCACAGGGTCTTCGCGACACAGAATGATGTCCGTGCCGATTGGCGCGGCGCCGAATCCCGTGGGCACGCCCAAGCCATTGTTCGAGTTCCGAGGTCTCGCGTGGATCACGCAGGAAAATCGTTTTTTCTACTCTCCGTCAGCCGACGGCCAGCGCTTCCTGGTCAGCGCCTACGCCACCGATCCCCAAACCTCGCTCGAGATAATCCTGAACTGGAGCAAGACGGTCAGCGCCAAGTGATCGCGACGGTCCGGCTGAAGCCGGACACTACGACTGTCACTGCTCGACGACGGTGAATTGCAGATCGTAGATTTCAGATTGCAGATTTATTTCAGATTGGCTGTTGATTGGGCCGGTTCGCGGCCGGACTGAAATCAGCAATCAATCTGAAATCTGCAATCTTAAATCTGCAATGCAGAGATCGTTCTACTTCGACCGCTCGACGATGTCGAGGTACGTCCGAAGCTGATTCGATCGGAAGGCGCCGACCGCATCGGCGATCGGCTCGAGCAGCTGCACCGAGTGGAGGTCGGGTGTGACGATGCCCGGAGGATACGTGAATCCTCGGTCGAAGTACGAACGGATGAACGTGCTGGCCGTGCCGATCGGCAGCGTCGCGACGTTCGAGAAGAACGACAGGTGCGCGTCGCCCTGGAACAGGTACTGCTCGACATTCGAGGTGTAGAAGAACGACACCGTCGCGTCGTGCTCTCTGAGATACCGGCCCACCGCGCGCAGCGCCTTCTCTCCCGCAAAATCGCCAACGATGGGCACGAGCAGGTTGTTACGCTCGAACTCCCGGAGCGTGCGAAAGTTCTCTTCCGTCGCGATGTAACTGTGGTTCTGGCCCGTCAGGTCCGTCTGCTCCATCAATTCAGCGTAGGTAGGAAACCATCGGCCCGGGACCTGTCGCGGGAACGAGTAGCGAAGCTCCGGCCCTCCGACAAAAAAGGCGCGATACACGTACTCGATCGCGGTGAGATCGTCGGGCGTCAACGCGAAGCCGTGGCGTTTGAGCAGCCGTGTATCGATGTCCTGAAGGTTCTTGTCAAACTGGGCTTGATCCGAGGGAACCGATGCGAACGCGTCGAACAGCGCCTGGGGCGTCGACGATCGATCGAGGCCCATGGGACGCGGCCGCGAGAAGAGGCGCGACAAGAAATCGGCGCGGTCTTCGGACGCCTCGATGAGCACCTTGTACATCAGATGCTGCAGCATGTTCTGCCGGCGGATGTCGACGATGAAGGCAATCTTGGGGCGGAGCGCGGTGACGTAGGTGAAATTCTGATCGGGGCCGACGCCGAGATAGACCCCGCCCGGCGGCGTGAGCTGCCGGAGACGCGGGATGACTTCCTGGAACGTGCTCTCGTTCGAGATGAAGTTGTCGGATCGGAACGTGCCACCCGCCTCAGAGAAATCGACGATGAGCTGCCAGAACGCGCGGTCGGTGAGCCGCTTGGGGAGCGTGTCCGACGCCGCACGCGTCTGCGGGCCGACGAGCGCCGCGCTGGTCAGCCCGACAAACGCGACAACGTATGCGAGCACGCGACGGCGTTCAATCTTCATGCTTCACAGGGGGGCGTCCGGCACAGTATAGACTTATTCCCGTGAAAAAAGTCTGCGAGACCATCCTCGATGCCATCGGCCACACCCCGATGGTGCGCTTGAACAGAATCACGCGAGGATTGGTCAAGGCGGAGGTGCTTGCGAAGGTGGAAACCTTCAATCCAGGCAACTCCATCAAGGACCGCATGGCGGTCAAGATGATTGAGGACGCAGAGCGCTCCGGCCTCCTCGTCCCCGGTGGGACCATCATCGAGGGCACCTCAGGCAACACCGGCATGGGGCTCGCCATCGCGGCCGTCGTCAAGGGGTACAAGTGCGTGTTCACGACGACCGACAAGCAGTCCAAAGAGAAAGTTGACGCGTTGCGTGCCTTCGGCGCCGAAGTGATCGTGTGTCCGACCAACGTCGATCCGGAGGATCCGCGGTCGTACTACGCGGTCTCGTCGCGCCTCGAGAAGGAGATTCCGAACTCCTGGAAGGCGAACCAGTACGACAACCTGTCGAACAGTGAGGCGCACTACGAGCAGACCGGGCCGGAGATTTGGGATCAAACCGACGGCCGCGTCACCCACCTCGTCGTCGGCGTTGGCACCGGCGGCACGATTTCTGGCACGGGACGGTACTTGAAGGAACGCAATTCTAAGATCAAGGTGTGGGGCATCGACACCTACGGTTCGGTGTTCAAGAAGTACAAGGAGACCGGAATCTTCGACAAGAACGAGATCTACCCGTACATCACCGAAGGGATCGGCGAGGATTTTCTGCCGAAGAACGTCGACTTTGGGGTCATCGATCACTTCGAGAAGGTCACCGACAAAGATGCCGCGATCATGACGCGCCG
>JBGPHH010000164.1:0-9614 GCA_041484265.1 Vicinamibacteria bacterium
CTCTGTGAAACAAGAGCGCCTGCGGCCATGCCGAGCCGAGGACATGCGAGTCCGAGGCGAGGCATCAGCGTGAGTTCGCGCTGGGGGTGGGGCCCCAGCGCCAATAAAGATGGTGGGGCCCCACGCCAGTTAAAGAAAGGATCGCTAGCGGTTGAGCAAGGACGATTTGATCGACATGCAGGGCACCGTGGTGGCCGTGCACAGCGGCGGTCTTTACCGCGTGCAGTGCGACGCTGGCCACGAGGTGCTGGCCCAGCTCAGCGGCCGCATGCGCCGCTTTCGCATCAAAGTGGTTCCGGGTGACAGAGTGACCGTCGGCGTCTCGCCGTACGATCCAGTCCGGGGCATCATCACCTTCCGCGCGCGCTAGCCGGACACCGATTTGAACTCCAATACACCTCATAGACACCCGCCACGCCGGAGCCACGGCTCGGCCCGCGGACGTGCGCGCCGAGGACCGCAGACGCCGTCATACGCGCCGCGCCCCGCGACCTCGAATCCCGCATTGGTGGCCGCACCGTGCGATACCACGCCGGTGCCCTTCGCGTCACTGGCGCTTGATCCGCGCCTGCTCGAAGGCATCCGCGACCTCGGGTACGTCGACACGCGCCCCATCCAGAGCGCGGTGATTGCCCTGGCGCTGGCCGGTCGCGACGTGATCGGATGCGCCGAAACCGGCACCGGCAAGACCGCCGCCTTCGTCGTCCCGATGCTGCAACGATTACTGAGAAGTGATGCGCGGCCCCTGTCTCGCGTGCTCGTGCTCGCGCCGACGCGCGAGCTGGCCGTCCAGATCGAAGACGAAATCCACGGACTCTCGTACCACACCACCATCACGAGTGCGGCGGTGTACGGCGGCGTGGACATGGGCGCGCAGGAACGCGCGCTCAAGGCCGGTGTCGACATCATCGTCGCGACGCCGGGCCGGCTCCTCGATCACCTCCGCCAGCAGAATGCCGACCTGACCGGCATCGAATTGCTCGTGCTGGACGAAGCCGACCGCATGATGGACATGGGCTTCTGGCCCGACGTCAAACGGATCCTCGTCACCATCCCGACCACGCGCCAGACGCTGCTCTTTTCGGCGACAATGCCCGACGAGGTGGTGCGATTCGCGCTGGAGATCGTGCACGACCCGACCTACGTGCAGGTCGGCGAGCGAAGCGCGCCCGCCAAGTCGATCACCCATCGCGCCAAGACGCTGTTGCCGGCGGCCAAGCTCAACTGGCTGATCGATCACCTCCGGCGGCCAGAAGGCCCCGTCCTGATTTTCACGCGCACGAAGGTCGGCGCCGAGCGGCTCGCGGGCAAGCTGGCAGCGGCCGGCATCCGCTGCGCGGCGCTCCATGCGGATCGGACGCAGTAGCAACGGCGCGCGGCTGTCGAAGGGTTCCGCGGCGGGAAGTACAAAGTCCTGGTCGCGACCGACATCGCAGCCCGCGGCCTCGACATCGACGGCATCCACACCGTCATCAATTACGAGTTGCCCGACTCGCCCGACTCGTACGTGCACCGCGTCGGCCGCACCGGGCGTGTGGACAAGGTCGGGCAGGCGATTACACTGGTCGCGCCCGAGGAACAGCACGCGCTGGCGCTGCTGGAAAAATCCGTCGGCGTTCGTCTAGAATAATCGGCGATTCTGTGGAAGTCTCGCTAACGCCCGCGTGGGTCAAATTCAAGTCGTGCCGGTGGCGGCGCCCACCCGAAGACGGTCCGGAATGCTGCGGCCATCGTGATGTCTTGCCGATGGCCGGCACGGTCGGTTTCAATCCCGAGGCGTGGTGCCCCGACTGCACCTTCTACAAGCTTCGCCGCACGCCCAAGAAGCGCGATCCCGACGAATACCGGTACTAGGTCCGGCTCCAGCCGGACCTACTCGGAAAATTCCTTCGCCAACTCCACCCACTCGCCGTGCGGCGCGAGCTGGCGGTACAGCTTCCAATGCGGCCTGGCCTCCGCTGAGAGCCCCATCTTCTCGAACGTCACCGCGAGGTAGAAATGCCCGTCGGCGTACAAGGGATTCAGCCGCAGCGCTTCCCGATAGCAGGCCTGCGCCTCGGTGAACTGACCGAGGTCGTGATAGATGTTGCCGAGGTTGAAGTGCGCCTCGAAGAAATCCGGCTCGAGGCCGATCGCCCGCTCGTAGAGCGCCTGCGCTTCGACCAGCTCGTCGCGGCTGTAGTGCACGTTGGCCAGGTTGATGAGCGCCGCGACCAGATACGGGTCCAGCTCGAGCGCCTTCCTGTACGCCGCCGCGGCCTCTTCAAGCTTCGACTCGTCCCCATCGTCGAGCGCCGAGCCCGCCCGGAAATATTCTTCGGCGAGTGCCGTGTCGCGCATGCCCCCGCCGCCCTCGGCCTGAGGTGCCGGCGTTGGCCGCGGCGACGGACGCCGCAGCGCCAGGATCTTGGCGGGGGCCGCGTCGAGCCGGAAGTCGAAGGCGAGCTGACCGTGCCGCGACGCCATGAGATTCCTGGCGACCGCACGGAACGACGCGTCGGCTGCCAGCTCGTCGTTGGCCTGCTTGATGACCGCCAGATCCGGAAACGCGAAGAACGTGTCGGCGTTCGTCCTGAGCACCGGACGGATGATGCCGCACTTGACGAGATAGCGCAGGTGGTCTTCGCGCAGCAGGCGGTAGCGGGCCAGCAGATCGCGCATCGAGTGGTACTGCTGCCGCAGCGCCTCAGGGCTCGGGACACCGACCAGCCGGCAGAATTCTCCTTCGGCGAGAATCCGGATCTGCGCCCCGTCGGCGTTCAGCTCCTCGGCTCGTTTCAGTTTCTGGCTCTTTTCACGAACGTCCGGCGCACCAAATCCCTCGGCGCCGATGACGAGCAGGGTCGTCCTCGCGTTGACGTCGTCAGCGGTCGCGCCGCCGAAGCGAGCGACGAGCACGCGGGCGTCGCGCCGACTGAGCGAGCTGAGTTTTCCGGTAAACACGACGAGCTGACCGGCAAGGGACTGAGGACCTGGCAGGTCAGGCGAGGGTAGGGGCAAACAGCCTCCGCACCGACTGAGACTCAGGACGAAAACGTCAACAAGATGAATGAGAATGTACAGGATGTCAATTGAATTTGGTAATTCATGATCCTTGCTGCTGACATCGGCGGTACCAAGACGCTCATCGGGCTGTTCGAGCCAAGCACGCCTCGGCCGCGGCCGCTGGCCGTCCGTACATTTGCGACGCTCGAGTTTGGCGACCTGCCTTCGATGCTCTCGATCTTCGTCAACGGCGCGCTGCCGACGGGCGCGACGATCGATTCGGCCTGCTTCGGCGTCGCCGGACCAATCATCGGCGACACGGCCGAGCTGACCAACGTCGCCCGGCGAGTCGACGTGCGTCAGGTCGCGACAGCGTTGGGGCTGAAGCGCGTGCGGCTGTTGAACGACCTCGAGGCCCTCGCGTGCGGCGTCTCCGTGCTGCACGCATCCGAGGTCCACACGTTGCAGAAGGGCGAGGCGTCCGGCACGGGCAACATCGCCGTCATCGCCGCCGGCACCGGACTTGGCCAGGCCCTGCTGCACAACGTGGGCGGCCGGCTGATTCCATCGCCCTCGGAGGCCGGCCGCGCAGACTTCGCTGCCCGCAACGAGCACGAAATCGCGCTCCTCCGCGATCTCATCGCTCGGCACGGGCGCGCCGCTGTCGAGGACGTGGTGTCCGGACCAGGTTTCGTCAACATCCACCGGATCACCCATGCGACGGCCGCCTGCACCGCAGCCATCGACCTTGGCCATCCCGACGCGCCGGCGGCCATCTCGCGTGCAGCGCTCGACCACACCTGCCGCAGCTGCGTGGAGACGCTCAATCTGTTCGTGAGCGCGTACGGCGCCGAAGCTGGAAACCTGGCGCTGAGGACCGTCGCGACCGGCGGCATCTATGTCGGCGGCGGCATCGCGCCCAGAATTCTTCCAGCACTCACGTCAGGCCTCTTCCTTCGCGCCTTCCGCGCCAAACCACCGTTCGAACCGATGCTCGACAACATTCCGGTGAAGGTGATTCTCAATCCAGAAACGGGACTCTTGGGAGCTGCCGTCTTCGCTGCTTCGCTGGACACTTAGTGGCTCACCCTCGCACCCTCGCGCCACCCTTGTGGCGTACAATCAGTGTATGAGGTCTTGGGTCGTCGTCCTCGGTCTGGCCATCGCCGCGTCGGCCGCGGTGACGGCTCAGCGCGCGACCAAGAAGAGACCGGCCGCCCCAAAGGCCGCGACCCCGCGCACGGAGCTCTCCGTACCGTTCAAAGTCGGCGAAACACTCACCTACGACGTCTCCTGGTCTTCGTACTTGACGGCCGGCACCGCCGTCCTTTCGGTCAGAGAAAAGAAACCGTCCTTCAACTCCACGGCGTACTACATCGTCGCCGAAGGTCGTCCGACGCCGCTTCTGTCAAAGCTCTATTCGGTCTACTACAAGATGGACACGCTCATCGACAGCTACACACTGCTGCCGCAACGCGCGTCGGTCTACAGCGAAGAAGGCGGCGCGCATCGCTTCCGCGAGACGACGTTCGATCGGTCCGCGCACAAGGCGGCCTTCGAGTACCGATCGACGTCAACGGTGAAGTCCGACCTCACAGTTCCTCCCGACGTGCAGGACTCGCTCTCCGCCCTCTACGTCCTGCGCGCCGTGCCGCTCAAGGCCGGCGATCGGATGACGATGCCGGTGAGCGACAGCGGGAGAAACTACAAGATGGTGATCCAGGTGGCCGGCCCGGAGCGACTGAAGACGTCGCTCGGCGACATGGGCGTGTGGCGGCTGCGTCCGACGTTCTACGACTCGGACAATCAGCCCGTCGGGCGCGACGTCAATATCTGGCTGTCCGACGATGAGCGGCGGCTGCCGGTCAAGCTGCAGGGGAATCTGCCACTCGGCAGTTTCGCGCTCACGCTGCGCGACGCTAAGTAGCTTGTCGGTGCTTGGGTGCGTAGGTGCTGCGGTTCGTAGGCGAGCACCGAAGCACCAACTAACCTACGCACCCAAGAACCTCAGACGGCCCTGACCAGCGTCAAGCTGAACCCATCTGTGCGATCGATCCACTCCTCAATCAGCGAGAACCCAGCCGCCTCGGCCCGCTTGGCGATCTCACCGGGACGGTACTTATAGGAGCTCTCCGTCCAGATCGTCTCACCTTCCTCCATCACGATGTCGGTGCGGGCTGCCGCCACGCGTATCCGCTGGCGGCGCAGACTGACCAGATGCATCTCCACGCGCGACTCCTCGGCATTCCACACCGCACGGTGCCCGAAGGCGTTGATGTCGAAGTCGCCGCCGAGCTCGCGGTTGACGCGCGCCAGCAGGTTGCGGTTGAACGCCGCCGTGACGCCAAGCGGATCGTCGTAGGCCAGCAGCAGCTCGCGTTCGGGCTTGACGAGATCGGCGCCAACCAGAAGCGCGTCGCCCTCGGCCAGAGCCGATCGAATCTCGCGAAGAAACTCGTCGGCGCCGGGCCGATCGAAGTTCCCGATGTTCGAGCCGAGGACGAGCGCGAGCATGGGACCGGCCGATCGTGTGGTGCGCCGGGCATGGCCGAGGTCAGCCAAACCCGCCTCGTATGACGCCTGATGCGGCACGATGCGCACGGCGTCGAGCACGCTGAGCGTGCCCGCAGCTCTGACGAGCGCCGCCTGAGAAACGTCGACGAGATGCAGATCGAGGGGCCCCGCACCAACGCGGCCGGTCTCGATAAGGGTGAAAAGCTTCTGGCCGCTGCCGGGGCCAAGCTCGACGATCGCGGAGAGCGACGAAAGACGCCTGAAGATCGCACGTCCGTGCGCGCCGACGAGCCGCATCTCAGCTCGTGTGATGCGATACCAGGGCAGCAGGCAAATGGCTTCGAAAAGCGCCGATCCCAGCTCGTCGTAGAAGTACCGCGACGGCAGCTGCCGCGGCTCGAGCGTCAGGTAGTACTCGACATCGTCTGCAAATTGCGCAATCGATGTCTGGTGGAAGGCTTGGCTAGCGGACGCACCGAAAGGTGGCGTAGACATATGGATACCGTGCGCGGAACCAGTTCCGAAACGTCGGCCGAAGCAGTTCGCGGGCCGTGGCGGGCGACGCGCCCTTCATCACCATGTGCTGACCGTCGAAGAAGTCCGCAGAGTACTCCGGATACGACGCCATCGGACGAAAGCCCGGGAAAGGCCCAAAGATCGTGCTCGTCCATTCCCAGCCATTGCCCACCAGATCTTCGACGCCCCAGGCACTCACACCCTTTGGATGGCTGCCGGCGGGCTCGGGATCCCAGCTCGAGAAATCGAAGACCCCGTGCAGATTGTCAAGATTTCCCCACAATCCATCGGCCGCGCGCTGGAACTCGGCCTCGGTTGGAAGCCGCGCGCCTCGCCACCGTGCGAAGGCCGTGGCTTCGGCGTAGCTGACGTACACCGGCCACGAGAGGGGCAGCGGGATCGACTCGAACATCCCGCGCCAGTGCCACTGGTTGTCGCGTCGTTCCCAGAACAAGGGATGCGAGACGCGTTCGCTCTGAATCCACGGCCAGTCCTCGGCGCGCCACCAGCGCGCATCCTGATAGCCGCCGGCATCGACAAACTCGAGGTACCGCGCGTTAGTGACGTCGTGCCGTTCGATCGCGAACGCCGGCACATCTGCGCGGCAGGCGCCGAGCTCGTTGTCCCAGCCGAATGGGATGGACCCGCGGTCGACGCCGAGCGTGGCGCAGCCCTGCGGCACGTCGATCCATTCGGTTGGCGGCACCGCACCCTCGACGCGCGGCACATACCCCGGCGGCCGGCGCTTCTGATCGAAGGGCAACCGATGCCAGAGGTACAGCAGAGTCTCCTGGTGCATCGCCTCGTGCTCGAGGATGCAGAACGCCGCTTCGGCACGGTCGAGCATCGGGTGGCCGGACTGCTCCACTTCGGCGTTCGTCAACGCATCGATCACGCTCCGGTCGGCTTCGTCCGCAAACGCCCGAACCGTGGCGCGGTCTGGCCAGTCAGGCGTTTGCAGGCCGGACCCTATGGGGCCCGGCGTCGCCTGCGCCTCATCGGGATCAATCCCCCGCGCAAACAGCGCCTCCAGCCTGGCGTCGATGCTCTGTCCGCCGAGCGCCTTCTTGACGAGCGTGTTGAAGCTGAACGTCGGCAGGTGGCCGTCGTAGAAGACCAGCGGATGGCGAAGCGCGATCGGCCGGCTCCGGTACGCCTCCTCCGTGATGAGGTCAAAGAGCGCGCGCGAGCGCGCCCGATTCCGACGATACCAGGCCACCAGGTTGTCTCGGTCGACCATGCCCAGCCTTTACGATACGTCGATGTGCGCTAAAATGATCGGGAATTGACAATCACCCTGAACGGCGATCGCTTCGAGGTCGCGGGCCCGGTCACCGTAGCCGAGCTCCTCGAAAAGCTGGAGATCGACGCGCGTCGGGTCGCCATCGAGCACAACCTCGTCGTGCTCAAGCGCACGGCCTTCGACGGCACCGTGGTCAAGGAAGGCGACGAAATCGAGATAGTCAACTTCGTCGGAGGCGGATAGGAAAGTTAAAACTTAAAAGGGAAAAGTTAAAAGGACACTGTGGACGGACTGATCATCGCGGGTAAGACCTTCACCTCACGCCTCGTCGTCGGCACGGGCAAGTACTCGTCGCCGGCGGTGATGGTCAAGGCGCACGAGGCTTCCGGCGCCGAGATGATCACTGTGGCGGTCCGGCGCGTGAACATCAGCGACCGCACACAACCATCCCTCCTCGACTACATCGACACGTCGAAGTATTTCTTGTTACCGAATACGGCGGGTTGCTACAGCGCGGACGAAGCGGTGCGGACGGCGCGGCTGGGCCGCGAGGCTGGGCTGTCGAACTGGGTGAAGCTCGAAGTGATTGGCGACGAGCGGACGCTCTTTCCCGACAACGAGGAACTGCTCAAGGCCACGCACATCTTAGTGAAAGAAGGCTTCGTCGTCTTGCCGTACACAAACGACGATCCCGTGGTGTGCCGTAAGCTCCAGGACGCCGGCGCAGCGGCCGTGATGCCGCTCGGCGCGCCGATTGGCTCCGGGCTGGGCATCCAGAATCCGAACAACATCTCTATCATCCGCGAGTTCGCGCGCGTGCCGCTGATTGTAGACGCCGGCGTCGGCACCGCATCCGACGCGGCGCTGGCCATGGAGCTCGGCGCCGACGGCGTCCTCATGAACACCGCGATCGCCGGCGCACAGGATCCGGTCGCGATGGCCGAAGCGATGAAGCTCGCCGTGCGAGCCGGCCGACTTGCCTATCTCGCCGGCCGCATCCCCAGAAAATCCTACGCGAGCGCCAGCAGTCCCGTCGAAGGCCTCGTCGGCCGCTAGCCCGATCACGAAGTAGGCCGGGTCCTATTGGACGCGGCTTCGGTTCTCAGACCACGCGTACGTTGCTTGTGTAGCGCTTGAGAATGGCGTCGTTGGTCAGCAGCGTCAGCGGTTCGGCCACGCTTTGCGCAACCAGCAGCCGGTCGAACGGATCTCGGTGAATCGGCGGGAGTCTGCTGACGCCGGCCGCGTGTACTCCGCTGACCGGTAGCTCGATCAACCCCATGGCAGGCAGTGCCCTTTCCAGCGCATTGACGTCAATGCGAAAATCTTTGCGTCCGAGCGTGCTCTTGATGGCGATTTCCCAGATGCTCGCCGCGCTGTAATACACGTCGTGTGCTGTATCTTCCAGCAGTTCCCGCGCTTCCTGTGGCAACCGCGCGCTGCTCGCGGCCGCCCACAAGAGCACATGGGTGTCGAGCAGCAGCCTCACCGTTTTCTGCCCTCGAACGTTCGAAGGAGCGATGGGGGAAGGGGTGCGTTGAAGTCGTCCGGGATCTTGAAGCGGCCGTCGAGAAGACCGAGCCGACGGCGCCCGCGAGCCTTCGTGAACGGCACCAGTTTCGCGGCGGGCCGGCCGGCCCGCGCGATGACGACCTCTTCGCCGCCCTCCGCACGCTCGACAAGCTTGGACAGGTTCGTCTTCGCCTGGTGAATATTCACGGCCTTCCTCATCACGCCCCCCGCAAGACGATGTTCCGCGATGCGCTAATTAGCTAATCTTAGCTAACCTCGCCCCAGAGTCAAGGGCCCACGCCAGGCACTCACCGGACTCTTACCGCCACATCGTCGCCACCCGGCGTCTCTGACACCCCGACAAACGGCGTCTCGATGATGCCATTCGGCCCAGCCGACAGCACCCAGAGCACCGCCGGATCGGATGATGTCAGCGCCGTCGGCTCAGAAGACGTCGGTGCCGCAAGGTTGACCACGTAGCAGTCGCCCCAGGGGTCGGCAGGGATGTCGCCGAGCAAGCTTGTGAGCGGTGCGCGGGGTGCCGTCACCCACCGCTCCGCATCGGGTGTCCGCGCCAGCGGCATGCGCCCCGCGCCGCACAGGACATCCGCACGGTTGGCGAGCTCGTGCAGCGCCGGCTTCGCGCGACCAAGCGCCTCGGCGATGAGCGCGACTTGGTCCGACGCCAGGCGCACACGCGACCGGTTCACGGTGACGGCCGCGAGCGGCGGGATGACGGCGGTGGCAAGGATGATGAGTCCCAGCGCGGCGAGCACTCGCCCGCCACTCATCGGCTGATCCCGCGATGCGGAAGACCGCCGGCCGCAATCAGCGACGCCCAGAA
>JBGPHH010000165.1:0-9549 GCA_041484265.1 Vicinamibacteria bacterium
AGAACGTGCGTTTCCACCTACAGCACCTGCCTCGTATGATCACGCGAGTCGAGCACATCGAGCAAACTCGCCAGACGGTTCTAGACCTCGCTGTCCGAGGACTGCTCGTTCAGAGAACCGTAACCGAACGGCCCGCGTCGGAGATCCTCGAACACATTGCCCGGCGCCGGGCGACACTCTACCTCGAAGGTAGCGTCCCGAAGCCAAGAAGCCTGCCCGCTGTGGGTGATGATGAAAAGCCATTTCCGATTCCCGTGGGCTGGGCCTGGGCGCGACTCGGGGATCTCTGCTACCAGGTGTCTGACGGCCCTCATTTTTCGCCGCAGTACGTAGCCGCCCCCGAAGGTGTGCCGTTTCTGTCGACGCGTAACGTCCGAAGGAATGGCTTCGACCTGTCCTCACTCAAGTACGTGTCCAAGACGGATCATGAGGATTTCTGTAAGCGAATTCGACCCGAGAAGGGGGACATTATCTACACCAAGGGGGGAACAACCGGAATCGCGAAAGTGAACGACCTGGACTTCGACTTCAGCGTCTGGGTGCATCTTGCGGTTCTGCGAATTGAGAAAGAGAAGCTATTCCCGCGGTTCGTGGAACTCGCGCTGAACAGTTCTCACTGCTACAAACAGTCCCAGCGGTACACGCAAGGAATATCCAACTTCGACCTCGGTCTGACCCGAATGATCAAGATCACAATTCCATTGCCACCGCTGACCGAGCAGTGCCAGATAGTAGCGAAGGTCGAAGAGCTTATGGCCGTCTGCGACCGCCTCGAGTCGCAACTCGAAACCGGCCGTGTTGCGCAGACAGCTTTGCTTGAAGTCACCTTGCGCGACCGTATGACAGACGGGGAACAGGCGTCAGTGATGGCGACCGAACTCGGGTAGATCCGACGGAGCAGTCATTGCCAGCCCCCGAGCAGCCGAAGATTTACCACATCATCCACGTCGATCGACTGCCGTCGGTCCTCGCCTCAGGCTGTCTCTGGGCTGACGCAGAGATGGTCAACCGGCCCGAGAGCGGCACCGTGATCGGGATGAACGAGATCAAGCAACGCCGTCTCAATGAACTGACTCTCGCATCTCATCCAGACCTATACGTCGGACAGTGCGTTCCGTTCTACTTCTGCCCACGATCCGTGATGCTGTATCTGATTTGGCAGGCGAATCATCAGAACCTTAGCTATCGAGGCGGCGAGGGTCCGATTGTGCACCTCGAGGCCGACCTGCGGGAGACCGTGCGTTGGGCGAACAACGCAGGACGGCGGTGGGCGTTCACGTTGTCGAATGCAGGTGGACGATACTTCGAGGACCGTTCCTCACTCAACGCACTGCACGAAATCGATTGGGATGCGGTTGTCGCGACCAAGTGGTCCGGGCCTGGAATCCCGAGTTCGCTGAAGGACGGCAAACAAGCCGAGTTCATGGTCGAGCACCATTTTCCGTGGACGTTAGTGGAGCGGATCGGAGTCCGATCGCGCGATGTTGCTCAGCGCGTCTCCCAAGCTGTGGCTGGCCGGGCCCATCGTCCAACAGTTGAAATCAGGGGGGATTGGTACTATGGTGGGGCCACGCCATGATCGAATTCAAGACGGGCGACATCCTGCGGACCGACGCGGAAGCCTTGGTGAACACCGTCAACTGCGTCGGAATCATGGGGCGCGGTGTTGCCCTGCAGTTCAAGAAAGCATTCCCGGACAACTTCAAGGTCTACAAGGCGGCATGTACTAGACAAGCGGTCCAGCCCGGTCGAATGTTCGTCTTCGAAACCGGGTACGCCGGGAATCCGAAATACATCATCAACTTCCCCACCAAGCGCCATTGGAAGGGCAAGAGCCGGATAGAGGACATCGAGTCCGGACTACGCGCCTTCGTGGACGTCGTCCGGGAGCGACAGATTCATTCGGTCGCGATGCCGCCTCTCGGGAGCGGTCTCGGTGGGCTCCACTGGCCCGACGTGCGACGCCGCATTGAAGACGCAGTTCGTTCGCTCCCGGATGTTGCATTCACCGTCTTCGAACCTCGCGACGCCGCGCCAGCCGAGGGCACCACAGACTCGCCTTCTTCGCCCCCGCCCAGGATGACGCCTGCGCGCGCGACTCTCATCGGCCTGATGCGCCGGTATCTGAGCGGACTCTTGGATCCGTTTGTCAGCCTCCTCGAGGTGCACAAACTGATGTATTTAATGCAGGAGGCCGGGGAGCCGCTGAGCCTTCGGTACGTGAAGGCGCCGTACGGCCCCTACGCAGAGAATCTGCGTCACCTGCTCACCGCCATCGACGGCTACTTCATCTCAGGCTATGGCGATGGGGGGGAGGCTCCCGATAAGGAGTTGAGCCTTGTCCCGGGCGCCGTAGAGGATGCAGACGCGTTCCTCGCGGACCATCCCGACGTGCAGTCGCGATTCGGTCGGGTCGCCGATCTTGTTGAAGGCTTCGAGACTCCCTTCGGGCTGGAGCTGCTATCGACGGTTCACTGGGTGATGAGCCGGGACGGCGCGGCATCTCCGGACGAGGTCGTCCGGGCGGTCTACGCGTGGGGCGATCGGAAGAAGCAATTCACTCCCAGACAGATCGGCTTGGCGTCCACGATCCTTACCCGCAAGCGCTGGCTCGCAACGCCTTCGGAAAGCTCGACGGGCGCCCGCTGACTAGCAACGGCTCCGTTGTCGGTCAGCGGGACTCAACACCATGGCACCGTGTCATGGTGGCGACGGCAAGACCGGGTAATTCGTCGCGATCTACCGAAGGCTGTACGGGATGTGTGCGAATGATTCCACCCTACACGAGTCTCCAACACCGCCGACCTGACATCTTCGGAGACCTAACCAGGCAACTTCGAGGCTCCTGCCCACTGGCTGCTGGGCGAGGCGACACTTCTCTTACTGCTCCCGGTGCCGCTCGACGACTGCAGCGGGCTGCTGGGGGCCATTTCCGGTCGAGACCACGCAATACAAGGTGCATGAAGGTGGCTGCCAGGGCATTCATCATGCTGACCGCGAAACTGTCACGCTTCGTCATCATCGTCGTCATCTAGCTCGTCGTCCTCCGCATCTACGGCCATGGCATTGACCTAGTCGCGGCGTATCATTCGGAGAGATGTACGGGACGTCTGGTCGGTCAAGAAGAACCACCAGCCACCAATCCGCTTGCCGGCAATAGCGCTAGCGGCATCCGACGGGCTGGTTTAAGGCCACGCCGTCGACTTCCACCTGACCGTCCGGCAATAGCGTTGCGACCCTGTCGCTGTACTTCTTGCGCGCCGGGAATAGCATCATGCCCGGCGTCAGCACGCCGCCGTTGATGAGATCAGAAAGATGAACTTTCTTGCGAAGCCTGGGCTTCCGATCGGGAGAGAATCCGGACTTGTGATTGGCCGGTACCGGCCAGATCTGGATGATCGCCTCCGTCAGTTCCTGCGTCCTGGCGTGGATCGCGTCATCCGTCCAGCGGTCCACGGCTTTCTTCACGAGGTCTCGATTAAGGAACAGTACGTCATGATCTTCAAGGCCCTTCCGTTTACCGCCGGTTCCAAGCCACGGGCCGTTTGAGACCTTCGAATTCAGCTTGCGAGTCAGAAGCGTCAGATTGCCGAGCGTGTGAATACTGCGATCCCGCTCCGCCTCATCGGCGCCGTCGAGTGGCCAGTTGGCAAGCCACTTCCGGGGCATCACATGCTCGATGGCGAATGTTCCGCGCGTCACACGCTCTTCGCCCATGCCATGCTTTCCATCTCTCCAGCCTCGCTGTAGTCCTCGATCGCCTCGAGCACCATCCGAAGTCGTCCGCGACCAAGACGGCGATAGGCAAGCAATCCAGCAAGCTCCTCGCGGAGTTCCGCGTCGTCTGGCCAATACCGGCTGCCACTGGACTGGCCGGCGAGGAACGACTCCACAATGTCACCGGCCTTGGCGCGGTCTGACTCCCGCAGCGCCCCGACAAGCTCAGCTACGATCTGGTTGTAGGCTTTCGTTGTCGCACGCACCAGCATGCGACGCACCATCCAGCTCTCCATGACTTCCAGCGCCTTGACGAACTGAGCCTCCGGAATGGCGGGTTGTTCAGGATCGAGCAGATAAAGCACGAGCGGCTTGATAACCTCACTCTCCAGGACGCCCGTCCGGTATCCGAACAGTCCTAGACGGTCAATCGGTCCGGTGAAGGTCGAAGCGCCAGTAACGAACTGGCGATAGATTCCAGAGGATCTGTGAATCTGCTCAACTAGCTTTGCCATAGGCAGGGCGGCGTCGTGATCCGCATAACGCTTGAACCGGTCGAACACCTCGCGCGCTACGACCTCTTCGCCGGTACGAGCTACCAGCCAGTGATTTAGGAAGATCGACGATCTCGCATAGCGAAGCCGTCCGACGCTGACCTCTGTTTCCCAGAACCCGATCTCGAAGTCCTTCCAGTGCTTCTGATAGGCATCCTCAACGTCTGTGCCTGTTTCGAGCAACCGTTGGAAGATAAAGTTCTTGATGAGATCAGCTGCTGTGAGCTGCGCGCCGCGCGCATTGAGCGTTTCGAAAATCTCTTGCGCGTTCTCATCAATGGTGAGATCGATGACCACGATCTGCAGCAGCTCACGCACCACGGTTTCAATGGCAGCCGCGCGTGCGGCGATGGCCTCCGGAGCCGCAGCAGCAGCCAGCCACTCTCGCGCCTGCTCGCTGAAATAGCGATGTGCCTCGACCATGCGTTCGCCGCGATGGCCGACCGCCTCATGATCGACCGGCGGTGTTGCCGCCATGACAGCGTTGAAGGCCGGGCGATCCCGGTTTGTCGGCCAGACTTTGAATCGGTCGGTCGGTTTGGCGCAGAAAGCCTCGGCGTTGCTGACCAGCGGCTCAATTCTCATTGCCGGCTGCAGCGCCTGCACAGTGAGCAGCTCGCCGTGTAGAGCGTCGAGCAGCAGTTGCAACGTCGTGAGGCGCTGCTGGCCGTCGATGATCGTGCGCTCCTGCATCTGCCCGGTTTGTTTCTGGACCTGTTGGAGCACGACGGCGCCGAGAAAGTGAGGATGGTGCCTATCGGCTGGCCGACTCAGAACCCTTTCCGCCACACGCACCACGTCGTTCCACAGTGGCTCCCATTGATTCTCCTCGTTCCAGACATATGGCCGCTGAAACAACGGAACCACAAGTCGCTGCGGCTGCATGAACACCATCTGAGGCGTGCGAACCTGTGTTTCCACGAACTTCGATCTCCCTTTCTGGGCTCTCGAGGCGGAGCTGCGTCGCCTATTCTAGACAACTCTCCTCCCGCACCGACGGCTAAAGGCGCGAAAGGTCGTCAAGGGGTCAAGCTTGGGTCAGATGTGCGAACGCGTGTGCGAACGCCGCCAATTCGAGCGCAGGAGACCCACCTCAGATCGGTGCCCACCTAGGAGCCTCAGTGCTATCGTCATCATTCCGCTCACCGTGAAGGAATCCTTTACGAGAAGATCGCTCGGAAACTCGCATGACCACGGATGACCCGATCAACCCGACCTGCGAGCGGTGCGGGAATGCACCAGCAACATTGCCAGACCGCCAATCTGCTCATCCCGCGAATGCTGAATTTGCCAACGCCGTCATCATGGCAGCCGGTCATCCGCGAGCCCTTGACTGATGACGGCGCAGGCGAGGAGTTGGAGAGGCGTGAGCGCCCGCACCGGTGCGTTCGCGGCAGATGATCGGCGTTACCGCCGCTCGCAGAATACCGCCGGGCGCCGACCGGGCTACGGCTTTACGGGCCAATCGTTGTCGCAGGCCGGGCGTGGTGGCCAGGCGAGTACGGGTCGCGAAGGCCCCGAGGGGGACGGCGTCACGTTGTACGGCTGCCGCGGGCCCGGCCCCATAATGCGCAGTCCGCACGAGGGGATCGGATAGCTCGCGGGCGTCGTCGCCTGGGCGTCTGGCGTCGGCAGCGGGGCGCTCTTACGGTCGGGGGATTGGCCATCGGCCACCTCCGCCGGCCGCGCGGCCACTGCGGCATTGAAGGCGTCCAGGATGATCTCGTTCAGGCCGTCGACGGGCCGCTGCACGAGGATCCACTCGAGGAGCAGCGGCCCCAGCCTCGCCTCGACGATGGGACGGAGCAGCACGTTGCAGCGATCGCCGTTCACGTTGGAGTTGCGCGACGGGAACGTGACCCGCGGCGGCCGCCCCGGCGCCGCTTCCCAGGCACCGAAGCCGGTCAGCTTGAGGCCGGCGAGATCGCCGTTGGGGAAGTAGAGTTCGACGTTGGCGAGCTTGCCGGACGGGCCCCCGCGCCTGCTCAGTCGCACTGTGATTGTCACTTCGTCCGTCCTCCTCGTAGGGTGTCTGCTCAGGCGCGGATCGACACGACATCGGCCATCTCGGCCGTCGCGAACCTCTCCCAGGCGTCCATCAGCGCGCGCCGCCTGTCGAACAAGTCCGTCCGGTTATACGCTGCTTCGGCCTTGTCCCGGATCGTGTGCGCGAGGGCGGCTTCGCAGACGGCCGTCGGCGCGTTCGTTCTATCCGCGGCCCAATCTCGAAAGGAACTCCTGAACCCGTGCACCGTCAGGTCCCCGCGCTTCATCATTCGGCGCAAGCACATCAACAATGCCATATTCGAGAGCGGTGTCTTCGGTGACCGGCCAGGGAATACGTAAGGTCCATCGCTACTGAACTCTTTGGCGCGCTCGAGAATCTCGACGGCCCGTGGTGACAAGGGCACACGATGCTCACGGCCAGCTTTCATGCGGGCCCCCGGGATCGTCCAGACCTTCCCGTTGACATCAAACTCGGCCCAAGTCGCGTGTAACACTTCGCTCGTGCGCGCCGCCGTGAGGATCAGGAACTCAAATGCCAGCCGCGTCGGTTCGCTAGCATCGGCCTCACGCAACAACTGCAGAAACGCCGGCACCTGGGCGTAAGGCAGCGCCGCGTGATGGCTCGCCATCTGGCGCGTCCGAGGAAGTACCTCTTTCATGCCGTCGACCGGATTATCTCCGCTGCGATAGCCAGAAGCCTTGGCCCAGTCGAGGACGACCTTGATCCGCTGCTTCACTCTGCGAGCCGTCTCGGACTTTGTAGTCCAGATCGGCGTCAGTGCCTTGAGAATATCGGCTGGCTCAATAGCGTCAACCCGGTGATCGCCGAAGCACGGAAAAACATCGCGTGCAAGTGAGCTCAGCCACTGCTCTCCATGCTTCTCATTCCGAAACGTCGCGCTGCGTGTGGCGTGGACCTTCATGGCTGCGTCCTTAAATGTGGGGATGTCTCGCCGTTCCCGCAGGCGCTCGGCGCGTGGATCGCCGCCGGCCCGTGCGATCTTGCGCAGACGGACCGCCTCCTCGCGCGCCTCGGCGAGCGGCACGAGCTGCACACCGCCCAACCCTAGATCGCGTCGCGTGCCACGAATCAGTGTCCGCAGTACCCAACGCCTGGCGCCAGAGGGATCGACGTGAAGGTACAAGCCATTGCCATCAGCGTAGCGACCAGCCCGCGTGATGTTGCGCACGCGCGTGGCCGTGAGGCGCTTATCAGGATGGCGACCACGAGGCTTTCGATGAAGTGGTCGCTTAGTGAACGAGGCGATCGATTCGGACGATGGAGAAATCAGAGTCACGTCACTCATAACAGTCCACAATGGCTGCCGGATGTCTTCGACCACTATAGACTCTACGAGACGACTTCTTGAGAGACTCTCAGGAAAAAAGTGAGGCGTGGACTTGTTCGGACGAACTCGGACGAAGAAAAAATGACTCTCCCTCCGCCACCTTATCGTTTCTTCACTGATCCCGAACCGACCACTCTCTGCGTCACCTTCGGGTCGCCGACGTACTCGATCGAACCAGAACCGGCGACGACGACGTCGAGGCTGTCGGTCGCCGCCACCACGCCGCCGCCGCTGCCCGCGATATTGACCGACACCGCCTTGCCCTTGAGATTCGCGCCTTGGTAGTCCCCGGACCCGGCGATACTGATCTCCTGCTGGTCCGCTTTCCCCTCCGCGCGGATGTTGCCGGAGCCATTGACGGCCATCTTGAGCGAATCGGAGTTGATGCCCTTGGCCTCGACCGTTCCGCTGCCGGAGAGGGTGATCCCGTTCAGCGTCCTGGCCGACACGGTGTAGACGATCTCTCGCGAGGGATTGACATTCGTGCCGTTATCGGGTCCCAGCACGAGGCGCCCGCCGCTGACTTCCGAGATGAGATACGGCAAGAGGTTGTCGTCGGCCTCGATGGTCAGCGACTCGACCCCGTTCTGGTCGATGACGAGCCTGCCGGTGCCGCGGAGTTCGACCGCTGTGAAACCGCCGACGGTTCTACGGTCGCTCGTCACCTTCCCCGACCCACTGATGGCATTCAGCCCGCAGCCGGCGACCAGCACGGCCAACCCCATCCCCAAACAATATTGAAGCTTCGGCATGGCTTCTCCTCACTAGTCAAAGTGGACCCCGAAAGGATAGCGTGAACGAGTGCAGCCGGGCGTGTAGAATACGCGCGGCATCAGACAGGTCCAGCGCCATAACAGCATTTATTTCCTGAAGGGAGAACAGCAGTGGGTTCAAAAGTGACGGTGAAGGCAATCCAAGCGATTCGAGACTACTCAGTCGCTGCCGGCAGAGCGCCCGCGGATGGCGGCTCGCCGAAGGGATTCGGCAGTCTCGTGTTCAACGACGGGGTGCAAGAGAAACGCCTGCCCAAGCCGGTGTATCAGGCGCTGCAACGCACGATCACGCAGGGCGCACCGCTCGATGCCTCGGTGGCCGACGCCGTGGCGGCCGCCGTCAAAGACTGGGCGGTCGAACATGGTGCGACGCACTACACGCACTGGTTTCAGCCGCTCACGGGAATCACCGCGGAAAAGCACGATTCGTTTCTCAACCCCGACGGCAAGGGCAAGGCGGTCGCCGAGTTCTCGGGGAAGGAGCTCGTCAAAGGAGAGCCCGACGCGTCGAGTTTCCCATCCGGCGGCATGCGGTCCACGTTCGAAGCGCGCGGCTACACGGCCTGGGACCCGACCAGTCCGCCCTGGCTGCTGAAGAGCGGCGGCGCGACGACGCTGGTCATTCCAACGGCGTTCGTCAGCTGGACTGGAGAGGCGCTCGACAAGAAGACGCCGCTGCTGCGATCGATGGAGGCTCTGTCGAAGCAGGCCGTGCGCGTGCTCAAGCTGTTCGGGTCGGGCGCCCAGCGCGTCGTCACCACTTGCGGGCCGGAGCAGGAGTACTTCCTGATCGACCAGTACTTTTACCTCTCGCGGCCTGACCTCGTGAATGCGGGCCGAACGCTCGTTGGCGCCAAACCCCCCAAGGGTCAGGAGCTGGAGGATCAGTACTTCGGCGCGATTCAGGAACGCGTGATGGCATTCATGAACGAGGCAGAGAGCGAGCTGTACAAGGTCGGCGTGCCCGTGAAGACCCGGCACAACGAAGTGGCGCCGAGCCAGTACGAGATCGCGCCGGTCTTCGAAAACGCCAACGTCGCCACCGATCACCAGATGATGACGATGGAGACGATGCGCCGATCGGCGCCGAAGTACGGCCTGGCGTGCCTGCTGCACGAGAAGCCGTTCGCCGGCGTCAACGGATCGGGC
>JBGPHH010000166.1:0-9489 GCA_041484265.1 Vicinamibacteria bacterium
AAGAAAGGCGCCACGGCGTCTGGGACGGCGGCGGCCGTCGCCGAGGCCTGGGTGGGCGCAGCACAGAAGGTCGGCGACTCGGTCTATTTCTCGGTGGCCGATCATGCCACCGCGGGCGTGGTTCGGAACGGCGCGCCCATCGTCGGGTCCCATCGACATGGGGCGCTCGTCGCGTGGCTCGCCCTCAATCCCGTTGAGCGCGAGGATTATCGGAAGATCGGGTGCCTCGAAGCGGAAGTCGCCGCAGCTGGAATCGTGCGCCGGCTGGTCTGGCGCGTCAAAGCCGGCGATCCCTCGAAGGTCGCCGACGATGTTGGCGGGAACCTGTCGGCGATCACCGCCGATCAGATCCTCGACGCTGCGCGCCACCATGACGGCGTAGCAGTCTCGGTCGTCCGGGAGACGGCCAAGTACTTGGGAATGGCGGCCGCCAATCTGGTGGCCATCACCGATCCCGAAATGCTCGTGCTCGGCGGCGTGATGGCGTCGGCGGCGGACTTGCTGCGCGATCTGGTCCACACGGAACTGGCGCGACGGCTGCCCAAGACGACGATGGATGCGCTGATAATTGTGCCTGCGGCGCTCGGTTCTGACGCGGCGGCCATCGGCGCGGCCCGACTGGCGGCTAACCCGCCGTCATGATTGTGCTGTCAGGCGCCGACCTGGTGCTGCCTGACCGAATCCTCTCGCCCGGCACGCTCGTCATCGATGGTGACCGCATTGCGGAAGTACGCACCGGCGCCGCGTCCGGAAGCAGTCATCCGCGCGCCCCGGTCTTCTCGTTTCCCCTCCACGTCATTGTGCCCGGCTTCGTGGACGTCCACGTCCACGGCGTCGAAGGATACGACACCCTCGATGACGGCAGTCCCATTGCGGCGATGGCTGGGAAGCTCACCCGCTACGGCGTCACCGCCTTCTGTCCGACGACGATGGCGTGTGCGCCAGACCAATTGCGGCGGGTGCTCCGGCAGGTGCGGCTGGCTCGCAAGACGCGCGCGCCGCGTGCGGCGCGGGTGCTGCCTGCCCATCTCGAGAGCAACTTCATCAACCCGCAGTATCGTGGCGCGCATCCCCTTGCGTGCCTCCGCAGTCCGCGTGCCGCCCTCGCAGGGTCGGCCAAGATCCCGCACGCGGTGCGCGACGCCGACGACCGGTTCGCGGCGCCGGACCTGCTGAAGGAAATCGAACGCGGCGCGGCCGACGTCGGGATCGTCACACTCGCACCGGAGCTCGACGGCGGTCTCGACTTGATTCGGTGGCTGTCGTCACGGGGCCACCTCGTGTCGCTCGGCCACTCAGGGGCGACTTACGAGCAGGCGCTCGAGGCGGTCGCCGCGGGTGCACGCCAGGCCACGCACCTCTTCAACCGCATGCCGCCGCTCGGTCATCGCGTGCCCGGGCTGGCCGGTGCCATGCTGGCGGCAGACGACGTGACGACCGAGCTCATCTGCGACGGCTTTCACGTGCATCCCGCGCTCGTGCGCACGGCGATTGCGGCCAAGGGGCCGTCGCGACTGATGGCCGTCACCGACGGGACGGCGGCGGCTGGTTTGCGCGCCGGCGTGTGGGCATCGATTGGCGGTCAGCCGATCACGGCGGGCGAGTCGACGGCGGTCCTTCGCGACGGCACGATCGCGGGTGGCATCACGACGATGGATCGGATGTTTCAGCGGCTGGTGGGCCAGATGGGCCTGTCGCTAGTGGACGCCGCGACGATCTGCTCGACGACGCCGGCTCGAGAGATGGGCCTCGCCGCCCACGAGGGGCTCGCTGCTGACGCGGTCGCCGATCTGGTCGTCCTCGACAAGAACTTGTCTGTGGTCCAGACATACGTCGCGGGGCAGCTCGTGTATTCACGCGAGGAGAGGTTCTGATTCAACCCGTCGTTCAAGTGTCCGGAATCCGCAAGACGTACGGCCGAACGGTCGCTGTGGACGACGTGTCGTTCGAGGTCGAGGACGGGGAGATTTTCGGGTTGATCGGGCCGAACGGCGCGGGCAAGACCACAACGATGGAGGTGGTCGAGGGGTTGCGGACGCCGGACCGGGGCCGCATCAAGGTCCTGGGCCTCGATCCGTTCCGCGACGTCTACAGGCTGCAGACCCGAATCGGCGTGCAGCTTCAACAGGCGCAACTGCAGAAGCGGATCAAAGTCTGGGAGGCGGTCGATCTCTGGGCAGCGCTCTACCCGAAGGCGGTCGACGGCGCTCGATTACTTGAACAGCTCGGCCTTGCCGACAAGCGGGACGCCCGGTTCATGGCGCTTTCTGGCGGCCAAAAGCAGCGGCTCTTCATCGCTCTGGCGCTCATCAACGATCCGGACCTGGTGTTTCTCGACGAGCTGACCACCGGCCTCGATCCGCAGGCGCGGCGGGCGATCTGGGAGCTCGTGCGCAGCATCCGCGCGCGCGGCAAGACGGTCTTCTTGACGACCCATCTCATGGAGGAGGCCGAGCAGCTGTGCGATCGGGTGGCGATTATCGAGCACGGGCGGATCGTCGACATGGGCAGACCGGAGGAACTCGTCAGCCGGCATTGCCCTGAACGCACGGTCGTGCTTGTCACCAACGACCCGATCGCCGAAGAGCGCTTTCGCGCGATCCCGCATGTTGAAGGGGTAAGCTGCCAGGACTCGCAATGCACGATTCGGGGCCGCGGCGACAACCTCGTCGCTCAGGTGATTCAGTGTCTGTCCGAGAACCAGATCCGGGTCACTGACTTCCGCGCCGTGCTTCCGAATCTCGAGGACGTCTTTCTCAAGCTGACCGGTCACTCGATTCGCGATTGAAACAATGCTAGGTGGACTTCTGAAACTGACATGGCTCGAGATCAAGATCTTCGTGCGCGAGCCGATGGGTGTGATCGTCACGATTGGCATTCCGCTGCTGACCTTCGTGGTCGTGGGCCGTATGGTCGGCCGGCAGGTCACTCCGTCGGACCTTGCTGCCAGCGGCGTCATGCGGGTTGGCTTGCCCGTCTTCGTGGCGGTGCTGATCGCCATCAATGCCGTGCTGTCGCTCGTCACGATCATCTCCATCTACCGCGAGGGCGGCATCCTCAAACGGCTCCGGGCCACGCCGCTCCGCCCACATACCATCCTGACGGCCCACGTCATCGTCAAACTGCTGCTCACCGCCGTCACGCTCGCGCTGATGGTCCTGGCGGGCAAGCGGTACTATCCCGTTAACCTCGACGCCCCGCTGTTCGGGTTCACCGCCGCCCTGCTCGTCAGCACCCTGAGCATCCTGTCGATTGGCTTTCTCATCGCCAGCCTCGTGCCCGCCGCGCGCTTCGCGCAGCCGATCGGGGCCCTCATCCTGTATCCGATGATCGCGGTTTCAGGGATCTTCGCCCCGGTCGAGGTGTTACCCCCGGCGCTCCAGACCGTGGCGCGCCTCCTGCCGCTCACCTACGTGGTGTCGTTGCTCGAGGGCATCTGGCGGGGCGATGCGTGGTCGGCGCACCTTGGCGATGTCGGCGCGCTCGCCGTGGTGTTTGTCGTCTGCACGGCGCTCTCCGCGAAGGTGTTTCGCTGGGAGTAACGGGACTGCTAAGATCGCGTGTGTCATGTTTCGTGTCTTGAAGCGGCTGCTCAGCTTCCTGGGTCTGTGGCGCGGCGGTCGATCGCCGGGTTCGCCGCGTGATCCGTACGCGTGGAAGCCCGTGCCTCGCCACCCGCGCCCGGCGGGCCGGAGCAGTGCCGTCGCGGTGGCCGAACCAGACGATGAGTAGCACTGCCGCGATCGATACGCGAGCGATGCGGACGCTCGCCGCGCTTGTCTGGCTGCTCTCGTTGCCGGTCGCGCTCGCGGCCCAGAGCGCGACCGAAGATCCCCACGCCGTGCAGCCGCAACGACCGACCGTGGCCACGCACGCCGGCACCGTGGCGCCCGGGTGGCTGGAGATCGAAGCGGGGACCGAGTTCGATCGGTTCGCGGGGGGATCTCGCGGCGCGCTTGCGCCGATCCTTCTGAAGCTCGGGCTCGCGCCGCGCTTTCAACTCGAAGCGCAGGCCCCCATCGTGTCGCCGCCCGGACAGAACACGACGGGACTTGGCGATTTCTCATTGGGTCTCAAGTGGCGGCTCGCGGAAGGGGCGCCGATCGTCGGCGACTTTGCGATTCTTCCCAGCCTCAAGATGCCAAGCGGCTCGGCGGGCGTCGGCAGCGAGACGACGGACTTCAGCTTCCTGTTCATTTCCAGCCACACGATTGACCAGATCTCTCTGGACCTCAACGTTGGCTTCACGCGGCGCAGCGGCGACGGCACGCAAGCGCCCCAGACCGCGACGCTGTGGACCGCCTCATTTGGCGGTCCAGCCGGCGGTCGGGTCGGGTGGGTGGCCGAGCTCTATGGGTATCCGGCCACCTCAGGGCCGGCCGGCGCCGATTCGATCGTGGCGCTCCTGCTTGGGCCGACACTGCGCGTGCGCGAATGGCTGGTGCTCGACGTCGGCGTCATTGGCGCGATCACTGGACCTCAGCCGCGTGCGGTATATGCCGGCGTTGTGTACAACGTTGGGCGGATTTGGAGCTTCTAGAGCTCTTAGAGAGGTTCAATTTCGACTCGCCCAGTGATGAACCGACGATCCGCGTAATCGGTCGCATCTTCAGCCCCGGCTTCAAGAAACGCATCGTGCCGCTCACGGCATTTGCTGCATACCCCACAGTGAACGAACTGAGGTTCTCGGGGTTCCCGAGGTTCCCGTGGTTCTTCAGGTTCCCGGGGTTCGATGTTCGCTTGAACGTCGCGAACCCCGGGAACTCCGTGAACCTGGTGAAGCTCGCGAACCTCGAGTGGGCCCATACACGACAAAGTGAACTCGAACGGCAGGCCAAGCGCCAGGCCGCGGCGGATGACCTCGGCCTTACCGACCGCTGCGTACGGCGCTTCGATCGTTAACGGGTGCGCAAGACCGAGGGAGAGGGCTCGCGCCATCGACGACCGAAATTCCGGCGTGGCATCGGGGAACGGATTGTGCGCGAGCGTGCCGAGGACGAGGCGATCGATTCGGGCGGCTGCGCAGTAGACGCCGGCTTTGCCAAGCAGGACGACGTTTCGGCCCGGGAGGTACACGTCTTCGTCCGCCGTGTGGTACTGAGGCGGTTGACCTCGGACGGCCCAGTGGGTCGCGGCGTACACGTCGCTCATGTCCACGGTCAGCGACACGAGCGGCCGCACGCGGCCGCGGAGCGGAGCGGCGTCGAGCAACCGACGCAGTATCGCCTTCTCGGCGCGCTCCCACGCGAGACCGACGCTGACGTAGATGGGCTGTGCGTCGCCGCGTGCCGCCTCCTCTGCGAGAAGGACCGCACTGTCCAGTCCGCCAGAGAGAAGAACTGCTGTCTGCATCTGGTAATTGGGTAATCTGGTAGTCTGGTAACTTCAAATTATTCAATTACCAGATTACCCAATTACCAAATTCACGAATTTCCCCATGTATTCTGTCACCAAACGTATTGATTTCTGTTATGGCCATCGGCTGCTCGACTACGACGGTATCTGCAAGCACCCGCACGGGCACAACGCGGTCGCTGAAATCGAAGTGCGCACCGGCGAACTCGATAGCCGCAACATGGTGTGCGACTTCAGCGACATCAAGCGAGTCGTCAAGACCTGGATCGATCAAGAGATCGATCACAAGATGCTGCTCCGCAAAGATGATCCGCTGGTGAAACCCCTGCAGCAACTCGGCGAGCCGGTGTTTCTCCTCGACAGCAACCCGACCGTGGAACGCATCGCCCGCCTGATCTTCGATTACACGAACGGCCAGGGGTTTCCAGTGGTCCGCGTCAGGGTGTGGGAGACTCCAACATCCTTCGCAGAATACGGAACGTCTGGAGATGTGAAGAAGTGAGGATCTTAAGGATCTGAGAGCAGTCACTCCTCACACCCATACGTCCGCACATCCATACATCCATAGATTCTTAGATTCATGTTCTCTCTCATTGTTTTCGATCTAGACGGCACGCTGGTGGATTCGCGACGGGACTTGGCGGAATCTGCCAATGCCTTGCTCGCCGAGTGCGGCGCCGATCCACTGTCGGAAGAGGTCATCGCCGGAATGGTCGGGAATGGCGCGCCCCTGCTCGTCGCGCGCGCCTTTACGGCGAGCGGCGTCGAGCAGCCGGCAGACGCGGTCGAGCGCTTTCTGGCGATCTACGATCGCCGCTTGCTGAAGTACACGCGGCCCTACCCGCGGATGGAGGAAGTGCTCGAGACGCTGGCCGCTCGCGCGCCGCTGGCCGTGCTGACGAACAAACCGCTGGCCGCGACCAGGGCCATCCTCGCCGGCCTCAACCTCGCGCGGCATTTTGCCGACGAGGCGATTCTCGGCGGCGACGGCCCGTTTCCGCGCAAGCCCGATCCGTCCGGCCTGCGATACCTGTTGGCGCGAGTCGCCGCCGCACCGGCCGAGGCGCTCCTGGTCGGAGATTCGATGGTGGACTGGCGCACCGCGCGTGGCGCTGCGACAGCGATTTGTCTGGCGCGCTATGGGTTCGGGTTTGCCGGTGTGTCAACCGCCGAGCTCGGGCCGGACGATCGCGTCATCGATGCGCCCGCCGACCTGCTCCAGCTCACGAGCTGATCTCGACGAGCAGCTTCGAAGCGGCCCCGGTGCCGATGGTGATCGACTGGCGATCCTTCCGGCGCAGTAGGACCGCATCGGCCGCCGGATCACGCGTTTCGACCTCGATCGACTGGCCCGGCTTGAGGCCCTGCTGCTCAATAAAGCGAAGGAACGTCGGATCCTGATCCGCGATGCGGGTGACCGTCAGCGGGGTGCCGAGCGGGCACGTCAGCAGGTTGTCGAGGTGCCGGGTCGCGATCGTCCCTTCGGGGTTCGGGATCGGATCACCGTGCGGATCGTGGGTCGGGTGTCCGAGCATCTTGTCGATCCGCTCAATCAAACGCTCGGAGACAACGTGCTCGAGCTGCTCGGCTTCGTCGTGCACTTCGGCCCAACTCATTCCCATCACCTGGACGAGGAACAACTCGACGAGACGATGTCGGCGCAGCACGAGCCCAGCCAGTTTCTCGCCGGCGGTGGTCAGCCGGACCCCGCTGTACGGCTCGTACTCGGCGAGCCCCGATTCGGCGAGCGCCTTCACCATCGTCGTGGCGGTGCCCGGCGTTACGCCGAGTGCCGAGGCGACACTCCCCATCGGCACGAGCCGCCCACCGCGCGCCAGCGTCGACTGGCCCTGGTAAATCGCTTTCAGATAGTTCTCGACCGTGCTCGACGGGAGCATGCGGGGATATTATCGCGGTTTGCGTTTGAGTCCCCTCGACAACCGCATCGCCACCCCAGACGGTAAGCGTCGGTACGTCAGCCGTTTGTTCGCGACGATCGCGGACCGATACGACTTTGTCACTGTCGCGCTGTCGTACGGGCAGGACAAACGATGGAAGCGGCGCCTCGTCAGACTGGCTGACGCTAACGCCCGCACGCGTGCGCTCGATCTCGCCACGGGCACCGGTGACATTGCCTTTGCACTGGCGGCGCGAGGCGCGCGGGTCGTCGGTCTCGACATCACCCGCCGCATGGTCGATCTCGCACGCGCGAAAGCGCCCGAGGGGCTGGCTGGCCCTTCGTTCCTCGTGGGCGACATGCTGGCGCTGCCGTTTCCAGATGCGTCGTTCGATGTCGTCACGACGGGGTACGGCCTGCGGAACGTGCCGGATCTCACAGTGGCGATCGACGAGATCGGACGGGTGCTCCGGCCAGGCGGACTGCTCCTGTCGCTCGACTTCAACCGGCCGGACGCCGCCGCGGTCCGAGCTGCCTATTTGCTGTATCTGACGATCGTTGGAGGCATGCTCGGCTGGGTGCTGCATCGCGACCCGGACACGTACCGGTACATTCCGGCGTCGATCCGCCGGTATCCGGGGGCGCGGGCGGTCGTGCGGCTCATGGAGGCGCGTGGGTTCACCGACGTGCGCTACGATCCGGTCTTGGGCGGGCTCATGGCGATCCACCAGGCACGAAAACCACGGTAGAGCCGGACACTACGTACGTCTCATGTGCCGTACGTCCCAGGTGTCGTACGTAGTATCCGCTTTCAGGCGGACCGTTCTGGGGGTGGGGCCCTCGAAAATTGGACATCGACACGTCGAAATGGTCGGGGGAGGGCGAGTTTACGCAGCGCCTGATCGAGCAACTGGGCCTGCTGGAGCCGGTAACCTTCGTTCGAGTCGAGGACGCGCCGACCAGCCGCTCCGAGGCCGACTACAATTTCATCAGCAACGAGGTCTTCGTCGCGTTCGCCGTCGGCACGCGCCGGGAATCCATCCGCCGCTTCGGCGTGCTGCCTGCGTCACGCACCGTCAGTGAGAAGGTGATGACCATCGCCGGCCTGGAACGCGCCTTAACGGCGATTGTGGGCGTCGGGGCGCCGGACTATTCCGACGATGGCATGCTGCAGTATCTGCGGAGCGAACGCATCGTCCCGCCCTATCAGACCCGGGGGTACAAGCTCGTCGAGCTCGTCAGGATCTATGAAGTTGGGTCGGAACGACGCGCCTAATCCTCATGGCGGCTTAGGCCGACACTCAAACCAGTGAAGTGCCGGTCACTTTGTGTAGACGTGTGCAGCAGCGTGCAGAAGAACGTTGCGAACGACGTGCGGGCCGCTGTGACGTTCTGTTCTGGATACGCGCGAGCACCACGGTGCGAGCGCGTGGGCGAGTGGGGGTGGGGCCCCACGAGAAGTCATAGATGAGTCTCGTTCCCTCCCTGCTCCAGGCGATTGTGCACGTCGACGGCGAAGCGCTGGTGATGCATGCCGGCGACAAGCCGTACGTCGTCGCGCCGGCCGGGCAGATCGAGCTGGCCAGCGAACCCCTGGCCCTCGATGCCGTCAGCGGCATTGTCGCGCAGCTGCTGCCGGAAGAATTCCAGCACGCCCTCGACGAGTTCGGCGCGGTGCAGTACGAGCTGCCGCCAGAGTCCGACTTTCCGCGCGATCGCTTCACCGTAGTCGTCGCGCGCGGCGGAAACGACGTGTGGGCCGAGATCCGCCGTCGGCGCGTGCTCGAGGACGGCTTCTTCGACCAGGCCATGGCTTCAGCCGAGCGTGAAGCTGGCGCTGAGTCTCTTGCCGACCGCGAAGCCGGGCCCGTCGCTCAGGCCGGGTCCGCGCCCTCGTCCCCAGCACAACCCGCCACCGTGGCTCATGAGGCGCTCTCTCCCGCGCTTATCGAGAAGACGGCCGCCGCGGCAGCCCAGCTCGAGGAACTGACTCGACGCTTGACGGTGCTCGACGATCGCACCAAAGAGCTCGACGAGATCGACCAGCGCATTCAGGCGCTGACGGAGGTTGCGCGGCAGGCCGAGCTGACCACGCAGAAGGCGAGCGGGCCGGACGCCGGGCCGGAGAGATACGCCGAGGCGGTCGAGCACCTCTCGTCCGAAGTGCTGCAGATGCAGGCGACGCTTGATACGCTGAAGACGGAGCGCGCCGCGCTCGAAGAGCTGCGCGGTCACCT
>JBGPHH010000167.1:0-9383 GCA_041484265.1 Vicinamibacteria bacterium
AAGAAGCTGGGCGCGAAGACGGTCCGCCAGCTCTCGGGCGTGCCCATCTGCGTGGCGGGCGGCACGGTGTTCGAGTCGACTCTCGGCGCCCACTTCGGCGCGGGCAAACTGCCGCTCAAGACGATCGTGCTCGAGTCGGCTGAGAAGTTCGACGACATCCGCGCGGCGATCACCTCGGGGCGCTGTACGGCTTACACCGCGGATGTCTCCCAGCTTGGCGCCATCAGGAGCAAGCTCTCGCGCCCCAGCGACTTCGATATCCTCGCAGAACAGATTTCGCGGGAGCCGCTCGCCCAGCTCGTACGGCAAGACGATCCTCAGTTCTTCGATATCCTCCGCTGGACGATCTTTGCGCTCATCGATGCCGAAGAACTCGGCATCACGTCACGAAACGTCGACGCGATGACGAAGAGCGACAACCTCGATGTGCAACGCTTGCTCGGCATCATGCCGGGCAACGGCAAGGCGTTGGGGCTCGATGAGTCCTGGGCCTACAACGTGATCAAAGGGCTTGGGAACTACGGAGAACTGTTTGAAAAGAATTTAGGCCGCGACAGCCTTCTCAAGCTGGATCGCGGCCTCAATCGTCTGTGGAATGCGGGCGGGTTGATGTACGCGCCGCCGCTGCGCTGACGACGCTGACGCCGGGCCTCATAAGGCCCGTCCTACTTGGTATCTAAGAAGACCCGCCTACTTCCCGGCGGCCGCGACGGGCTCCATGACGAACTCGACCTGAATGGCGCCTTCGGCCTTGTTGGGCGCGGCCGGCTTCAACGGCTGCACTTGCCGATAGCCCGCCTTCGTCACCACGATTTCGAGCTGGGCCGGATCGATCGTCTTTCCAAGTCCCTTGATCGCCTTGCCGATGTCGGGGCTGCGGAAGTGCCCCGGGGCGTCGTTACGGACCGGGAAGCTCATCCCGAGGTTCTTCGCCTTGATCGTGATGACCACGTTGTCGAGGACCTTACCCGCCCGGTCCTTGATGTGGCCGAAGTAATAGAGGTCGAACCCTGTTTCGTCCGGGTGAAAGAATTCTTCGCCGTTCGCCCAGGCGATGCCTGAGAGCGCCAACCCCAACACGACGAACCCGAAGACTTTGGCGAGTCTGGACGTGCTCATTCGTACCTCCACCAAGAACGTAGTGGGTTTTATAACACAGAACGAACGCTCAATAGAACCACCTTCTCTCGTAGACGAAGATGGCGAGAAAGAGCGCGGCCGACACCAGCCAGACCAGGTTGTGCGGGATGCGTTCGGCCCACTTGCGGGGCACAACGAGCGACGCGGCGAGGCTGACGGCCAACGCCCCAAACAGCCAGAAATACCAGAGGATGGCAGGACCGGCGGTCTCAGGCGGCTGCCTGACGTTATAGAACCCGCCGAGCACCGGGTAGTACCGAAGAAATGCAATTCCGTAAAACTCGTTCAGCCAGAAGAGCCCCATGTACACAGCGCCAAAGAGCAACGAGAAGACCTTAAAGGAGGTGTGCCGGTTCATGGGTAGAGCCCTTTGATGTTGTTGAGCACTTCACCGACCAGGAAATTCCACCAGACGACGAACGCCAGCATCCACGTGACGTACTTCCGCGCCGCCGCAAATTCCGCCGCAAGCGGTGGGCGCCAGAACAACCAATACGCGGGAAGAAGCCCCAGGCCGAGTGCCGCGAAGTGTTCCTTGATCTCAAAGACGCCGTTTGCCGACCGCAGCTGCAGATCCTCGAGCGTCGACCGCACGTCGATCCGGTAGCGAGGGTAGAGCAAGCCGCCGCCGATGCTGGTGGCGATAAACAGCAGGACGATGACGTTGGTGAAGGTCGGCGAGTTCACGCCACGATATCTGTCAACGAAGGAGTGGCCGTGAGCCGACCCTCGTCTCGTCACGCTGAAGGCCTGGTGCGTCAGCGCGCCCAGGAGCGCCACCGCCAGCAGGGCGTGAAGAATCGTCAGGATCTGGATCATTGGCTCAACACCTCACGCGCGGCGCGTTCGCCGGATTCAAGCGCGCCCTCCATCCATCCCATCCAAGACGACGTGTGCTCGCCGGCGAAATGCACGCGGCCCTCGGGTCGCGAGATGTCGGGCATCATAGCCGTCATCTGGCCCGGATGGAAGACGGCAAATGCGCCGCGCGACCAGGGGTCGAGGGCCCACCGGTGAGTCGTCCCCTTCTGAAACTCCGCGCGGAGATTCGGGAACGTCGCCGTCACGAGATCCTTCCCGAAGTCGATCGACCGTTCCTCGCTTGCCTCCAGGGCCGCGCGGCCCGTCGCGCCGCCGATCGTCGCGCCGAGGATCCCCTGCGTCGCCGGCAAGTCGTACGTGCAATCCCAGATTTCGGCTGCCTGATCGGTCCGAGCGTATCCGCTCAATCCGGACGCCTGCCAGAAGCGATGCTGAGACTGGAGGAGGAACCGCGTCGCTGGGAAATACGGCAACTCGTCGATCGCGCGAGCTTTCTGACGAGAGAACGCCGGCCGGATTTCGATGCGACGCAGCGTGGAAAATGGGATCGCCAGAATGACTCGACTGGCCCTGATGCTGCTCATCCGATCGTTCTCCACGTAGTCGACGCGGACCGGAGTCGCCGGGTCTCCCGACTCGGCTTGCTCCAGGCGGACCACCGCCGCGTTGTACCGCACCAGATCGCCGAGGGATGTCGCCATGGTGCGAGGGAGCAGGTCCATCCCACCTTGGAGCTTGTAGAACTGGGTGGTTCCCCGCAGCAACGCGAACTGCCGGAGCACGTACAAGGCCGAAAGCTCGCTCGAGTCGCCGCCGAGCGTCATGAGCGTGATGGCGTCAGTCGACGCGCCCCGTGACCGGAGCCATTCGTGCCACGTCAGGTGGTCGTACTCTTCCCATTGCGAGTAAGACGCGTGGGTCGGCGTCAGATCCGAGAGAGCACTCGGGAGATCGCCGACATACCGATCGAGAAGCGCTCCCTGGCCGAGTCCGCGTTCACCCGGTTTCAAGTCGAGCATCAATCTCGTGCGACCGAGGGCATCGGTTCGAACGCTCTGACGACCGACGGTGATGAGTGCGGATCCGTTCGAGGACTCGAACGGCACGAGATTCAGTCCGAACTCCCGCGCCAGCCGCACGACGGTCTGATGCGAGCCGGCGATGCGCACGGCGCCCGCTTCCGCGTGCAACCCCTCGTCGAACGGCGCACGGACCGTGCGGACTCGTCCGCCAGGATCGCCGCGGGCCTCGAGGACCACCACATGGCGGCCAGCCTTTCGAAGCACGCTCGCAGCGTGCAGTCCCGCGAGACCTGCGCCGACCACGACCACCGGGTCCGCGGGCTCCGATCCCCCCTCTCGCTGCCGGCATCCAAACGCGGACGACGCGACGAGCGGCCCCGCCGCCAGCGCAGACAGCCGGAGAAATCGTCTGCGGTCGAGGCCCATCGCTATTCACGAGGCGCAATCATTATTCGGGCCACTTGGCGTTGGGATCGAAATTAAGGATCGTCGTGGGCGGCGCCGTCGGGATCATGGGGCGCAGCTCAGGCCGTCCTATGGCCTTGTGACACGAATAGCACGCCTCGAGCGTCTGCTTGTAGGCCATCGCGAACGCCGCGCTGTCCTTGTCCTCGATCGCAAGCTGAACCGTCGCAAACGCGCTCGGATCGATCCCATCGAAGATGCCTTTGACGTCGACGGTGCCGCCGTCGGGCAGCTTTCGCACCGGACGGAGCAACACCGCCCAGCGCACACTCTGACGCGCTTCGTCAAAGAGGTACCGAGCCAGCAGCCAGTTCTTCTTTTCGGCGGCGAACCAGAGATTGGCCCAGTGGTACGCCACGTCGGTCATGATGTGCGACTGCGTGGGCAGCAGTGATTTCAGGCGAGCGACGTCGGCCACCACATCGGCGCTCGGCGCGGCGGTCGTCTGCGCGACCGCCGGCGAGACCGCGCGCGTCGTCAACCAGTACTCGACCGCCATGCCGCCCACGACCGCGCCGAGCACGAGCGCGGCAAGAACGGCCGGCGCACCGAGCGGGCGCTTCGGCGGCAATGCATTCGGGGCTTCATGGACGTCCATGGGCCGACAGTATAGCGCGGTAGACCTGTTCGATCTGTCTATCGGTGTCCTCGAAGGTGCCGCCCGTGTCGATCACGAAGTCGGCTCGTGACTTCTTTTCGTCAGCGGGCCACTGCGCGGCAAGCCGCTGCCGTGCTTCGGACTCGTTCATCCCTCGCTCCCGCAAACGGGCCAGCTGCAGGTGGGCGGCACACGCGGTCACGATGACCCGGTCGAAGTCGCGCTCGTGGCCGGTCTCATACAGGAGCGGCACGTCAACCACCGCAAGCGGATACGGACCGCTCAGCTCGAACCCGCGAAGGCCGGCCGCCACCGCTCGATACACGGCCGGGTGCACGATGGCCTCGAGCTCCTTGCGGGCCGCCGGGTCGGCGAAGACCAGCGGGCCGAGCTTCTTTCGATCGACGCTACCGTCATCCGCGAGAACGCCAGAACCGAATCGCGCGGCAATGGCCGCCGTCGCTTCGGTCCCTGCCGACTCCACCCCATGAGCAAGAGCATCGCTATCCAAACAGGGCACGCCGCGACGTCGGAACTGTTCGAGGACGTGGCTCTTGCCGGTGGCAATACCGCCGGTCAATGCGACCTTCAACATTATCTAAACGCGCTGGGGCCCCACCCCCAGCGCGAACTCACGCTGATGCCTCGCCTCGGCGTTACATGGTCTCGGCGCGGCATGGCCGTCGGCGCTAAGCGGGCGCGGCTTCGGTTTCCAGACGCTTGAGCGAGTCCGGACGCCCGAGCACGACGAGCTTGTCGCCGGCACCAATCGCGGCCTCCGGCTCCGGATTGAATTCCATTCGCCGGTCCTGCCGCTGAATCCCGACCACGATAATCCCGAACCTTTGGCGCAGATTCGCATCGAGGATGGACCGGCCGGCCAGTCCGGAGCCCGACGCAATCGTGATCTCTTCCATGGCGAGCTCCAGGTTGTCGGCGCTGGTCGCGAGCTCCACGAAATCAACGACAGCCGGGCGGAGCGCGGTCTGCGCCATCTGCACGGCGCCAATCTGGTAGGGAGAAATCACACGGTCGGCGCCAGCCCGCTTGAGCTTGACCGTCGCGTCCTCGGTTTCGGCCCGCCCGACGATGAACAGATCCGGGCGGAGCACCCGGGCACTGAGCACCGCATACACGTTTTC
The DNA here is from genome assembly GCA_041484265.1 of Vicinamibacteria bacterium. Taxonomy (GTDB): domain Bacteria; phylum Acidobacteriota; class Vicinamibacteria; order Vicinamibacterales; family CAVVIG01; genus 2-12-FULL-65-11. The sequence goes on from JBGPHH010000167.1 coordinate 5,190, forward strand.
GGCGTCGGTGCCCACGGCCGCGATGAACCCACGTGCCCGCGCGATGCCGACGCGCTTGAGCACGTCCTCGCGACTGGCGTCCCCCTCGACCGCGAGCGACCCGGCTTCGATGGCCGCCTGCAGCCGATCGGCGTCACGCTCGACGACCACATGCGGTACGTGTTGCCGGCGGAACTGCTGGGCGATCATGCTGCCGATGCGCCCGTATCCGCAGACGATGAAATGATCCTTGATCGTGTCCAGCATACGTCGCCGCCGCCAGCGATGAAGGCTTCCTGGAATACCCCCCTCGACGACGGCCGTGGCCAGCAACGTGAACGTGTAGAGCGCCGCGCCACGCCCGACAGCAGGATGACGACTGTGAACGCCTGGCCCGCGCCCGACAGTTCGTGGACTTCTTTGTAGCCGACCGTGGTGACGGTGATGATCGTCATGTAGAACGCGTCCCACGCGCTCCACCCCTCGATCAGCATGTAGCCGGCCGTGCCCCAGGCCACGACGAGCACGAGCAGTGCGATCGCGAAGATCGAACCCTCGGCCTCGGATCGGCGTTCGCCCCTTGTCCGAGCCGTCACGTCGCGCCTCTAGCGCACCCCTCCGCGCGCGGAGAGTCCTTGCTCGCGCTTGCGCAACTCGCTGTGGTGGCGGCTGTACCCGAAGTAGATGAACAGCCCGATCACGAGCCAGACGATGAGCCGCCACCAGTTGGCCGCCGGCAAAGAAAACATCAGCACCAGGCAGCACAGGATCCCCAGAACCGGCACCACAGGCACCCACGGGCAGCGGAACGGCCGCGCGGCATTGGGGGCGATCCGACGCATCATGAGCACGGCCGTGCACACAATGGTGAAGGCAAACAGCGTCCCAATATTCGTCATCTCGAGGAGCGCCTCGATCGGGAGCAGTCCCGCTCCAACGGCGACGAACGATCCGACGAGTATCGTGCTCTTCCACGGGGTCCGAAACCTGCGGTGGACGCTGCCGAAGAAGCTGAACGGCACCATCCCGTCGCGCGCCATGGCCAGAAACACGCGCGGAGCGCTCAGCATCATGACGAGCAGCACCGAGGTGATGCCGGCCACGCCGGCCGTCGCGATGATCGCCTCGGCCCAGGGCAGGCCGACATGCTTGAACGCGTCCGACACACCGGCGCCCGTGTCGCTCTGGTCGTACTTCACCATGCCGGTCAGAACGGCCACGACCGCGATATAGAGGACAGTGCAGACGACAAGCGACGTCACGATGCCAATGGGAACGTCGCGGTTGGGATTTCTGGCCTCTTCCGCGTGAGTGGAGACCGAGTCAAAGCCGATGTAGGCAAAAAAGATGATGGCCGCGCCGGCCAGCGTACCAACCGGCCGACCTCCGATGCTCTGTCCCCAGACGGTGTTCCCGAAGATCGTCAGCCCGCCATGTCCGTACGGTGCGAAGGGCCGCCAGTTCGCGGGATTTATGTAGAAAGAGCCAACCAGAATAACGAACAAGACAGCGAGGATCTTGACCCCGACCATGGTCGCGTTGAAGCTCGCGCTCTCCTGGATGCCCTTGACAAGCACAACGGTCACGATCGCGACGATGATCACGGCCGGGAGGTTGACGATGCCGTGTGTGGCAACGAACCGTCCCAGGGTGGCGTCGTACGCAATCGGGGCTCGGCTGATCGCTTCGGGCAGGTTGACGCCGAGTTTGGGCAGCAGAGTCTGAAAGAAACTCGACCAGCCGTTGGCGACCGTCGCCGATCCGACCGCGTACTCAAGGACCAGATCCCAGCCGATGATCCACGCGAAGAGCTCGCCGAGCGTGGCGTACGCGTAGGTGTAGGCCGAGCCCGCCACCGGAACCATCGACGCGAACTCCGCATAGCACAACGCCGCAAAGACGCACGTGATCCCGGCGGCGACGTACGAGAGCATCAGCGCCGGTCCCGCCACGTTGTGGGCGGCCGCACCGGTCGCCACAAAGATGCCGGCGCCGATGATCGCGCCGATGCCGAGCGCGGTCAGCTGAACCGGGCCAAGGACTCGCCGAAGCCGGTTCTCACCCGCCATCTCCTCCAACAACTGGGCGAGTGATTTGGTCGCAAAGAGCGGGTTCGCCATAGTTGAAAAGCGGCGTGCTCAACAGAAAGCCGGCCGGCGGGCGCGATTATACATCGCTCACCTGCGACAGCCGGTCGAGATACGCGCGCACCCGCGCCTCGGGATCTCGTGTCACGACCAGGTCGCTGATCACAGCGACCGAGGAGGCTCCGGCCCGAATCACGTCGGCGGCCGTTTCAAGCGTGATGCCGCCAATCGCGACGAGCGGCAGCCCTCGCGCGCGCGCATGTGCAGCGGCGCGCCCCACGAGATCCAGTCCGATCGCCGCATGACCAGTCGCTTTGGTCGCTGTGCCGAAGACCGGGCCGATCGCGAGATAACTCACCGGCTGACGGACGGCGGCATCGACCTGCGCCAACGTGTGCGTCGAGAGGCCGACGATCGCGTCGCTGCCCACAAGGGCCCGCGCGGCCGCCGGGGCGAGGTCCTCCTGGCCCAGGTGCACACCGGCCGCGTGGCTCAGCCGCGCAATGTCGGCGCGGTCGTTGACCACCACCACGGCGCCCATCGTCTGCCCCAGCGCCACCACCGCCGACGAGGTGTCGAGCAGCCACCCGCTCGAGACACGCTTGGCCCGGACCTGCAGGAAACGGGCGCCGCCGTTGAGGAACGCGCGGGCGAGGTCGAGGAGCGGCCAGCCGGCGTGCGCCGCCACATCCGTATCGAGAATCGCGTTGAGCGGCGGTAGTCTGGTCTTCGTGCCTTCGTGATTCACGAGGGCGGAAAGAAGCTAGACGGCCTCGGCGAGGCGGTCCCCGCCACTAGTAGGGCGCGCGAGGAAGCGCTCCAGAAACCCGGTGGTCACCTTACCGGCGAGGAAGTCAGGATCATTAAGGATACGCAGATGCAAGGGAACGGTCGTCTTGATGCCCTCAATCACGGTCATCTCGAGCGTGCGCCGCATGCGCGCGATCGCCTCCTGGCGGTCGCGCCCGTGGGTGATGATCTTGGCGATGAGTGAATCGTAGTACGGCGAGATCGTGCAATCGGAATGCGCGAACGTCTCGACCCGGACGCCCGGCCCGCCGAGCACGCTGAACACGTGAATGACGCCAGGCGATGGCACGAACGTCGCAGGGTCCTCGGCGTTGATGCGGCACTCGATCGCGTGACCCGTGAAGGTGACCTCGCTCTGCTTGAAGGACAACCGCTCACCGGCCGCCACGCGAATCTGCTCCTTCACGATGTCGATCCCAGTCACCATCTCGGTCACGGCATGCTCGACCTGCAGCCGCGTGTTCGCTTCCATGAAGTAGTAGCGACCGTCCGAATCCATGAGGAATTCGAATGTGCCAGCGTTCGTATACTGCACGGCCCTGGCGGCGTCGATGACGACCGCCCCCATCCGCCGCCGCATCTTCTCGCTGAGCGCGACCGACGGCGATTCCTCGATGAGCTTCTGGTGCTTGCGCTGAATCGAGCACTCACGCTCGCCCAGATGCACGACCGCGCCGTGATGATCCCCGAGGACCTGAAACTCGACGTGCCGCGGCGATTCGACGTACTTTTCGAGGTAGAGATCGCCCACCCCGAAGGCCGCCTCCGCCTCGCGCTGCGCCGTCTTGAAGGCGTGCGGCAGCTCGGCCACCGCACGGACCACGCGCATGCCGCGCCCGCCGCCGCCGGCCGTCGCTTTGATGATCACCGGGTAGCCAATGTCCTTGGCGATCTTGATCGCCTTGTCCGCCGACTCGATGGGGCCGTCGCTGCCGGGCAGGATCGGCACGCCCGCCTTCTTCATGACCCGACGCGCGCGCGCCTTGTCACCCATCAGCCGGATGACCTGGGGATCGGGACCGATGAACTTGATGTGGCACGCTTGACAGACTTCGGCGAGCGACGCGCTCTCGGACAGGAACCCGTACCCCGGATGGATCGCATCTGCGCCCGTAATCTCGGCCGCGCTGATGACCGCCGGCACGTTGAGATAGCTGTCGGCGCTGCGCGCCGGCCCGATGCACACGTCCTCGTCGGCAAACCGCACGTGCAGGGAGTTCTCGTCGGCTTCCGAGTAAACGGCGACGGTCTTGATGCCGAGCTCGCGGCACGCAAAGATGACCCGGAGGGCCACTTCCCCGCGATTCGCAATGAGAAT
>JBGPHH010000168.1:0-9332 GCA_041484265.1 Vicinamibacteria bacterium
AACAGGGCAACGGCTGGAATGGCGTACCGGAAGATTGATCTCACCTGCCCGAACACACCCCGAGTGTGTACGCGGAGAGATAAGAATTCAATGCTCATCCCTGATGCGTCAGCAGCTCGACAAGGCGCTCTTCGAACGCGTCGAGATCGCTGCCGAGTTGGCGTGTGGCCCCTGTATAGACGATCCGGCCCTTGGCGATCACGCTGATCTCGCTGCACAGGCTGCGGATCTCCTGCGCGTCGTGGCTGCTGAGGAATGTGGTGACCTTTTCGTCGGCCGCCAGGCGGCGCAGGAGGTTCCACATCTCGCGTTTGGCGGGCAGGTCGAGGCCTCGCGTGGGTTCGTCGAGGAAGAGCACTTTGGGACTCCCCATCAACGCCCGTGCAATCTCGACGCGGCGCTTCATGCCCGTGCTGTACGTGCCGATCATCTTGCCGCGGAACTTCACATCCAGGCCGACGTCATCGAGGATGCCCTCGACCTGATCGTCGGGAGCTGGCATGCGGCGGATGCGAGCAAAGTACGAGAGATATTCACGAGCCGTCCACGTCGACTGGCTCTCACTCGTTTCGTCACTGACGAGCCCAACGAGCTTGCGCACGGCGAGCGGTTCCTTGACGACGTCGTGCCCCCACAGCTTTGCGGTCCCTGCGCTCGGAGGAAGGAGCGTCGTCAGCACCCGGATAGTAGTCGTCTTGCCCGCGCCGTTGAGGCCGAGAAATCCGTAGAGCTGCCCCTTTGGAATCTTCAACGTGACGCGGTCAACCGCGACGAAGTTTCCAAAGCCGCGCGTGAGGCCGTCGGTCTCGACGGCGTAGTCGGCGGCGCCATTCATCGCGTCCGTCTCCAACGCGTGAGGGCCGCGCCGAGACAGATCAGAGGCAGAATCGCCGAGGCGACACCCATCTCGTAGATGGCGCTCGAGACCTGTGCGTCAATGGCGCCACGTGCACTGAACGTGCGCGGCTGGGCGTCTTCTGCGACGCGGTATGTGGCCGTGACGCGAAGCGGATAGCGGTCGCCACCAATGTCCCATGGCTTGGTCGGGACGAGCGTGATGGGTACGCGCGCCACCCAGCCCGTGACGATGTGGTGGCCGTCGGCCGCGGCGGGTCCCAGATCGTTCGCATACGTGCGCGTTTCGAGGTGTTGCTCCGCCTGGGCGATGGCGTTCGGGTCGGCCGTCACTTCCAACCCGTTCTCACCGGCAATCTGAATCCGAAGGTCGGTGACGCTTTGTGTAGCGTCAACGGGAAGGAAGAGCAGGAGATCTCGCTCGGCACGCTCATCGGTCCCCAGGGGCGCCGCATCGCGATTGAGGATCGTACTGCAGCAACGCGCGGACGGTTGGCCACCAGGCGCGGTCAAGGCCAAGCTGCCGCCAATACGTGCGAAGAGCCCACGGATGGCTGGCGCGTTGGTCGCCGGCGGCGCCGGATTATCGTAAGTGGTGTCGGCGAGCAAGACAGGAAGAAGCACGGTCGCGACGATCGCGAGCGTGACAGTCCAACGCTGGCGGCGCGTGGTTTCCCAGGTTTCAACACCCTGCGCGCGCAGAAACACCCACGCCGCGAGTGAGAGCGAGCCGATCGCGACGCCCGCCACGCTGATCCATGTGAGAGTCGTCGTCGCGGGAATGTTGGCCGCTACGAGCGTGAACCCCAGCGCGTTCTTGAGGAGCACGGCGGGACTCGCGAGCGTGAGGTGACCTGTACGTGTCGCCCCGTTTCCTTGCGCCACCATCAACTCTTGGAGGGGCACGAACCCCGCATAAGCGAGAAGAACGCCCATGCCGGTTGCAGCGGGGGCGGCAATGCTGCGGCCGATGAAGAGGACGCCGACGAGTGTACCGACAGCGATGCTCGAGACAAGAATGCCAGGACTCCAGAGGAGGAATCTTCCCAGGAGGAACGGGAGACCCACGTGGTAGGTATACACGAGCATCATCGGCACGAGTGCCGCGTAGTAGGCGCCGGCGAGCGTGAAGAACTCGAGCATCTTCGCCGCAAGCCAGTCGCGACGCTCGACGGGCGCCGTGAAAACGCTCTCGACGAAACGATTGGCACGCGGTCCCGCGATCGCGCATGCCGCGAGCGGGATGAACCCAAGCGGGACGAGGCAGTACGCGATGATGCCGTACCCGCCGAGCCACGTGTCCTGCGTCGCGACGGTGGCGAGACCACCGACCGCGACGAGGATGACGGCCGCCCCCAACCAGGCGAAGCGGCCGCGCATCGTCGCTTTGAGCTCTTCTACGTAGAGGGTTGCAACCGCTCCCACCCTACGCTCCTGCTAATCACTGCTTGATGGCGATAAACCACGAAGCGACGATCGGGCCCTGCGGACCGCGACCACGTCCGCCCGGTCCAGCCGCTGGCGGTGGCGTGCCGGCGGGTGGCGCGGGAGCCGGACCGCGCTCTGGCTGAAACAAGTACGCGTTGTGCGTCACCGGATCCACGGCGATCGTCTTCGCGCCGGCGAACGTGGCGACGGTCGCCACGACCGTGTACTTATCGGGAGAATCCTGGTGGACGACCGTGACGTTGCCCTCGCCCCCATTCGGAATGAAGATCAGCTTCTTGGCCGGATCCCATCCCAAGGCGTCCACGCGCGTGCCGTTCTTGATGGACGCGACGATCTTGCCCGTGCTCGCATCCACGACGACGGACGTATTGTTGCAACCCGAGAAAATGCGGTTCGACGCTTTGTCATACGCGATTCCGGTCGGTCCTTCGCACGGCGCCAGCGGCCACGAGGCGGTCGCCTTCCACGTCTTGACGTCGATCACCTGGATCGTGTTCTTGCCTTCGTTGTTGACGAAGATGTGTCCCTTCCCGTCGGCCGCGGCCCCTTCAGGCGCGTTGTCTTCGAGCTCGGCGGTGCCGACGATGTCACCGGTCTTTGGATCGATGGCCGTGAGCGTGCCGATGGGGCGGCTGTGATTCGTGAGGATGATCTTGTCGTCGGGCTCGTCGTACATGATGCCGTCGAGACCACCGGCCTCGACCTTGATCTGCTTGAGCACGGCGAACGTTTTCAGATCGAACATCGTGACCGTGGAGTCACCGCCGTTGGTCGTGAAGCCGTGACCGGCCTTGGTCGCGACGCCGGCGCCGTGCACGCCCGGTGTGTTCGGAATGTCGCCGAGCACTTTGCCGGTGGCGCCTTCGATTACCATCATGTGGGTTTGACGCGACACGAACACGCGGCCCGTGGCGGCTTCGACGGCGACATAATCGGTGCCACCATCGCCCTTGATGTCGAACTTTTCGACCTTGAACGCTTGCGCGTGCCCGACGCTGGACGCGGCAATGCTGGCTGCGAAGAGAACTGCAAACGCGATGAGTAAGCGTTTAGTCATAAGGGACCTCGGTTGTGGTTACGAAACGCGCGAGTGTTGCGTGCGCAAGTTCGCGCCGGCACGGGGCAGCCAGTGTAGCCTTTTGAACATGACTGTGCGATTAACAAGACAGGCGCACGTCGCGATCTCCGCGGACTGGGTCTTGTTGCCCCTACACGCTCAAGACGGGACAGGGCGAGCGCTGGATAATCCCGAACGAGTGGGTGCGGAGGCGTCCGAACGACTCGGAGACGGACCCGCGGCCGACGATCACCAGGTCGGCGTGTTCCTGGCGCACTTGTTCGGTCACGGTGGGCACAATCTCGCCCACGGTCACCCGGAGCGGTGCGTCGATGCCCGCGGATAACCGCATCGTATCGAGCTTCTCCTGCGCCCCTTGACGAATCCGCTCCTCGAGTTGGCGTTCGCTCGCCAGGAACGGCAAGTCGGTGATCGGCCCGACCACATGCAACAGCTTGAGCGTGGCACCCACGTCCGCACTGAATCCTGCCGCCCAGCGCAAGAGCCTCGGCGTGCTCGGCGTGCCGTCGATGGCGCAGACAACCGTTCGCGGAAGCTCTGGTGACCGCTGCGTCTCCGCGTGAGCGGCCGTCCACACCGGGCACCTCGCATCATGCAACACCTTCGATGTCACGGAACCCACTAGGAAGCTGCGGAACCGGCCGAGTCCGTGGGTGGGCATCATGATCAGATCCACGCCGTGTGTGTCCGCGAATGCGATGATTCTGAGCGCCGGATCACCTGAATCGGCAACCCGTGCGACGACCAGGCCCGCGAGCTCGGTGCTGAGTGTGCGATCGAGGAGGGCTTGCAGGGACCGTGTCCATTCCGCTGGGTTGTCGCCGATGAGCGGCGGCATCCCATCTGGCGGCAAATCCCAGGTGGGCGGCACGACGCTGTACAGCGTGACTTTCGCCTTGAATCGCGTGGCCATCGCGCGGACGAAGGGAACCATCAGGGAGCCCTGGGCGGAGAAATCAAAGGGAAACAGAATATGGTTGATCGTCATACCTGGGAATCATCCACGATCGGAATCGGCGTCAGTGTCCGCGTCGGGCTTCGGCCTGGCCCTGCCGAACATCCAGGCAATCAGAATGCTGAGGAGGTACAGGCCGACCATCGGGGCGGCGAAGATCGTCTGCGTGACCATATCCCCGGTCGGTGTAATTACAGCCGCCGCCACGAAGATGAGCAGGAAGGCATAGCGGAAGCTGCTCCAGAGAAATCGTGCCGTCACAAGTCCCGTCTTCGCCAGGAAGAAGACCACTGTCGGCATCTGGAAGACCGCGCCCATCCCGAGCAGCATCTTCGTGTAGAGATCGAAGACATCGTCAAGTCTTGGAAGGAACAGGAGCTCGGGCGTGTTGAAGCTCGCGAAGAACACCATCATGTACGGGAATGCGATGTAATGCGTGAACGCGGCGCCCGCGATGAAACCCAGCGTGGTGAAAAACACGAACGGGAAGGCAAACCGCCTGGCACTCGCCGGCAAAAGGGGCGCGATGAGCCGCCAGATCTGATACATCACGTAAGGCATCGCCAGCACGACGCCCATGATGAGTGACACCTGGATATATAAGGAGAAGGCTTCACCCGGCTGTGTGTAAATGAGCTTGGCGCCGGCCGGCAGGGCGTTCCTGGTTGGCCGCAACAGGAAATCGACGACCTCCTTCACAAACGTGAACCCGATTAGGATGCCGATGGCGATCGCGATGAGCGATCGGACCATCCGCTTTCTGAAATCGTCGAGGCGATCGAGGATCGAGACGTTGCCAAAGATCCCCTCGTAGATCGGTGACTTCTGAGAGGGCCTCGGCTTGGAGAACGGTACGAGTGACATTACTCACTCGATAGTAGTCGATTTCGCGTAAGAATGACGTCATGCGCGCATGGCTGATGGACGCTTACGAAGGCACGGATCGACTGCGCGTGGGCGAGGTCGCCGATCCTCAACCGGGCCCAGGCGAGGTGCTCTTACAAGTGCGCTTCGCGGCGCTGAATCCGGCCGACGCGTTCCTCGCGCAGGCGATGTATCCGGCCAAGCCGCCGCTCCCCCACATCCTCGGACGCGACGGCGTTGGCGTGGTGCTCGACGCGCACCCGAGCGTGACCAACGTCCGCGCCGGCGAGACGCTCGGCATCCTGCGCGGCGACGTCGGAGTCGAGGTCTGGGGAACGCTCGCCGAAAGAGTCGTGGTCCGCGCAGACCGGCTTGTGCCGATTCCCTCAGGATGGTCGGCCGAGGAAATGGCCGGCGCGCCGCTCGTCTTTCTGACGGCCTGGCAAGCGCTCACACAATGGACCGACCCGCCCGCTCCGCCACCCGCACGGGCGGTGCTGCTCGTGACCGGCGCCTCGGGCGGTGTTGGCGTCGCGTCGGTGCTCCTCGGACAATCGATGAACCTGGTGGTCGTCGCGTTATCACGAAGTGCAGAGAAGTCGGCCACGCTGAAGGCACTGGGCGCCGACTGGGTGTTCGACCCTGCGGACCCACGCCTGCGCACGCGCGTCAACGAAGCGATTGCCCCGAAGAAGGTCGACCTCGTCATCGACAATATCGGAGGCACGCTGTTCAATCAGCTCATCGCGATGCTCGGGTATGGTGGCCGCGTCAGCGTCGTCGGAAGAAGCGCCGGCGTAGTTCCGGATTTCAATACCGGAACGTTGTTCTTTCGCCGGATTCGAATTGGCGGCGTCGCGGCTTCGGACTACTCGCCTGAGGCCGCCCAGACTGCCTGGAAAGAGATCGTCAGCAGGCTCGCGGCGATTCGAAAGCGTCCGCTGGTGGACCGTGCGTTTTCGTTTGAGGACGTCAAGCTCGCGTTCGCGCGCCTGCAGGAGGGGCCCATGGGCAAGGTGATCGTGCGGATCGCCGGATAGGCCCGAGACGGAACCGGCTACGTCTTGGCATCCGACGCTGACGCCGGTCGTTTGGTGGTCAGGCGCCAGCTGACGTGATCGATCAGAATCTCCCCGACTTTACAGCCGACGTCCCACGTGGCGGCCGAGGTTCCCTCCGGGACCTCCGCGTACGCGATGGCAATGACTCGGTCGGTCGTGATGACCGGCAGAGCGACGGCGCTCCCGATTGGGCTGTCCGACAGTCCCTTTGGCGGCGGACCGTCCTTGCCCCGAACCACCGTGACCACCTTGCGATCCGCTAACGTGCGCTTCAGCACCGCATCGATCGCGCCTGGGATCGCGACCTTACTGACATCGGTCGAGTTGCCGAATCCGCGCCCGAGCCACGCCTTGACGCCGGAGGGCCCCACCTGAAACACGATCGTCTTGTTGAAATACTTCGCGAGATGCTCCACCAACGTCTCGAAGACCGCGCCCGCGGAGGTCGCCGCGTTGATCGAGCGTAGCGCGGCGCCGACCCGTTCGAGCTGCACGTTGGCCGTGTCAGATTCCTTGCCACGCGCCTGCGCCTGTCCCTTCGCCGCTTCCAATTCTTTGCGGGCGAGGTCCAGATCGGCGGCCAGTAGCGTCGCGCGTTTGGCCTCGCGCTCCAGAAGCTTGTTCGCTTCCTCTTGAGCCGACAGGAGCTGCTTGCGCTCCTGCTCCAGCGGGCGGACGCGTTCCTGCGCCTGAGCGAAATTGGCCTTCTGTGCATCGCGTTCTGAACGCGCCGCCGTGGTCTCCTTCTGCGCCTCGGCCAACGTACCGGCCAGCGCGGCATGGGCCTTCTGCGCCTCGGCGAGACGCTTCTCGAGTTCCTGGCGGGTTCGGTCGAGCTCGGCTCGCCCCGCCGCCAGTGCCGCTTCGGCCTGCTGCTGAACTTCTGCGCGCACCTTGCCGGCAAAGGCTTCGGCCTCTTCCTTGGCGGCGCCAGCAAGCTCCTGCACGAGACGATCGAGCACGCCTGCTTGATCGGCGTGCGAGAGCGCCTTGTGCAAGGCGCCGGTCCGTGCCTCGACGGCGGCTCGGAGCGCGTCCATTTCCTTTTGCGCTGCGCCTGCGAGGGCCTCGATAAGACCCTGCGCCCGGCTGCGCGCCTGTTTCTCAAAGCTCATGGGCACAACAATAACTTATCGGTGCCAGGTTGCCTGCATAACATCTTTCTTATGCGCATGCCTCATGCTGATGTTCATGAAGAAACACCCCCCGCTCCTTTTCTCTTTTCTTGTCGCACTCGTTCTCTTCGCGGGCGTTGATGCCGCGGTCACGATCCTGAGGGCCCAGGCGCCGGCAACCTCCGGCAAGGCTCCCTCGACACAGGCTGGCGCTCCCCACGGCCGTGACGCGTTTGGCGGCATCTGGGACCTCGAGCGGGATAAGAGTCAGCCTGCCGACGGCGGTAACGGGGCAGGCGGTGACGGGGGCGCGGGCAATGGCGGTCCGGCGGGCGGCGGCGGGCGACGCGGCGGGCGAGGGGGAGGAGGCTTCGGTGGCGGCCGACGCGGCGGCAGCGGCGCGCGCGGCGGCGACCCCGATCAGATGCAGGCAATCATCAACTTCGTGCGGACCACCCTCGCCGCCTCGGATCGGCTGACAATTGTCGTGCACGATACATCGGTCGGCATCACCGAGCCGGATGGCGTCACGCTGACCCTGCAGACCGACAACAAGAAGATCGATCACCGGGCCGAGAACGGGCTGGTCAAGTACAGTGCAAAGTCCCGCTGGGACGGTATGACGCTCGTCTCAGAAATCGATATCGACAACGGCCCGACAATCGAGCGGAAGTACGAGCTCTCTCCCGGTGGCTCCGAGCTGCACATCACCTCGACGACGAGTGGCGGCGGGGGCCGTCAGGGCGGCGGCAATCGCACGATCGTGCAGGTGTACGAGCGGCCGATCGAACCGGCGCCCAAGCCCCCTACTTGATGAACAGCATTTCGCGGTACGTCGCGAGCGGCCAGATGTCGTGCGGGATCAGCCCTTCGAGCGCGTCGGCCGCGTCCCGAACCGCCACCATCGCCGGAATCACGACATCACGAAAGTGCTTGGCGTGTTTGGTCGGGTCGCTGCTCTCGTGGTCCAGAGCTTTCCCCAGCTTGTCGGTCTCGCGCTTGAGCTCATCGCCGAGTCTGGTGATCGTTTCTAGGGTTTTCTTCCCCTCGACCGACTCACTCCCACCGGCGCGCACGGCTGCGACAGTTTCGCCCAAGTGCTTCTGATACTCATAGACAGCCGGGAGCACGTATCGATTCGCCATCAGCACCATGAGCTGCCCCTCGATGTTCACGGTCTTGTTGTATTGCTCGACCATGATCTCGTAGCGGGCCTCGAGCTCTCGTTGATTCAGTACTTTGTATTTCTCGAACGCGGCAATCACTTCCCTGCTCACGAATTCCGGCAGCGCGTCCACGGTGTTCTTAAGATTCAGGAGCCCCCGGCTGGCCGCCTGGGTCTCCCACTCCTTCGAATAGTTGTTCCCGTTGAAAATGATTCGCTTGTTCTCCTTGATGAGCTTCGGCAGCAGCTCGGCGACCGCCTGCTCGATCGACTTGCCACCTTTGACGGCCTTTTCCAGATCCGCCGCGATACAGTCGAGGGATTCGGTGACCGCGACATTCAACGCGATGTTGGGATAGGCAATGCTCTGATTCGACGAGACTGCGCGGAACTCGAACTTGTTCCCCGTAAAGGCAAACGGGCTCGTGCGGTTCCGGTCTCCTGCATCACGCGGCAGCTTGGGGAGCACCATCACGCCGGTGTCGAGCGTCCCACCATGCTTGGTGGACTTGGCGCCGCCTTTTTCGATCTGCTCGAAGATGTCGGTCAGCATATCGCCGAGAAACACCGAGAGGATCGCCGGTGGCGCTTCGTTCGCGCCGAGCCGATGGTCGTTGCCGGCGCTCGCCACGCTCGCGCGCAGGAGGCCCTGCCATTTGTTCACCGCGCGAAGCACGGCCGCGCAGAACACGAGGAACTGCAGGTTCTCGTGCGGATTGGCGCCCGGCGAGAGCAGGTTGTGCCCCTGGTCGTCGCTCATCGACCAATTGAGGTGCTTGCCCGATCCGTT
>JBGPHH010000169.1:0-9134 GCA_041484265.1 Vicinamibacteria bacterium
AGAGCGGGCATTTCGGCGTGCTGTCGTTCATCTGCCTGTTCCTCTTTGTCGGCGCCACCGGCAAGAGCGCGCAGATTCCGCTCCACGTCTGGCTGCCTGACGCGATGGAAGGCCCGACGCCCGTGTCGGCGCTGATCCACGCCGCGACGATGGTCACCGCGGGCGTCTATATGGTGGGCCGCAACGCCGTCCTCTTCACGCACGCGCCCGCGGTGATGACGATGGTCGCCATCGTGGGCGTGCTCACAGCGCTGATGGCGGCGTCCATCGGCCTGGTGCAGTACGACATCAAACGCGTCCTGGCGTACTCGACCGTGTCGCAGCTCGGGTACATGTTCACGGCCATGGGTGTCGGTGCGTTTTCCGCCGGCGCGTTCCATCTGATGACGCACGCCTTCTTCAAGGCCCTGCTGTTCTTGGGAAGCGGGTCCGTGATTCATGCCATGGGCGGCGAGCAGGATATGCGTCGCATGGGCGGGCTCAAGAAGTACCTGCCGGTCACCTACGCGACGATGATGGTCGGCACGTTGGCCATCGCTGGTGTGCCGGGGCTATCTGGGTTCTTCAGCAAGGACGAAATCCTGCTCCGCGCGTTCGAGGCCAACAAGGCGATCTGGGTGATCGCCGTCGCGACCGCGATGATGACGGCGTTCTACATGTTCCGTCTGCTGTCGATGACGTTCTTTGGCGCGTACCGCGGTCCCGCCTGGGAGGGCGCCGGCCACGCGTCACCCGCCCATGATGCACACGCTGGCCATGGCGCATGGCACGGCCCGCACGAATCGCCGACGGCGATGACCTTTCCGCTCATGGCGCTCGCTGTCGGTGCGATTGCCGCGGGGTTTGTCGGCATTCCCGCAGTCTTCGGTGGCAGCCTGATCGAGCGTTTCCTGGAGCCGAGCTTTACGGCGCCGGCCCAGGTCGTCGCCGAAGCCGGCGCGGCCCAGGTGTCCTCGACCGAGGAACTCGGCCTCATGTTGTTCTCCGTGGCGATCGCCGCCATCGGGATCCTCGTGGCGCGAAAACTCTACGTGACGAGTCCCGAAGTCGCCGATCAGCTGGCCGAGCGGTTCGCCGGCCCGCATCGGGTGCTGTCGAACAAGTACTACCTCGACGAGGTGTACAACGCGACGATCATCTCCGGCACGATGGCCAGCGGCCGCGGTCTGTGGGCGGTCGATCGGAATGTCGTGGACGGAGCCGTGAACGTGACCGGCTGGGGGACCATGATCATCTCGTGGTTCTCGGGTTTGACCGACCGCACGGTGGTCGACGGCCTGGTGAATCTGGTCGGACGGGTTGTCGAGGCGGGCAGCTTTGTCTTCCGCCGTCTGCAGACCGGGCTGGTGCAGAACTACGCGCTCTTGATGCTGTTTGGCATCTTCGCCTTCGTGAGTGTCTATTTGTTGATGCGATAAGCTCTTATGAGTCACTACCTCTCGATCATCCTGTTCACGCCCCTCGCCGGCGCGCTCTTGCTGCTCGTCATGAACAAGGAGCAGGAAGACGCCATCCGCTGGATCGCGAACCTTGTCGCCTTCATCGGGTTCCTGGTGTCGATTCCGCTGTGGTTCTGGTACAACCCGGCGAACGCGGACTTCCAGTTCGTCGAGCGCGCCACCTGGATCCCCTCGATCGGCGCGGAGTATTTCCTCGGTGTCGACGGGCTGAGCGTCCTATTGATTCTGCTCACGACGATGATGGGCTCAATCGCCGTGCTCTCGTCGTGGACGGCGATTACCGAGCGGGTAAAGGAGTACTACATCGTCCTGCTCGTGCTGCAGACCGGGATGCTCGGTGCCTTCATGTCGCTCGACTTCCTGCTCTTCTTCCTGTTCTGGGAGGTGATGCTGGTCCCGATGTACTTCCTGATCGGCATCTGGGGCAGTGCCAACCGGCTGTATTCGGCGATCAAGTTCTTTCTGTACACGCTGGTCGGCAGCGTCGTGATGCTGCTCGGCATTCTGGCGTTGTATTTCTACAACCACACACTGACGGGCGTGTGGAGTTTCGACGTGACCCAGTTCCACAAACTGACCAACGTGCCGTACAACCTCCAGTGGTGGGTATTCCTCGCCTTCTTCCTTGGCTTTGCGATCAAGGTCCCGATGTTCCCGTTCCATACCTGGCTGCCCGACGCCCACACCGATGCGCCGACGGCCGGTTCGGTGATTCTGGCGGCCGTTCTCCTGAAGATGGGGACCTACGGGTTCCTGCGGTTCAGTCTCCCGATTCTGCCGGACGCCTCGCGGGCCTTCGTGCCGATGATCGTCGTGCTGTCGATTATTGGCATCGTGTACGGGGCGCTGGTCGCGATGGCACAGAAGGACTGGAAGCGGCTGGTCGCCTATTCGTCGGTCAGCCATATGGCGATGGTGATGCTCGGCATGTTCGCGCTGAATCCCGTCGGCATCACGGGCAGCATCGTGCAGCAGCTCAACCACGGCATCTCGACCGGCGCGCTCTTCCTCATCGTCGGCATCGTGTATGAGCGACGGCATACGCGTGAGATCTCCGAGTACAGCGGCCTCTCGAAGATCATGCCGGTCTACGCAGCGATTTTCCTGCTCATGACGATGTCGTCGATCGGCCTGCCGACGCTCAATGGCTTCATCGGTGAGTTCCTGATTCTGCAGGGTGTCTTCGTCGCCAGCAGAGTCTGGGCGGCGTTCGCGGCGAGCGGCATCGTGCTGGGCGCGGCCTACATGTTGTATCTCTACCAGCGGACGATGTTCGGCAAGGTGGAGAACCCGAAGAACGAGCGGCTCCTCGATCTCAGCCACCGCGAGTTCGTGACGTTTCTGCCGCTCATCATTCTCGCGGTGTGGATGGGTCTTTATCCCAAGCCGTTTCTCGACCGCCTCAAGACGTCGGTCGAACACGTGATTGCCCGCGTGAACCCGCAGTCGGCGGGGCAGACGGCCTGCGGGTCAGCCCCGGTGATTCCTGGCGCCGCGGTCGCAACCGTCGCCTCAGCGGAGCCCTCGGCGGCGGCGTTTCTTGCCGTCACGCCCTGCGACGCCAACGGCAATCCACTCCCGGCAGCCGGCTCAGGGCAGGCCCCTGCGACGAGCTCCGGGCAGGCGCTCGAGAAACGCTGATGCCGCCAGGCCTCTCGACGCTCGACTTCTATTACATCCGGCCCGAGATCGTGCTCACCGCGGGCGCGCTCGTCGTTCTTATTGCGGACGTGCTGCTGCCGCGTCGAAGCGGTAACGCGCTCGCGTGGGTGACGCTCCTGGCCATCGTGGCGACCCTTGCCTCGCTCGTACCGCTCGCCACCACGCGTGTGGTCGTGGCCAACGGACTGATTGCCGTCGACCAGTTCGCGTTGTTCTTTAAGGTGGTCTTCCTGATCGCGGCGGCCATCACCGTGCTGATGTCGACGAAGTACCTGGAAGTTGAGGGTGCCTCGCCCGGCGAGTACTATTTCCTGATTCTCTGTGCCACGCTCGGCATGATGATCATGGCCGGTGGCATCGATCTCGTTACCATCCTCGTCGGCCTCGAAACGATGGCGGTGTCGTTCTACATCCTGGCCGGGTTCATCAAGCCGAGCCAGCGATCGAACGAGGCGGCGGTGAAGTACTTCCTGCTCGGCGCGTTTTCGCTCGGGATCCTCCTCTATGGCATGTCGCTGATGTACGGGCTGTCGGGCACGACCAGCCTGCGCGTAATGGCGGCCGCGTTTGTCGGGCAGGAGCGCGATCCACGCCTGGTCCTCGCCGTGATTCTGGTGGCAGCGGGCGTGGGCTTCAAGATCGCGGCGGTGCCGTTCCATATGTGGGCGCCCGACGTGTACGAGGGTGCGCCGACTCCGGTCACGGCGTTTCTTTCGGTCGGGTCCAAGGCGGCGTCGTTTGCCATGCTGCTCCGGATCTTCTTCGAAGGCCTGCCGTCGATGAGTGCCGACTGGCGCCTGCTCTTCGAAGTGCTGGCCATTGTGACGATGACGGTTGGAAACGTCGCCGCGCTGACACAGACCAACATCAAGCGCATGCTGGCGTACTCGTCGATCGCGCACGCCGGCTATCTGCTCATCGGCGTCGTGGCCGGCACCCAACGCGGGGTGTCGGCGATGCTCATCTACTTGTTCGTGTACTCGTTCATGCAGCTCGGCGCCTTCGCCATCGTCGTGCTGCTGCGCCGGCGGGACGTCATCGGCGACGAGCTGAAGGACCTGAGCGGCCTCTACCTCCGAAGTCCGTTTGCCGCGTTCGCCATGCTGCTGTTCATGCTGTCGCTCGGCGGGATTCCGCCGACGGCCGGCTTCATGGGCAAGTTCTGGCTGTTTAGCGCCGCCATCGACGCGAAGTACTACTGGCTGGCCGTCATCGGCGTGCTGAATAGCGCGGTCTCGCTCTACTACTACATTCGCATCGTGGTCTTCATGTACCTGAAGAAGGAGACGATGGGATCGGAACCGACGATCGGTCCGTCGCTGGCCGTGGCGCTCGGCGTCGCCGTGCTCGCGACGATCGTCCTCGGAGTCTACCCGCGACTGTTATTCGAGCTGGCCGAGGCCTCCGCGCGCACGATGGGCGCAGCCGGGATTCCGACGGCCCTTCGATAACGGCGACGAGTGTTTTGGTGGGCTGCTCGGCTGGTGAAGTCTTTCACAAATACGCTATACTCGTCCGTTCCCTGAGCCTCCTGCAGCTGGAAGGGCTGTCATGTCCGCAGACCGGCGCTATCCAGACTGGGTGCGTCATTCGGGCGTCGGCTTGGAGCTGGCGGGCGCCGTGGCTGGCTTCGCCCTGGTCGGGTACTGGATTGACAGGTACTACGGC
The DNA here is from genome assembly GCA_041484265.1 of Vicinamibacteria bacterium. Classification (GTDB taxonomy): domain Bacteria; phylum Acidobacteriota; class Vicinamibacteria; order Vicinamibacterales; family CAVVIG01; genus 2-12-FULL-65-11. The sequence continues at coordinate 4,791 of JBGPHH010000169.1, forward strand.
AGCCAGCCTTGGGGGCTCGTCGTCGGTGTGGTCCTGGGAATTATCGGTGGCCTCTACAACCTGGTGAGAGAGGCGCTTCAAGCCACTCGAGAAGCGCGACAGGAAGACGCCGCCGCCGCGGCCGGCGGGATCGATGACGCTTCAAAGCGCGCCGCGGACGAAGAGTGATGGGGTGGGGGCAGTCTCCAGGTAGCCGCTATTTCCGTTTCCTGGGACTGGCGGCCGTTGTTGTGATGGCGCTCCTCGGCCTTGGGTTCTTCCCGACCCGACGGCTCGCCGGAGAGGCGGCCCTTCCGGCGATGGTGGTGGGTTGCCTGATCAGTCTGACGGCTGCCGCTGTAGCCGGCCGACTGCTGGTCGCGCCGCGCGGGCCAACGCCCACGGCGCAGATGCAAACGGCGTTTCGAGCGATGGTCGTCCGGTTGAGCGTGGTGGCCGTGCTGGGGCTGGCGGCTGCGCTGAGCGGGTGGCTGGCGAAGCCTCCGCTCTTGTTCTGGCTCGCGACGAGCTACGTCGTGCTGCTGCCGCTGGAAGTGAGATTGGCGATCGAGTCCTAAGTACTTAAGATGATGAGAGCGGAACAGGAATCGGCACAGACCCAAGGGGCGGCCGAGACGACGCATGAAGCCGGCGCCGCCGCGGAAAATCCTCTCGAACACATTGTTCAGCACCCGCTGGTCGAGCGACCGGCCAATCTCGGCGCCCTCACTCCCAACGGCGTCGTCACGGTGTTTTCGGATCAGATCGCCATGCTTGTGTTGGCCGGCCTGCTCCTGGTGCTCTGTGTGCCCCTCATGGTGCGACGGCGTCGCGGGACGCGGGGTGTCGATGCGCTTGTCCCCCGCGGCTCTGCCAATGCTATTGAGGCAATCTGCGAGTACCTGCGAAAGGAAGTCGTCGAGCCGACGCTCCATCAGCATACCGATCGCTTCATCAAGTACATCTGGAGCGTCTTTTTCTTCGTGTTGACGGTGAATCTGCTCGGGCTGCTGCCAATACCCGCGGTGTCCCAGCTGTTCGGGACACACCTTGGCGGTACGGCGACGGGCAACGTCTGGGTCACGTCCACGCTGGCCGTCATCACGATGGTCATGATGGTGGTGAACGGCCTTCGCTTGGGTGGCATGGCGTACCTGGCGCACTTCTGTCCCGGCCCTCTCTGGCTGGCGCCCTTGCTCGTGCCGGTTGAGATCATCGGCCTGATTGCCAAAGTGTTCGCGCTGGCAGTTCGATTGTTTGCCAACATGATTGCGGGCCACATCCTTCTGGCGGTGCTGCTGACGTTCATCATGTCTGCTGGCGCGGTCAGCGCCGCGTTTGGGCTCGGCATTGCGGTGCCGGTCGTGCTCGGCAGCGTGGCCATCACCTTGCTGGAATTGTTCGTGGCGTTTCTGCAGGCCTTCATTTTTACGTTCCTGACGGCGCTCTTCATCGGCATGTCGGTCGTTCTGCACCACGACGACCATCACGAGAAGGCGGCGGCACACTGAGGTTTCTTAACTCGTCATGCCCGCGAGGGGGGGCAAGTCGGGCCACGGCGTGACAGCGATGGCGAGATGTACGCACTGCCGCATCCCCGCGCGGCGGACAACGAAAGGGAGAGGATGATGAACGGAACGCGATGGAGTAGGTTGGCCCTGGGATTCCTCGTCGTCGGCTTCGTAGTGATCTTCATGCCAACGGTGGCTTTGGCGCAGGGAGCTCAGCCCGGCGGCATCAGCAGTAACGGCGTGGCCTGGCTCGGTGGAGCGATTGGCGCCGGTCTGGCAATCATCGGCGGGGCGGCCGGCATCGGCCGCATCGGCGGATCGGCGGTTGAGTCGATTGCGCGCCAGCCGAGCGCCGCGGGTCAGATCTCCACGGCCATGATTATCACTGCGGCGATGATCGAGGGCGCGACCCTCTTCGCCGTCGTCGTGGGCATGATGGCGGTGCTCAAGGCCTGAGCAGTTCGCTGCCTGAAGGGGCCCGGACGTCGCGTTCTCGGCGTCCTTGTCCCCCTAGGGCTTTTTCCCGAGAAGCGAGATCATGATTCAGCAATTGGCGACCCTAATCTTTGTCGTCCTCGCCGCCGTCGCGGCTCATGCGCAGGAGGCCGAAGGCGGCCTGAGCCCGTTTGCGGGCAACGTCGGCAATGCCGTCTGGACGCTCGTCATCTTCTTGCTCGTGGTGACCGTGCTCGGCAAGTTTGCGTGGGGGCCAATCCTCAAGCTGCTCAAGGATCGCGAGGAGTTCATCCACAAGTCGCTCGCCGACGCCAAGCGGGATCGCGAAGATGCCGAAGCCCGGTTGAAGGAGTACACCGACAAGCTGCAGGCGGCCCGTAACGAGGCGGCGGGAATGATCGCGGCGGCCCGGCAGGATGCCGAGCGGCTGCGCGGGGAGTTGCAGCAGAAAGCGCGAACCGAAGCCGATGCGCTGATCAAGAACGCCGAGCGGCAGATTCAGCTCGAAACGCAGCGTGCGCTCGGTCAGATCCGGACCGAAGCGGTCGAGCTATCCCTCTCGATCGCGTCGAAGCTAATCAAGCGGAACCTGTCGAAGGAAGATAACGCCAAGCTCATCGACGAAACCCTCAAGCAAATCGACTCGCAGCGTACGCCGATGTAACCTGTAGGTCCGGTTTCAGCCGGACCGTCCGTGTGGCCACGGACGGTCGGAGGGCCTTACTTGAACGCGAACGCTTTCCGAGCGTCGGCGCGGATGGCGGCCGCCTGCCGGTTGTTGCCGAACGATTGCCACAACCGCGCGGCGAGGGAATAGGACTCCGGATCCTTTCGCGTCCCAATCATTTCTGAAAGAACCTGGTCGGCGAGGTCGGGCCGGCCGGTCGCGTGATAGAGGGCTGCCAAGCCGCCGCGCGCCCGTGTGTCCCCGGGGAACTGCCGCAACTCCTCCTGGAACTCCGTCTCGGCTTCCTGATGGCGTTCGAGCTGTTCGAGTGCGTCGGCCATGTAGTAGTGGAGATCGGCCATCGGCAGGCCGCCGGACTTCTTCAGGTCCGCGATGGCCTGTTCAAAGAGCGGCAGTGCGTCGTCGTAGTGCCCTCGATCGTACAGCAGCCGCGCGTCGACATACGCCAGCATCGGTACTCTGGGATCGGCTTGGCGCACGAGCTCGGCTTCGGCGCGCGCGGCCTCGGCGTCGCCTCGCGCGAGCGCGATTCTGGCGAGCAGATCGTGTGCCGCCACACGCGCGGCGCGACCTGTGGCCTCGTCGGCGGCACGGGTCGCCTCAGTGCGTGCGTCGTCGAGTTTCTTCAGCTTGACAAGCGTTTCGGCGGCGCCCATGTAGCCGGTCGGATCTGACGGTGTCAGCTCAATCACGTGCGTGTAGGCGCCAAGCGCCACGTCGTATCGCTCCACGCGGTACGCGGATCGGGCGAGCTGGTTCCACGCCTCCGTCAGCTCTGGGTGTTCACGCACGATTCCCTGCAGGAGCATGGTGGCCTTTGGCCATTCTCCCGTGCCCGCAAGCTGAACCGCGCTCCGATACGTCTCGAGAATCTGGTACATATCCTTCGGATCCGCTGCGGGCACGGCCGTTGCCGGTCCCAGCTCCACGGGGCCGACGTCGGCAACCAGGCGATCGAGTGCACCTGCGAGGTTCGCGAGGTTCACGGCGTTCCCAGGGTTCGTACGGTTCCCGGCGTTCTCGAGAGGCCCGGCGACGAGGAGGTTGTCACGCTCGCGTGGATCGCGCTCGAGGTCGTACAACTCTTCGCGGGGCGCCTTGATGTACCGATAGCGTCCATCTGTGACAGACGTCAGCTCGCTCCAGCCGAAATGGAAGCGCGCGTACATGGCTTCCGAGTAGACCGCTTGGACCGGCCGCCGGCTACCACCATCGAGCAGAGGCTTGAGCGACCGCCCGCGGAGGTTCCCCGGCGTTGGCGCCTTGACCAGGTCCAGGATGGTTGGCACTAGGTCGATATGCTGCACGACGTCGGCGACGCGCGTCCCGGCGCGGGCGTTGCCTTCCTGCTTGATGATGAGGGGCACGTGAATCGCTTCGTCGTACACGAACAGCCCGTGCTCCTGCTCGCCGTGATCGCCCAGGCCCTCGCCGTGATCCGACAGCAGCACGATCGTGGACCGATCGTAGAGCTGGTGGGATTTCAGGTACTTCACGAGCCGCCCGACGATCTCGTCCGCGTACGCGATTTCGCCGTCGTACGTCGCGAACTCGGCGAAGCGCTCCGGCGGCGCGTACGGCTTGTGCGGCTCGTACAGGTGCAGGAACAGGAACGCGCGCGATGTGCCGATCGAGTTCAGCCAGTGCTCGGCGATCGCCTCGGACTCGGCGCCGTCGCGCTGGACCTGGCCGATGGTCAGCTCGGGCGAG
>JBGPHH010000170.1:0-9073 GCA_041484265.1 Vicinamibacteria bacterium
ACGATGTCGGGAATCGTGTACGTGTTGCCGAGCGATTTCGACATCTTCTCGTCGTCCACGAGCAAATGCTCGACGTGGACCCAGAACCTGGCGAACTGCCGGCCGGTCGCACCCTCGCTCTGCGCGATCTCGTTTTCGTGGTGCGGAAAGATGAGATCCACGCCGCCCGCGTGGATATCGATCGGCGACTCACCGAGCAGCCGCAACGCCATCGCCGAGCACTCGAGGTGCCACCCGGGCCGGCCCGGCGGATCGACGACGGTCCAGGTGGGCTCGCCGGGCTTGCTGGCCTTCCACAGGACGAAGTCGCGGGCATCGTCTTTGGCGTAGTTGTCCGCGTCCACGCGCGCCCCGGCCTTCAGTCCCTCCTGGTCGAGCCGCGCCAGCCGTCCATAGGTCGGCAGCGTCGAGATCCTGAAGTAGATCGATCCGTCGCTCACGTACGTGTGGCCGTTCCTGGAGAGGGCGCCGATGAGGTCGCCCATCGCGCGCAAATTCGCTTCGTCGGTCGCGCGCGGATTTTCCTCGACCTGCTCCAGCCCGAGCGCTTGCGCATCTTCGCGGAACGCGGCGATCCACTGGTCGGTGTGGGTGCGTAAATCGAGACCGGCTTTGGCGGCCCCTTCGATCGTCCGGTCGTCGACGTCGGTAAAGTTCATCACGTGACGAACCTGATAGCCGAGCAGGTGCCTGAGCGTCCGCCGGAGCACGTCCACGCACACGAAGGTTCGAAAGTTTCCGATATGGCCGCGCGCATACACGGTGGGACCGCACGCGTACATCCGTACGCTGCCGCCCGTACCGGGCTCGAAGGTCTCCTCGCGGCGTGTCAGGGTGTTATAGAGACGCAAAGACATGGACATTTCAGATTGCAGATTTCAGATCGCAGATTTTCAGACTTGAGACTTCAGACCTGAGACTTACACATCACCGGTTAACCAATCGGGCATGTCGTGTGCCATTCGCGGCCGCCAGTAAACATCACAGCGACCTGCAGATCGCTGCCTCGTACGCGGAACTGCACCTCGCACTGGCGCAGGCCCCTCGCCACGCCCTCGGCAAGCGCGCCCTGCAGCAGCGCCATGACCTCGCGGGACGCACCCTCTTCGCAGCCGACGCGCCCGAATACGCACGCGGCCACCTCGCCGAGCATCTGGTCGAACGGCGCTTCGTCGGACAGCCGAAGGGCGAAGAGGAAGTCGTGGCTGGACACGAGGCGCGATTCTACAGCGAAAGGTGCCCGAACAGGGCGCGCGCCTGCTCGCAGTCGGCGGCGATCTGCGCTGTGAGCAGGTCAATCGAGCCAAACGCCCGCTCGTCGCGCAGGCGCTGCACGAAACCCACCCGGAGGGTCGCCCCATACAGGTCGCGATCGAGGCTGAAGATATGCGTCTCGATGGACGTCCGGCCGGACGCGTCCACCGTCGGCCGGACGCCGATGTTCGTGATGGACGGATGGATCACGCCGTCGATCGTCGTCGTGGTGGCGTACACGCCGTTAGGCGGCACGAGCTCGTTCTTGGTGCACAGATTCGCGGTGGGGAATCCGAATCCGCGTCCACGGTGATCGCCGTGGACGACCGTGCCATCCACATAGTACTGATGCCCGAGCAGCGCCGCCGACTCGTCCACCCGGCCCTCGCCCACCAGTCGCCGGATCCGAGTGCTGCTTACGACGAATTCCTTGTAGCGCACCGGATCGATCTTCTCGGCCCTGAAGCCGTAGCGGTTGCCGAGGGTCCGCAGCATGGAGTAATTGCCGGTCCGGTCGTGGCCGAACAGGAAGTTGGCCCCCACCCACACCTCGGCCACGCGCAGCCAGTCCACGAGCACGGTTCGGACGAACATCTCGGGATCCCACCGGGACAGCTCGAAAGTGAACGGGACGATGGCCGCGCGCGGGAGGCCGGCGGCGGCGAGCGCCTCGAGCTTCTGCGCCGTGGTCATCAGGAGGGGCGGCGCCTTGTCGGGCCGCACGATCCGGGACGGATGCGGATCGAACGTCACGACGACCGAGGTCGCGCCGTGCTCGTTGGCCACGCGGCGGACGCGGTCGAGGATCTTCCGATGGCCGCGATGGACGCCGTCGAAATTGCCGAGCGCCAGCACCGGCTGCGCCCAGCGCGCCGGCCGGGGGTCGTCGGGGAAGTGGATTGTTTCCATCGTTCGACGGCCTGCTCATCACGAAGGCACGAAGACTACGAAGCGCACGAGAAACATTAGATCACACTGCTTCGTGACCCTTCGTGATCTTCGTGACTTCGTGACGAAGAGGCGCTACATGTCTATGACCAAGCCATCATAGGCCAACTGCACGCCCGCGGGCAGTCGCGCGCAAGTCGCCGCATGCGGCAGGTCGTGGCTGATGTGGGTGAAGTACGCGCGCTCGACGCCGAGGCGCGCCACCACCTCGATGGCCTCCGGCACACTGAAGTGCGTGACGTGCGGCCGCTCGCGAAGAGCATCGAGGATGACGACACGGACACCGTTGAGCAACGCCCACGACTCGTCGGGGATGCGATTGCAGTCGGTCAGATAGGCAAACGATCCGACGCGGAATCCGAGCACAGGGAGGCTGCCGTGCATGAGCGGCACGGGAACGATCTCCAGGCCGCCGAGCGTGAACGGTCCACCCAGACGGAACAACGTGAGCTGGGGGATGCCGCCGCCGCGCTGCTCCGGCGGATCGAACACGTACGAGAAGATGCGCCGCAGACTCGCCGCCGTCCCGGTGTCGGCATAGCAGGGAATGGCGGTGCGCTGCATCGCGTTGTAGCGACGGATCTCGTCGAGACCGAAAATGTGATCGGCGTGGCTGTGGGTAAAGAGAATCGCGTCGACGCGCCGGACGTCGTGGGTGAGCGCCTGCGCGCGCAAATCGGTGGACGTGTCGATGAGCACGTGCCGAACGGCGGCCGCGACCGCTGACCCTCGCGACGCCGAGTAGGCCGGGTCCTGTGGACCCGGTAGATCGAGCAGGATCGACGGCCTGGTGCGACGGTCCCCCGGATCGGTCGACCTGCACACGGCGCAATCGCAGCCAATCGACGGCACGCCGTGCGACGTGCCGCTCCCGAGGACGGTGATTCTAAGGCTCAATAATCCGCTTCTCGCCGCCCGTTTTCATCCCCGTGATCTCAACAAAGCGCAGCCGGAGCTCGTAGAGCACTTGCTCGAGCACCTGCCGTTCCTCGGCGGTGAGGTTGCCTCTCGTCTTCTGGTCGAGCAGCGCCAGGATCTCGATCATCTGGGCGGCGCCTTCGAGATTTGCCGGCTGCCGCTCGCCCGAGATGGGATCAGCGAGGTCGCCGAAATGAATCGCCGCCGTGCTGGCGAGCGACAGAACGAACGCCACGAAGGAAAGTTCAGGCATTAGGTAATTGGGTAAGATTACCAAATTCCCATGTCTACCCGTGCCGCCGACCAGTTCGCCCGCCTGCTCGACATCGTGGCGACGCTCAACGGTCCGGACGGCTGTCCGTGGGACCGCGAGCAGACGATCGACTCGCTCAAGCCGTTTGTGCTCGAAGAGACCTACGAGGTGCTCGAGGCGATCGATCGGCACGATCACGCGGCGCTCTGCGAAGAGCTGGGCGACTTCGTCTTCGAAGCCGTGTTTCTCGCGCACCTCGAAGCCGCGTCAGGCCAGTTCGCCCTCGAAGACTCTCTCAAAGCCGTCGCCGACAAGCTGGTGCGGCGCCATCCGCACGTGTTCTCCCGCGACAAAGGCGAGCCAAAGCTCGATACTCCAGGCCAGGTGCGGACCCGCTGGGAGGAGATCAAGGCTGAGGAGCGACGGGGTGCTGGGAACGACGAAAAGCCGAAGACGCTGCTGAGCGGCATCCCGTCGACGACGCCGGCGCTCCTCCGCGCGTACCACATCGGCGTGCGAGCGAAATCGGTCGGCTTCGAATGGGCGCGCGCCGGCGATGTGGTGGACAAGATCGAAGAAGAGGTGGCCGAGCTGCGCGAGGTCGTCGAGGGGCCCGCACTCGATCAGGCGCGGACCGAAGAAGAGATGGGCGATCTGCTCTTTTCAATCGCCCACCTGGCCCGCAAGCTCGGTGTCGAGCCGGAAACGGCGCTGCGCAAGGCGAACGACAAATTCACCGGTCGATTCACGGCGATGGAACAGGCGATCGCCGCCTCCGGTCGAGCAATGCGCGACATGTCACTGGAGGAGCTCGAGCGGGAATGGCAACGAGTCAAGGCAGGGCAACAAGCTGGCTAGTAAGGACCCCTATCACGAAGACACGAAGGACACGAAGATCACAATCTACAGAACAACGCGACGGATTCTCAGCTTCAGGAAAGGCACGTTGAAGTTCACGACAAGCGCAACTCGCGTGCTGGTGGCCCGAAGGTAGCTCACGGCCTGCGCGACGTGCACGGGGTGGATGCTCTCCACCGACTTGATCTCAACAACCAGACGCCCATCAACGAACAAGTCCAGGCGCTGATGACACAACGTTTGGCCACGATAGCGAATGGGCACTGACTTTTCAGCCTCAAAGGGGATCCCGCGGATCGCAAACTCGACGCAGCAGGCACGAGAGTAGACAGCCTCACTCATTCCTGGTCCAAGCTCTCGGTGCACCTCTAGACAAGAACCAATCACGTCGCGCACCAGGTCCTCGAGCTCCAGCGGGAGGCTGGAGGCTACTCTCGTGAGCGTCATGGCTTCGTGCCCTTCGTGTCTTCGTGATAGGCAGGCGCTGCGGATAACCCGAAGTGCCGGCCTGTGAATGTTTGTAGATCGATGGTTGTGCCTTCGGTATCGAGCGTCACCGCGCCGTCCTGGTCGGTGCGGAAGATTTCGGCGCCGACGTCACGGTAGCGCTGCACGACGGCTGGTGCGGGATGACCGAAATGGTTGGACCGGCCCACGCTGAAGACGGCGACGCTCGGACGGATGGCTTGCAGGAACTCGCGTGAGCTCGACGTGAGGCTGCCATGATGCGGGACTTTGAGCACTCGCAGCGGCGCCGGCGGGATCTCGCCGGCGAGCGTATTCTCGACCTCCCTGCCAACGTCGCCCGTCAGCAGAATCGACACGTCCTTCCAGCGCACCTCGATCACCATCGAATCGTCGTTCCGCACGTGCTGGCGCTCCCAGTCCGCAGGCGGCGGATGCCACGCCCTCACCTCCACTTCGTCTATGGCGACACGGTTCCCGCTGTAGACGTTTGCCCAGCGTGCACCAGAGGCCTGCGTCTGCAGCCGGAGCGCGGTCAACGGCTCTGAACGCGGCACGGGTATCCCTTCCCACACCTCGCGGGGCCGAAAATCGCGAATGACGGACGCGGCGCCGCCGATGTGATCGGGGTCACCGTGGGTCAAGGCGACGTAATCGACATGCCGCACGCCGCTCGCCCGCAGCGTCGGGCCAACGACGCGGTCGCCGATGTCGAAACTCGAGGAGGCCGACAGCCCGCCGGCGTCGACGACGAGGGTCGAGCCGCGGGGAAAGCGGACCAAGGCGGCGTCGCCCTGCCCCACATCGATAAAGGTGACGTGCAAGCGGCCGTCGCCGCGCGCGGCGAGGATGGATTGCGGCTCGACGAGGATCCACGCCGTCGCGCCAGCCGCGACAATCGCCGCCACGGGCCGCGCCCAGCGGGGACCGTTCGACTCGAATGTTCCAGTTGTGGTCGCGCGCCGGCGCCACAGCGTCCACCAGCCGCACAAGGCGGAGTAATAAAGAATGACCGTTGACCACGCCGGCGGGGCGACACGATAGGTCAGGACTGGTGCGAACCGCACGAGATCAGCCGAGCGGACCAGCCCGTCGGCGCCAAGGTGAGCGACCCAGCCGATGACTGCCGCCAGCTGTGTGGAGACGAGCGCCACGGGCACGAGCGCCATGCCCGCGATCTGAGCGACGCCCATTAGAGGGATCGCGAGGAAGTTGAGTGCGAGCCCCGCAAACGTCACGCGCGAGAACACCAGCGCACCGATGGGAAAGAGCATCGCTTCGGCCGCCACCGACATCATGAACATCGTCACAACCGGAACGGCCCGCCGAGGCAGATGCCACGACTGGACCAGCGGCATGACGATGAGAATCGCGAACGTAGCGCCGAAGGTCAGCAGGAACGCGGGATCGGCGACGACCAGCGGATCGGTGGCGACGAGCAGCGCCGCGACGACCGCCAGCGCATTGAGCGGCGGGCTGCGGTGATCGATCGCGCGGCTTGCAAGGTAGACGACAGCCATGAGCGTCGCGCGATCGACCGACGCGCCGCCGCCGACCAGGCAGGCGTAAGCGACCAGTGCGGCGATCGTGGCGACGGCTGTACCACGCCCGAACAGGCCGGCGAAGCGGAAGGCGCCAAGGATCAGGCCGGCCAGGATCGCGATGTTTCCGCCGGAAATCGCGATGACGTGGTAAGTCCCCGCCTCCTGCAGACGACGCTGCACATCCTGATCGAGCCCCACGCGATCGCCGATGACGATGGCGGCCACGATCGCCGCCGATCGCGAACTGTAGCGTCCTACTGAGGCTGCGATGGTCCTCCTGGCAAACGATCGAGTCGCCGCCACGCGCTCGTCCCACCAGTTCCCTGGCGCCAGCACCTCGACAAGCGCGCCGCTCTTGACCGTCCCGACGAGCGTCGTGCCCCGCCGCGCGAGCGTCCGCTCGCCATCAGGCACGCCGGGATCGAGGTATCGCGACGGTCGTCGCAGCTCGACCGGCATCCGCACGCGCCGGCCCGATCGCCACTCCTCCACCCGCGAAGTCGCCAGCGATCCGACGACGGTGACCAGAATGCCGCCGCGCACGAAAAGGGGTCGGGAGTCGTTTCCTTGTTGGCCAGACAGGAGACGACTCCCGACCCCTTTTCCGTCGATGTGATCGACATCGACACTCAGGGAGACGCCAGATGCGACCGGCGCCGCGTCGGCCCGCAGGACACCGCTGACGGTCGCAAATGCTTCGTCATCCTCCGGCAATCGCCGGCCTTCGGCACTGGCGCCCACGCGTTGCGCGCGCGCGATCTCCTCGAAGGCCACGCGCAACGACGGACGCCACGCCTTGCGCCAGGCATCGGCCGAGAGCATCGCGCCGCCAACGAAGAAGGCCGCACCCACGGCGAGAACCAGCCCGAGCGCCCAGCATCGCCGCCACGCCAGGTACGTCATCACCACGCAGGCAAGGAGCACCACGGATCCGACGGCAAGGGAGATATTCGGGACGAGTAAACCGAACGCCGCTCCAGCGAGTAGGCCAATGGCAGGAGTCGCGGCGACCGTACGCACGCGCCTCCTCAGTGCAAATTGCGGGGCAACTCCTGTCACCTCTCCGTCACGAAGTCACGAAGATCACGAAGCCACACGAAGGTCTTTAGTTCAAAAGACTTCGTGGATCTTCGTGGCCATCGTGTCTTCGTGAGGGAGAGACGTGCAACCGAGGGAAGGTTGCAGAATTTGCGACGACTCGGATCGGGTGTGCGGCAGTTTCCGCGACGTCGGTTTGGAAATTACCTCGCGCTTGGGCGTAGCGCACGGCCTACCATCGGCGTCCAGCTATCCGCCTGCGAGCAATCCCGCAGCTCCATCGTCGGCGATCCGGCTATGGACCTGACTTCGCCCGCGTCCACGGCCAGGAGGGCGCAATTGAGGGTCACATTGAAGCCCGCTCGCATCGTGGCGAAGTACGCCGTCGCGCCTTCGTCATAAAACGTCACCATCGGCTGCACGAATACGCGGTTCGGCCCCTCGACCGCGATCGTCTTCTCGATCGTCACCACGGCGGACGCGCTGATTCGGCGGAACCGCACCATTGTCGCCACCGCAGGGGTTGGGCCGGCCAGCGCGTCGACACAATCCACGGCTTCGGCCCCCGCCGGAAACGAAACGCCGGCGGGTCCACGACCGCAGACGAACATGGCCTCCAGATCTCCCTGGTGGATCAGTCTGGCCTCGCCGTTGTCGAAGTACGCGACGGTCTTCGCATTGATTGCCGTGGCACCGCTGACGCCGGCGTCATCGATCTTCCGCCAGAAGAACCCGTACCGTCTCACGAAGTACTCGGTGATCGTCGACTGGTCGCCGATTTTCGGCGAGGGCGAGGTCCTGACCTTGAACCACGATGTGACGAATTGCTCGTCGGCACGAGCACAGCCGGAGAGCAGCAGCGCGCCGAGGAGACACAGCATCCCTGCGACGCCGCGGAGGTTCGAGCCGCGCCAGGTCGGTCTCATGACGCCGAACCACTCATAGTCGTCAATCGGACAGCAACGCAAACGTCCAGACCGAACCACCCGTCGGCACTTTGTCGCCCGTATAGCGAGTGGAAAGAACGCCACCGCGCCCGGACGCAACGGTCACAAATTGCCGGCCGCGGTACGTGTACGTAATCGCCGTGGCGTTGATGCTCGATCCGGTCTTGAACTGCCACAAGGTCTTGCCGGTGGCCGAGTCGAGCGCGACGAACTCACCCGTCAACTTGCCGGTGAACACCAAGCCGCCGCCGGTCGCCAGCATGCCCGCGGAGCCTGGGAAATCCGTCAGCGGGACCTCCCATTTCTTTTCGCCGGTCAAGGGATTAATCGCCGCGAAGTGACCGAGCACATCACCCGGCTGGACCGGCGGCACACGGGCGATGACTCCGGTCGTGTTGGCGCCGAGGACCTCCTCCTTCGGGGACGCAAGCTTCTGGACGCGCGGCACATCCCACGTGCTCGCATAGACGAGCCCCGTGTTCGGATCGAACGCGATGGGCACCGCATTGGTGCCGCGCGACGGCCAGATCTCGACCTCTTCGCCGGCAAGAAAACGCTGGTAGAGGTCGGTCAGGACCGGTCGACCGGTGGTGCGATCGATCCGCGCGGCCCAATTGACTTTGACATACGGGTTGGCCGCGACGAGCGTGCAATCGGTTCGGTCCAGCACGTACAGGAAGCCGTTCTTGTTGGCCTGAATCATCACCTTGCGAAGCCGGCCGCCAATCTGAATGTCAGCGAGCACGTGCTCATCGGTGCCGTCCACGTCGTACACGTCATTGGGCGTGTACTGGAAGTAACAGGCGATCTCTCCAGTCTTCGGACGGATCGCGAGCACGCTCGACGTG
>JBGPHH010000171.1:0-9061 GCA_041484265.1 Vicinamibacteria bacterium
CCCAGTCCACGCATGTGCTGGTTCCGGCGGACAAGGTGCAGTGGGGGCCCGCTCCGCCTGCCCTGCCAGCCGGGGCGCAGATTAGCGTCCTCGAGGGCAACCCTTCAGAAAAAGGCCCGGTGACGCTGCGCCTTCGATTTCCAGCCAACTACAACATCCCGGCGCACTGGCATAGCATGACCGAGCGGATCACGGTGATCTCCGGGACGTTCCACGTCGGAATGGGCGACAAGCTGGACCGTCAGGCCAGCCAGACCCTCGAGCCGGGCGGGTTCGTGTTGCTCCCGGCGGCCATGCATCACTTCGCGTGGACGGCCACGCCGACCGTTGTTCAGATCAATCTGGAAGGCCCATTCGACATCTTCTATGTCAATGCAGCCGACGACCCGCTGAAGGCGCTCACAAAGCGGTAGCGTTCGGCGGTCGGGCTCATGGGTTCCTTATCGAATCCATGAGCCTGATTTGTGAATAAGAGTTTCGTGAATCAGCGACAAAGTCACAGTCTTGCTCGCGTCCGCCGTCCTACAATCACTGGGACCCACCTGGAGCGTCTGGATGCATGTGTCTCGTCGTCTTGTTCGCGTGTGTTGCACCGTCATGGGTGTCGCGGTGGTTGGTCACGCCGCGGCGACCATGCAGGCGCCAACGTTCAAAGGAGGGACGCGGACGGTGGCCGTCTTTGCGACGGTGGCGAATGCCGACGGCCGGTTGGTACCTGATCTGGCGAGCGACGCCTTCACGATTCTGGACAACGGGAAGCCCCAGCCCTTAACTGTCTTTGCAAACAACTCCCAGCCCATTACGGTCGTGATGTTGCTCGACCGGAGCGGGAGCATGCGCGCGAACTTCACGCTCGTCGAGCAGGCGGCCGAGCAGTTTGTCGGGGCGATGCTCCCCACTGACAAGGCGCGCATCGGCAGCTTTTCCAATGGAGTCCAGATCGATCCGCTGGACTTTGCGTCTGACCACGACGCGCTCCTCAAGGTTCTTCGCACGGACCTCCAGCCAGAGGGTCCCACGCCTCTCTGGAATGCCGTGGACCTGGGAATTACTGCGCTCATCCGCGAACAGGGGCGACGTGTCGTGCTTGTGTTCACCGACGGAGTGGACAGTCCAGGAAACCTACGTGGCGACAACGCCTCGCTGAAGGACGTAATGACGCGCGCCGAGGCAGAAGACGTGATGATCTATGCCATCGGGCTGGCGGGACAGAACGGGTCTGGGGGTCGCGCTCCGAGAGGGGGCGGCGGCGGTGGCCTCAGCGGTGGACGCGCGGAAAAGCCGGACGCGGGCCTCCCCAAGATTGCCGGCGCGACAGGGGGTGGCTACTTCGAGCTCACGTCGACCGACGACCTGGCCACCACATTCAGCCGCGTGGTGGACGAGTTGCACCACCAATATGCGCTCGGGTTCACGCCGGCGATCCTGGACGCCAAGCGGCACTCGCTCGAGGTACGAGTCGCCGTGGCAGGTTTGACCCTCCGTGCCCGGAAGAGTTATCTCGCGGTCGATGCGGGCGTGCCGCCGCCGGCACCGGTACGAGCGGTGTCCGCAGAAGCCCTTGAAGCCGCCTTGGCGTCAATTGGGCGCGCGGCCAGCACGCGCGTGATCCGAACGTGGATTGGTCTGTCACGTGGGGAGCGCGGCCAAACGACGGTCACCTTTGTCTGGGAGCCGGTGCCGACGACTCCAGGCGATCGCGCGGCGGCCGTCGAGCCGCCCGCGCGTGTGGCGATCGTGGCGTCGGGACCCGACGAGATGGCCTACTTCAAGGGGGAGGTATCGGGCGGTGGCGAAACGGCCGCCCGAGTGGCGTTCGACGTCAACCCTGGCCCGGTGCAGCTCCGTCTCTCGATTGAGGGCGCATCGTCCCACGTCATCGCGTCCGAGACGCGGACGATGACGGCGCCGGATCTGGCGACCCCGCGGATCGCGCTGGGCACTCCCGAAATCCTCCGGGGGCGCACTCTCCGTGAGTATCAGCAGGTGAAAGTCAACCCTGAGGCGATGCCTGTCGCGACGCGCGAGTTCAGCCGAACCGACCGCTTGCTCGTCCGCGTGCCGGCTTACGGTCCCGACGACCGAGCCCAGGTGAGCGTGCGACTCCTGAACCAATCGGGGTATGTGATGGCGGAGCTGCCCGTCACACCGGTGGGCGCACGGTACCTTCACCAGGCGGATATCCCTGTGGCGAATTTGCCGCCGGGCGATTACCTGGTCCAGATCAAGGTTGCCGGTGACGGTGAAACGCCGTCGGAACTCGTCGCCTTCCGTCTTGGGAGTTAGCCTTCCGACCCCATCAAAAACAAGAACTCGTAGACCTGCACGGTTAACGCGGATCGCGGCGCGCCGCCCTAGGAATTCTGGTTGCGGCCTTCAGTTCGTGGGGATAGGCTTCGCGAGAGGTGGCCCTTGCTGTGGTTCTTTGACCGACACAATCAACATCTCCACGTCGAAACCCGCTACGACAATGCCACCTCTGAATACGTCCTCATGCTGCGCTGGCCTGATGGCCGCGAGGACATCGAGCGGTTCCTGGATCGGGAGGCGTACCGGCAGCGGCTGCTCGCATTAGAGAGTCGGCTGGAAACGGAACAGTGGGTGCGTCACGGGCCGCCGATCATCGTGCCAGATGGGTGGCCAGACCGCCGGCCCACGTAATAGGTATACGCGCCCTTCCGCTCAGCGGGTGAGCGTCCCCGCGGGCAGAGACAGCGAGAGACCCACCGCCACCGTCGTCCCGGCGCCGTTCTCGTCGAGCGTGGCCACGGTCTGTGCGATCGAGGCATACGCCGAGACACGGGACGTGATCGTGCGCGAGACGCCGATCGACACCTCGTTGCGATCGGCGGCCACGAGTGTGGGATCCGTCGCCGACGCATTCGTCCAGGCCCGGCTGAAACCCAGAGACACCGAGACCTTCGGGGTGGGCTGCAGACCGGCGCCGATGCCAGCGAACCACGAGCCGTTCGAGTAGTACCCGACGCCCGCGTAGATCTTCCCGGACCTGTGATCCCACTCGACGCCGACCGGCAGGCCGAACTGTGCGCGGCTCGACCCCGCCGCCATCGAGGCGAGTGTGTCGGCACTCAGCACTTCGATGGTCGGTGCCACGGCCAGCTTCAGGCCTCGATCGACATCGTTCACAAGACCGATCTTGCCGCTGAGGAATACGGTGCCCAGGCCACCGGCAGACCCGCCGGCATTGCTGTTCGCCACGACGTGTGCCACGCCGACGGCCACCTGGAGGCGCGGGTGGAGACCAACCGCGCCGTACACGGTCGGTGCGTCGACTTCGCTCAGACTGGAACCCTGCCACCGCGTCACCGAGAGACCGAGCGATGCGCTGCCCGGATCGAGTAGGCTCGCGTCATCAATCAGCGCAGTCGGTGTCGTTCCTGATCCGACCCCACGCGTCAGGAGTCGATTACTGTTGGGCGGTTTGGTTTTCTGGGTGTTGCCGGAGTTGCCCTGCGCGGCGACGGGCGAGGCGGTGGCAAGCGCCACGAGGGCGCTTGCCATCACGAGTCGTGCGATCACTTGCCGGCCTGTTCGTCTTGAGTCGCCTGCTGCTCTGCGGTCTTGGTGGACGCGTCGGCATCAGCGGTCGGCTTCAGCGCCTTGATCGAGGCGCCCAGGCTCTTCGGCTTCGGCCCGGTCATGCTTGCCTTCAACTGATCAAACGGGATGTCGAGGTTCTTCGAGACGTGCAGGGCGGCGATGAACTGTCCCTGGTTCTTGAAGCCGGCCGCCGCGTCCGCAAGCGTGGTGTTGGGCGGCAGCAGGGTCTGGAGCCGCGAGGCCAGCTGCGGGTGGCTCGCGATGCGGTCTGCGAAATTCCCGGACTTGGGCGGCGTCGCCGGCTTGTTCCCGTTGTTGCTGTGGGCCGCCTGCGGCGGCGCGCCTTGGCCCCGCTGACCGGCGTACGCCGGCGCGAACGACACGGCCGTCATCACCATCACGCTCATGACTGTCGAGATCTTTATCTTTGCGAGCTGCATACATCCCACCTCCGTGGTCGTGGGAAACAGCAAGAGCGGTACCGCCGGCGCAGCCTCTCTAAGTGTTTGGGAATACGAGATCTGCCCCAGAACCGCCGTTGACGCAGTGTCGTGCGCGGCACTCGACTGACGCGTTTGTCGTACAGACGCGTCAGGATGACGGCAGTTCAGCCGCGGCCATCTTCTTGCCCGCTGCTCTCGGCGAGCTGACCGGCTTCCGTGCTGTCGTCTCGAGCCGGCTCCACTCCCGCGCGCCGCTCCCGGCGATCGAACACCAGTACCTGATGGAACAGGCGGCCGCCCGCATCCAAACCCGACACGGTGGCCGTCATGGTCCGCCCGTCGTCGGACACGTCGTACGTGCGGCGGCTCATCACGGCGTCGCCGTACTTGGCGACCGACTCGAGGCCACGCGGACCGAGCGTACCGATAGCAAGCAGGCCCGGCGCGCCAGGCACGGAATGTAGCTGGCCGTTGCACTTCACTATCTGCAACTGCTCTTCGTGCTGGCCGGAGGGGTTCACGCCCTGGTCGGTGACCCGCACGATGTCGCCGGCGATCTCGACGCGCATGGTCGCACTGTGAAAGGGCGGATTGAGATCTGGGCGTGATGTTGACCGGTTCGCGGTCCACAGGCCGGTCAGCGGGTGCATCTGTGGTTCCTTCATCACATGCTCATCGGGACCCGCGTTCGCCTTCGTTCAGTCATCTTGCAGCGCGTCACCCAGGCCAGAGGGCCTCAGGAGCAATCCGCATACCGCCCATCACGTCGGGGAATACGCCTGAATCGACGATCGCCGCGCCGCGCGATGCGCGTCCGCACAGGTCAGGCGCACGCCGCCCACCCGTGCAACATGCGCACGTTGGCGTCCGATTCGCTAAGGCGCTTCACTTCAACGGCTCCCTCGCAAAGTCGTGGATTCGGTGTAGAGTGTCTTCGAAGGCGAGTATGAAACGTATACGAACGTCCGTTGTCCTTCGCACCTTGGCAGTCGTCGCGCTCAGCTTCGTAGTCGGCAACTCCGTTGTCCGCGGGCAGCGGGAGCGCCGGAACCGGATCCCCGCCACGAGCAAAGTCCTCGAGTCGCTGAAGAGCCTCAAGTGCTCGTTTCCGGCGGCGGCCTCGGCCACGTGGGAGGGCAGGGAACCGCAGGCGCAGGCGAGGAAGCTCCCGGCTGCGGCGGTGCTGACGGTGTTCAACATTGACGCCCAGGACGGCAGCGCGGAGATCAACGGGGGCGGTTTTCGCGGCGCCGACAACGTCACGGTCAAGCTTGCGGGCGCGACGCTGCACTTTCTGGATATCGGCCTGGACGGCGCCATGAGCGTGTTGACGGTGTTCGCCAGGGAAAGCCACGTCGGCAGACTGCAGGCCGTGTACTCGCGCGCTTCGTACGTCGAGACTACCCGCGGTGCGCCTGAGCCGCCGATCATGTCGCAGTTTTACGGCGACTGCGAAATCGGATCCCGGTAGTCAGGTCCTAATCCGGTCTATCGCTCCGCGCAGGACAGTGGGCGCGTCGCTTTACGTCTCCTTAATCGCTGCTTGTCGGATTCACTAGAACAACTCGCCCGCTTGCGGCCGGCAGGCCTAGTCGCTGCCTGTGCGCGGTCGAAATTACCTTCCTGTTAGTCTGAGTGCCTAAATAATGCACGATGGGACCGCGACAACTCCAGGAAAAGCCCATGCGCACTAAGAAACAGACGCTGGCTTACTAATTGCACTTACGGTCCCGTCATGAGAAAACATCTTCAGACACTCGCTCTCTCAGCATTGCTCCTCACCCCTGCCTCAACGGCCCATGCACAGATTTCCATTGGCATTCGCATTGGTGAACCGCCGGCGCCGCGTGCGTACCGCGTGGCGCGCCAGCCAAGCCCCGACACGGTGTGGGTCGAGGGCTACTGGTATCCGCAGGGGAAACGCTACAGGTGGCATGACGGTTACTGGACGCGCCCGCCGTATGAGGGCGCGTACTGGGTCGAGCCGTACCACGTCCGTGGAGAGTACTTCGCAGGTCACTGGGAAGGCAGTCGCGGCAACGTCGCCCATGACCATCGCTGGGACCGAGACGAACGGCGAGACGAACGCCGCGAACCTCGCCGCGACGATCGCGACGACCGCCGCCGCTGAGCGGCGAAACACCGACGGGCGCACGCACGCGCGGGCGAAGCGACTAACCCTTTGCTGCGCTCGTGCGTCCAAGAACTAAAAGAGAGGCGGGCGACTGTATGCACAGGATTGAATGGACCTTCTCGGGCACGGCAGAATGGGCGATCGGGATGCTGTTACTTGCAGCCATCGTCGTCGTGATCTTCGCGTAGCGGTTGGTCCCCACCACGCCGTGACCGGGCCGATGAAAGAAGGTCAGGTCAGCGGCCCTCGCCGCCCTATCAGTTCTCCGTCGGTGTCTTCTGCATCGAGTCCACCACGATGACGTCGAGCGACGCTTTGCGGGACTCGAACGCGAGGCCGAACTTCTGTAACGGACTGGACAGAGGATCGCCGGACGCGCCGTCGAGGGCACGGAGGGCCTGTGGCGGGAGCACGACGCCGGCGTTCAGAGCCGAACGAATCAACATCGCCACGTAATCCTCAGGCGTGAGGTCGAGCGTCAGGTCGTACGTGCCCGTCAGCCCCGTCATATCCACCACCGCACGATCGAGAAAACGCGTCAGTATATTTGCCAACGCGGTCATCGTCATCTTCTTGATCTCGATCCGGTTGTTGGCCAGGCTGAAAAAAGATCCGCCGCCGAGATCGGCGGCGATGCCGGCGCCGCTCCCGCTCGCCGTGACATTGACGATGGCCGGGCTGTCGGTGGCGGCACCGGCACTCGTGGCAGACTCCTGGAGTTTCAGGCCGCTCTTGGCGACCGCTAGCGCATAGACCGGAAACTCCTTTGAGTCGCGATGGATCTTCAGCTGAAACCTGTCGGCGAGCAGCGTCTGTAACATCTCCGGTACCTGGTCGGACAACGCACCGTCTGGAATCTTCGCTGCGATATCGAATCGCTCCTGTGCGATCCAATCCGGCCCGGCGATCTGACCAGTCCTGACGCGGTACGCGATGCCGATGTAGTCCTTGAGGGACATGTACGCGATCCGCACTTGCGAGCCGCTGATGTGGAGGCCGACGTTGACCTGTGTTGTCTGCTCGGACGACGGCCGAATGGAGGCCACTTCGAATTCCGGTCGCGCCTGACCCGCGACAACGACGGATAGCAGCAGGGAACAGACGATGCCGCGCATTACTCGCATACGCATGAATCGCGAGATGGTAACACTTGCTGCGTGCGTTTCGGCGAGTAGCGGGTCCGCAGTGCTCCCGGTCACCGACGCCACACAATACGTGACTCGATCCCGCCTTCCGTCCGTATAATCGGCTCTTCAAGCCGCTCTTATGTCACTGTCCGCCATCGATGCGGGCGGCCTGGTCGAAGTCCACAGCGTGGTGATCGGAGGCCATCGATGAGTCCCATGATGCGCACGGTGCTCGGATTCGTCGCAGCCGGCATGTTGGCGGCGTCAGTGTGGGCGCAGGAGGCAGCCGATATTCAGCGACTATTCGAGGCTGGCCGCGACCAGCAAGTGGTCGACGGAGTGCGGACCGGAACGGAACCAGCGGTCGTCTACCTGGCAGCGCAGAGCTACGAGCGACTCGGCAACCCCGCTCGTGCACTGGAGCTCTACCAGACGCTCTCCAGACGGTCCGCGACGGATGCGTGGCGCTTCATCGGCTTATCGGCTCGGGCGTTGCTCGAGAACCGGCGCGCGGACGCGGTGACGGCGGCACGGCAGGCAGTCGGGCTGGCCGCCAACCTTGCCGCCGCGCATTACCAGTTGGGGATCACGCTGAGCGGGGTGCAGAACTGGTCGGGGGCGGCAGAGGCGTTCGACCGCGCGTCGCTACTGAACCCCACGCTGGCCTACGCGCACTACTACCGGGGCTTCGCCCTCTACGAGACGGGCCGCTACGACCTGGCGGCTGCAGCGTTCGTCCGCTTCCTGACGCTCGCCCCGCGGGCGCCCGAACGCGCCGATGTGCAACAGATCCTCGATATGCTCGATTGATCGCGAGCCTTTGAGAGGTGCTACGGCGGGTGGAAGGTCTGGGATGCTGTGATGAGCGAAGAGTCTAGCCCGTCGGTCGTTATTGCTGGAGGGCGTGGATGAACTGGTCAAGTTCCGCGTCGTTGACATCCGACACCGCCCAGTAGGTCATGCCCCCGTGCGTCCAGTGGCGCACGTGGAATCCCCGAATAGCCCTCGTGTCTGACGAGGGAACGGCGTCCGATGCCTCCGGCCACACGAACACATTAATGGTGTGTTGGCCGTGCATGTAAACCAGTGCGGCGACCGGATGGCCGGCCACGTAATCCAGCCGTCCGCCGGTGAGCGGGAACCCGGCCTGGGCGAGATCGTTGACCGGCGGCGAGAAGTCCAACTTGCCAAGAAACCAGGGTTTCACGGTGTGCTGATCGGTGGACCGGACATCAAAGAGATGCTCACCCATCAACGCGCGCACATGACTGCTGACAACCTCCTGCGCCACGGCATCGACGGGGTCAAGCGTCCGCGCGGCGCGCGCCGACGATCGGACGAACCAGATCGAGCCGGTCAAGGAGGCGACCATCACGACAGCGGCCGCCCAGGCGAGCAGGTGCGACGCTGCTGGTGACCGCGTGCGAGCATGCGTGAGTCGAGCGCGCAACGTATCAGGCGCCTGGTAGTAGGGCGCGCGTCGAATCATCCGGCCGACTGACTCCACGTTCGCCAGTCGCCGTTGACAGGCAGCGCATGCATCCACGTGATCCCGTACGGACGTCGAGATAGCCGGCTCCAGTTCACGGTCCTGGTACGCGTCGAGCAGACCCTCGACCTCACGGCAATCCACGGTGTCCTCCACTCATGTCGCCGGTGCCCAACACACCCGCGAGCCGCTCGCGGGCCCGCGCCAGCCGCGACATGACCGTCCCAAGCGGGATCCCGACGATGGCGGCGATCTCTTTATATGACAACCCCTCGAGTTCCCGCAGCACGAGCACTTCCCGGAAATC
>JBGPHH010000172.1:0-8973 GCA_041484265.1 Vicinamibacteria bacterium
CACCTCTACGTCCCGGCCGGCATGGTCGATGTCGCACGGCGGCTGTGCGAGGACAACCAGATCCACGTCAGCGAGATCTGGAGCTTCCATTCCATCGGCGATCAAGTACGTTTTACGCTGGTTCACAGGAGTCGTGAACCAGTCGCGGCGTCCTCGCGGACCGCGAGCCCTCGACGCGCCGAGTCGTCGCCCCGCAAGCGAACCGCGCGCGCCGTCAAGGGGCGTACGCATGGCCGCGCCAAAGGCGCAAAGAAGCCGGCGCGGGCGACAAAGCGAAAATAAGCAAAGCGACCGCGACGAGGAGACAGCACTCGTAACATGGCGTTCTTGAGGTTCTCTCGCGACAAGCGCGGTTACGAGCACACCTACCTCGTCCAGCCGACTGGTCGCCGCGGTAAGTCTCCGCCGCGCGTCCTCTACTGGTTTCGCACGCCCCCTAACATCAGGGTCGGCCGCGAGCCTTTCGACGAGAACGTGCGCCGCGCGCTTGAGGCCCAGCATCGAGACGTGGCCTTCAACTGGCCCAGACTGCTGGCCACTCCGATTCCGCCACCTGATACCGAAAGATGGCGCGAGCGCCGGCGCGCGGAGCGCGCGGCGAGGCGCCCTGTCGAAACCGAGGTCGACGCGGCGGCGGGCGTGGCAGACCCTGGGGACGGGGCGAGCCTGGAGCTGTCAGCGAACGGCGCGGAACGGGGAACCCCTGAGTCTCCCGAGCACATCGCAGAAGCCGATGGGGAACAGGCCGAGGGGGATGGAGCGCTGATCGTCCAGTCGAGTGGACCGTCGCCTGCGGCGACATCTGGCGAGCCTCGGCGCCGGCGCAGGCGTCGCCGACGGCGCGGGCGAGGTCCTGGTGGACAAGAGGTCGCTGCGGGGTCTTCCACCGAACCCTCAACCAGTTCGGTGGATCCGGGTCTGGCCAGAGACGGGGAGTAAAGTGCCGGCAGGGCAGGAACCGATTCGCGATGTATAATTTCGCCATGCATTTGAACCGGAGCGGCTTCTGGTCCCCTGTCTGGCTGATGGCGCTGACAGCTGGGTTGTGCGCGCAAAACGCGGCGCCGCCCGTTTCGCCCGCCGACGCTGCCGGTCAGCGGCCGACCTTCCGTGTTCAGATCGATCTCGTCAGCTCCGACGTCGTCGTGCATGACGAAAAGGGCAATTTCGTTTCCGATCTGACGAAAGACGAGTTCGAGATTTTCGAGGACGGCGTCAAGCAGACCATCGCCTCGATGACGATGAGCCACGGCGGCCGCGTGACCAACGTGCTGGCGCCGCCGCCTGCGCCGCCGGCCGAGGGTATCATCCTGCCGCCGACGCGCCGGACGAATGACGTGTCGGGCCGTATCTTCGTGTTCCTGGTCGACGACCTGCACCTGCAATTCCACAGCACCGTTCGCGTGCGCGAGATCTTCAAGAAGATCTCGAAGACCCTCGTCCACGACGGCGACATGTTTGCCATTGTCTCTACGGGTACCTCATCGATTGCGGTGGGGATGACGTACGACAAGAAGCGCCTGGACGAATCGATCGAGAAGATTATTGGCGGCGAGCTGCGTCCGAGCGACATTATCGACGGCCCCGCAAACTCCGAAGGGCCGACCGAGGTTCGTCACCGCGCGCACGTCGCATTCGAGACGGTGTACGACGTGCTGGGCCACCTCGAGCAAGTCCGCGATCGCCGCAAAGTCCTCGTGTACGTCAGCGACGGCTACCATTTCAATCCGTTCGTGGACGCCAGGATGGGCTTGATGGATCCGAACTCGCCCTTCCTTCAGAACACCATGCTGCGGACGATCAACGACATCGACAAGAACTCCGGTAACTCGATCATCGGCCAGGATGCGAACGCGCGGTATCAGGCGAGGGAGACCGGCGTGTTTGCGGACGCCGATTTGGCAAGAGAGCTCGGCGAGGTGACCCGCGCGGCCAACCGGGCGAATACGACGATCTATACGATCGATCCGCGTGGGCTTATCGGGCAGCCCGATATCGACCAACCCGTGGATCCGCAGCAATGGAACGACTTCGTCCGCACGACGCAGGACAGCCTGCGCGTGCTTGCTGAGGAAACCGGCGGGATCGCGATCGTTAATATGAACGACTTCGACAAGGGCTTGAAGCAGATTGACGCGGACTCGAGCGACTACTACGTGCTGGGGTACTACTCGTCCAACCCCGATCAACTCAAGCGCCAGCGGAAGATTGATGTGCGCGTCATGCGTCCCGGCATGAGCGTCTTCTTCCGGAAGGACTACGTGCTCAGGCCGGTGTCGACCGCGCGGTAGGCCGGACCCTGAGGGTGGCCTTTCGCATCCGGGTTTCGCCCTGTACAGGAAGTCCTGAAACCTTTCGAGAGTTCTTCTCGCTCCAAGCCGTCTCAGTCCGCTCCACCGCTACGGCAAGGTAGGTTTCGTCCAACTCTGCCCCGACGAAGTTGACTCCGAGCCTCGCAGCCGCGACCGCAGTGCTGCCGAGACCCGTAAACGGATCCATGGCGACCTCGATCCTGGAGAGGCCATGCAGGCGCAGGCACTGCTCAGGCAACCGGGAAGGGAACGTCGCTGGGTGCGGCCGGTCGCGTTCGCGCCGTTGAATGGTCTCGTACGGGATGAACCACGTATTGCCTCGGCAGCGCACCCCGGCCGAGCCGGCGCGCCAGCGGCCGACGTTGGATTGATCCTGGTACGGCACGCCGAGCGCGCGCCGGTCGAGGCTCGTCGATCCGCGCGGCGTGAAGTGAAAGATGAATTCGTGACAGTCGTTAAGGAACCGATCGCTGTTGATCGGCTTGTAGTGACCGATGGCGAGGTCGCGGGTCAGCCCCGCTGCCGCGCCCGCTGAGGTCCGGTCGATGGCGATCGACTTGATCCAGTGAATGATGTTCTGCAGCTGCAGGTGCGACCGAGCTGCCTGGGCGACGTCGAGCGCCGTCCAGGGGTCGCTCGGCTTGCTGCCGACGTTGAGGAACAGCGAACCGTCTGGTCTGAGCACGCGGCAGGCCGCGCCGACCCAGGTTCTTGTCCAGTCGAGGTAGTCGGTTGGCGACAGCGTATCGCGGTAGCGACTGTACTGAATGCCGAGGTTATACGGTGGCGAGGTGACGATGACGTCGATGCTCTGGGGGGGGAGCTGCCGGAAGACGTCGAGGCAGTCAGCCAGGTAAAAGGAGCTGGTCGCGGATCCGGCCTCGACGCGTGCGTACGGCTTCAGGAGAACGGACATACGGTTGGCCTTGTTTTCGGCCGAGAATCGACGGGACGTTAGGGCAGGACCGTATCCAGTGAGGCCTCGCGGCATCACCGACGTGGCCCGTCGGCCACGCGGGACGAGCTAAGAAGCCTTCGAGGCTATCGAGAACGGCGACACTGTTGCCAGGCGATCCGACGTGATCGTGTGGTTGCGCCGATGCGCAGAACTGCCGCAGGTCTTACCTTTTTCTTCGACGTAACTGACTTCACGGCTGGTGGCCAGCTCGCGGTACCGGCCCACCACGCAGCCGCAGGCGAGAGTAGTGAAGCCGAGCAGTCGAACAAGGCTCATGGCGTTCTCCTACTAGCCGAGAGAGCAATACCTGTACCGCAAGTCTGACCGCAGCGCGTTGATGCGCTATGAGGTACGTATCGGCACACAACCGCCCATCCTGTGTTTTCCTTCGAACTGATGACTTTTGTCGCGCGTTTGGGCCGTTATGGGGTTGAGTGCGGCAGCGGCTGAGCAGCCATCGATTTGATCCGTTGCAGGCGTTCGAGGTCCGCCGGGCGCTGGCGGGAGGCCAGGCGCCCGGCGATCACGATACGAGCCAGCACGAGCGCGTGCGCGGCACCCGTAACACCCAGCTCCACGCCGGTTGCGCCGGCTGACACACCCATGACGAAATTGAAAAGCGTCGCGAGCCCGAACAGAATTGTGAACAAGGGATCGGCGCCCGTGCCGGCAAGTGGTCTGCCGAATGCCATCGAGGTGTGTTCCCACTTCCCGCTGCCGTCCTCATCTTCCTCGTAGAACACTTGAATGTACCGTCCGATGCGCTCGACCGAGACGTGCAGCGCGAAGACGGCTTCGAACGTTCCTGCCAGGACGAGGAGGGGCAGGAGCGCTGCGGCCGGGACAGATGCGAGCGCGAGAACGGCCAGCGCGAGGCCGGCCCAGACGCTCAATCCGACCACAAACGTCCAGGAGCGGGCCGTGCCGCGCTCTCGGATTGTGGCGCGGAGCGCCCGGTATTCCTCTTCTTCGCGCGTGGTCATTGGTCTTTCCATTCTTAAGGCCCTTGGCCGGCCTTATGCAACAATATGCCGCCTTGCGCACCGAGTATCGCCCGTCGAAATCCGTTGATTCTGTCTCGGAATGGCTCTGGCGTGGGCGGTCGGTTATGCCGATAATGGTCTTGAAGTCTCGTAAGTGATTTGTTTACAATGCCGAAGCGTTCTGTAACAGCCTGAGCCACGTGACAAAAACAGCTTTGCTCTGGGTCGGTCCCCTTGTGCTCCTGACCTTTGTCGGCGCCGGTGCGGCGCCGGCTGGTGGTGCTCAGGCAGGAACCGTCAAGAAATCGGCGCCGGCCAGTGCATCAGGACCGAGTTCCACGTCCGCTAGGAGTGGTCCCACGGCAACTTCGGCCGGCCGTCCGGCCCCCAAGACGACGGCAACCTCCCGCGCACGTGTCGCGACCGCGGCCGCGGCTGCGCGGTCGCTATCGCTTCCACACTATAAGGTGGACGAGAACGGGGACTTGGTGCCCGACCTTCGCGCCGCCGCCGCGATCATCTACGATCCGGCGACCAACGAGGTTCTCTGGGAGGATCACTCACAGACGCAGCGCTCCATCGCCAGCCTGACGAAGGTGATGACGGCGGCCGTCTTTCTCGAAACCGACCCGGACTTGAGCCAGCCGATCATCGTGTCCAGGGGCGACGTCTTTCATGCGTCGACGACACGCCTCCGCGCCAACGATCGCATCACCACCGACGACCTCTTGCACCTGCTGCTCATCGCGTCGGATAATGCGGCGGCCCGCGCGCTCGCTCGCGTCTCGCCGTACGGCTCGGAAGGCTTTGTGAGCCGGATGAACCAGAAGGCCGTCGAGCTTGGCCTCGAGAACACCAGCTATACCGAACCGTCCGGGCTGCTGTCGAACAATCTGTCGTCGGCGTACGACATGGCGCGACTGATCTCGATTGCGTCGAGCGACGAGCGCATCGGGTCGATCATGCGCGTCCCCGAGTACACGATCCGGACGGCGAACCGGCGCCTGATTACCGTCCATACGACCAATCGGCTGCTTGGCCTGCCCGACGTCGACGTGCGCGCGGGTAAGACTGGATTCATTTCGAGTTCTGGCTATTGCCTGGCGACGCTGCTGCGTCTGCCGCAAGGTGGCCAGGAAGTCGCCGTTGTCGTGCTCGGGGCGCAGTCTAACGCCGGCCGCTTCATGGAAACCCGCAATCTTTTCACGTGGATGTCGGCGAAGCTCTCGGCTGTTCTTAGCGGCGAGCCGCCGCCCGCGCCGCAGTCGCTCCAGTAAGTTTCCGAATCCCAAGTCCCAAACCCCGAATCCCTGTTCTTCATCCGATATATCCGCGCTGCATCGCCGCTGCATCGAGCGGAAGCGTTGCGACCAAATCCACCGAGACCATTACCGGACGCGACGCGTGCCGGCCGTCGTACGCCTTGAGATAGCGGCGGCAGACGTCGCACGCGTAGACGCGGTAGCGCCCGTCGCGTGTGGCAAACGACGTGATGCGCGCGCGGTCGTCGTTTGAGCAGAACGGGCACTTGAGCGGCGGGAACGGCCACTGCGCGGCGCAGCGCCCGCAGATGAGGCGTCGCTCGGCGCTTGGGGTGATCACCGCAAAATCGGGCTCCCACCCACAGAAGGGGCACCGTCCGTGCTTCCACTGCTGGAGGTCAGTTCGTGCCGCCAGAACCTCCGCGCAGCGCGCGAGAAACGGCCGCAGCGCGAGCACCAGCACTTGGTCGAGGCCCTGCGGCATATCGGCGGGCGTCGTCCCCGGATGGGTCGTGCCGGCATCGACGCCCGACGTCGCGGCGTACCACTGTGCGACCACGGGTTCGAGGGCGTTCCCTGCGCGGGCCAACGCGAGAATTCTGTTATGGTCGTCCGATTCGAGCGCGTCGTGTCGCCGAAGGATGTCGGCCGTCTGGCGCAGAATCAATCGGAAGTCTGTCCAGTCGAGCGGGATGTCGACGAACCGCACGAGGGGCCGGCCGGCCATCTGCTGCGCGTGCAGCCATTCGTCGTCGGCCTGGATCCAGGGCAGAGGCACGCGCGACTGCACGCGGCGCTGCATCTCGATGAGCGCGAGCTGCATATCGACTGCGCTCTCCAGCTCGGGCTGGTCTGTCTTGAGTTGCTTGAGCTCGACAACCTCGCGTGGCTCCGGACGCGACGGACGCTGGGGTTGGGGTGGTTGAGGCTGGGGCTGGTCGGTCACGCGGTAGGGTAGCATGGCACCACGCGTCCATGCCGCCTCGAAAGAAACCTCGTTCAGTCCTGATGATCGGTTCCGAGGCCGTGCCATTTGCCAAGACGGGCGGCCTGGCTGACGTCCTCGGGGCGCTGCCGCCGGCCCTGGCGCGTCTCGGCTGGGATGTCACCTTGGCCCTGCCCAGGTACCGCGGCGTTGAGGCCGGATCGATGGCAGCGGAGTTTCCGGTCACCGTCGGCACTTATACGCGTGACGTTGCGTTCTTCGAGGTCCCTCTCGCGGACAACGCGCGCGTGTGGCTCGTTAGCTGTCCTGACTTATTCGACCGCGACGCGCTCTACGGCTCTGGCAGTGTCGGGTACGCGGACAATCCCCGTCGATTTGCCATGCTGGTGCGCGCCACCCTCGAGTTGGCGGCGCGGCGCGGGGCGCGACCTTCGGTAGTGCACGCGCACGACTGGCAGGCGGCTCTCGCACCTGTCTACCTGAAAACGCTGTACGCGACCGATCCGATCCTCGGTGGAACGCCAAGCGTCTTGACGATTCACAATCTCGCCTACCAAGGCACGTTCGATGCCGACTGGCTGCCGCAGCTCGACCTCGGATGGGATCTCTTCTCGATCGATCGTCTCGAATACTGGGGCCAAATCAGTTTCCTCAAAGGCGGCATCAACGACGCGGAAATCGTGACGGCGGTCAGTCCACGGTACGCCGCAGAGATCCAGACGCCGGAATTTGGGTGCGGCTTCGACGGTATTCTGCGAGGGCGCCGCGCCGATCTCGCCGGCGTCCTCAACGGCATCGACGTTCGGCAGTGGGACCCCGAACACGACCCGTTCCTGCCGCGGCCGTACACCGCCGACGATCTCTCCGGAAAGATGGCAGCCAAGGCCGAATTGCTCGCGCACTATCGCCTCGCGACCGATGGGGCGACGCTGAAGCGTCCCCTCGTCGGGGTGATCTCGCGGATGATCGATCAGAAGGGTTTTGATCTTATGGCCGCGCTCGCTGACGAGCTACCGCGGCTCGAGGCGA
Organism: Vicinamibacteria bacterium; assembly: GCA_041484265.1. Taxonomy (GTDB): domain Bacteria; phylum Acidobacteriota; class Vicinamibacteria; order Vicinamibacterales; family CAVVIG01; genus 2-12-FULL-65-11. The sequence goes on from JBGPHH010000172.1 coordinate 7,491, forward strand.
CCTTCATCGTGCTCGGCACCGGTGAATCGCAGTATCAGGATCTGTGGACGGGGCTGGCGGCCCGGCATCCCGATCGCATCGGCGCTCACGTCGGCTTTGACGAAGGGCTGGCGCACCTCATCGAAGGGGGCGCCGACATCTTCCTCATGCCGTCACGGTTTGAGCCCTGCGGCCTCAACCAGATGTACAGCTTGCGGTACGGCACCGTGCCAGTCGTGCGGGCGGTTGGCGGACTCGCGGACACGGTCGTCGATTATTCGCCGGAGCGCAAGAAGTCAACCGGATTCGTGTTTCAGGAGTATCTGCCTTCGGCGCTGCTCGAGGCACTCCGTCGCGCGGTGACGCTTTTCGGGGACTCGCAGCGCTGGAAGGCGCTCCAGCGCGCCGGCATGGCCCAGGATCATTCCTGGGACCGTTCGGCCCGGGAGTACGTCAGAATATATGAACGTGCGATCAAGAAGGGTTCCGGACTCGGGACTGGGGACTAGGGATTCGACTGGCGACCGAAAGAGAGACACATGGCAGCAGACAACGTACAGACCTTGACTGACAGCAACTTTGACGAAGCTGTTCTGAAATCCGGCAGCCCGGTACTCGTCGATTTCTGGGCCGAATGGTGCGGGCCCTGCAAGCGCTTGGGGCCGACTGTCGACGCGATTGCGGCCGACTATGCCGGCAAGGTGACCGTCGGCAAGCTCAACGTTGACGATAACCCCGACACGACAATCAAGTTCAACGTCCGGGGCATCCCGGCTCTTCTGTTGTTCAAGGGCGGTCAGGTCGTCGATCAAGTTGTCGGCCTGCAGCCGAAAGAGAACATCAAGCTCGTCATCGACAGACATCTCTGAATCTATGGATGTACGGATCTAGGGATGTGAGGATCTTTCGCTCCCGAGGTTCTCAGATCATCCTTACATCCGCAAATCCTGACATCCTCAGATTCCAATGACTACTCGTGACGTCATCATCATCGGGTCCGGTCCGGCCGGATTGACGGCGGCGCTGTATTCGGCGCGCGCTAATCTGCAGCCGCTCGTCATCGAGGGGCTCCACGCCGGCGGTCAGCTGATGTTGACCACGATGGTCGAGAACTTTCCGGGATATCGCGACGGCATCATGGGCCCCGACCTGATGGCTGAGATGCGCGCGCAGGCCGGAAGGTTCGGCGCCGAGATTGTCCAGGGCGACGTGACCGTCGTTGACACGCGCGCGAGGCCGGTCGTCGTGCGCACGTCGGAAGCCGAGTACGCCGCGCGGACGCTGATCATCGCGACCGGCGCGTCGGCGCGGCTGCTTGGCCTTCCGTCCGAGCGCGCGCTGATGGGCCATGGCGTCTCGACATGTGCGACGTGCGACGGATATTTCTTCCGCGGCCATGAGATCGCCGTTGTGGGTGGCGGGGATTCGGCGATGGAAGAGGCCGTCTTCCTGACGAAGTTCGCGAGCAAGGTGACCGTCGTCCATCGGCGCGACACGCTGCGTG
>JBGPHH010000173.1:0-8877 GCA_041484265.1 Vicinamibacteria bacterium
ACGAAAAGAATCGTCTTGCCTTCCGCAGCGAGCCGGGTGACGAATTCTTCCGCTTGCCGGAACAGCGTCACCGTCTTCCCGAGATCGATGATGTAAATGCCGTTCCGTTCGCCGAAGATGTATTCCTTCATCTTCGGGTTCCAGCGCTTCGTCTGGTGACCGAAGTGGACGCCTGCTTCCAGTAACTCCTGCATCGATATCGCGGCCAAACTACCTCCACCAATGGTCCGGCTGAAGCCGGACACTACGTCCTCAGCGTTTACTGAACTGGAAGCGCTTCCGCGCTCCCGCCATCCCGTACTTCTTGCGCTCCTTGGCGCGCGCATCGCGCGTCAGCAGCCCTTCGTCCTTCAACCGTTTGCGCAGCTCGAGGTTGTACTCGACGAGCGCCCGCGCGATGCCGAGGCGCACGGCGCCCGCCTGGCCCGACACGCCGCCACCGGCGACCGTCGCCAGGATGTCGAACTTGTCGGCCGTTTCGGTGAGCAGGAGCGGCTGTCGGATTTGCGTGCGGAGCGCTTCAGTCGTGAAGAAGGCGTCGAAGTTTCGGTGGTTGACGCTGATCGCGCCCGTGCCTGGTCGGAGAAAGACGCGGGCAGTCGAGGTCTTGCGGCGCCCGGTTCCGTAGTATTGAACGGCGGCCACGCTAGGCGACCTCGCGCTTGGCCGGCTTCTGCGCCGCGTGCGGGTGTTCCGAGCCCGCGTACACCTTCAACTTGCGGTACATCGCGGCGCCGAGCTTCGTCTTCGGCAACATGCCGTGGATGGCGTCTTCAATGAGCCGTTCGGGCTTGTGCTGGCGCACGACCCGCGCACGCCGCTCGCGGAGTCCGCCTTCGTACCCGCTGTGCTGCCGGTAGATCTTCTGGTCTTCCTTGCGGCCGGTCAGCTTCACCTTGGCGGCGTTGACAACGACGACGTGGTCGCCGGTATCGATAAAGGGGGTGTAGATCTTCTTGTGCTTGCCTTGGAGGAGCCGCGCGGCCTCGGTTGCGATACGGCCGAGCACCCGGCCGCCCGCATCAATCACGTGCCAGCCGCGCTGTCGAGCGGCTTCCTCATTACCTGCTAAAAACGTGGACATTCCTCGAAAAGCGCCCTTTCTTGCTCATTTTCGCAGACATTCTTCTGCCTGCGTTGACCGATGTTCGGGGGATTTTCCCGCCCGGACGCAGTCGGTCGGGCAGGTCCAGGCAACGGTAAACCCAAAGCATACGTGCCTTTCTGGGCACTGTCAAGCGCGCTCAGGGGGGCCACATCGCGCGCTATCAAGCCGCGTTCCCTTGCAGCCGATAAGCTCCGGCGAGGCCAGTTTGGCTCATTCTGTGGGCTAGAATCACCAGACCGCGCGTCAGTTGCACGGGACGCCGGGGAAGATCGGACGCCGGATGGCCCGGAGGGGCCGGCCGGGGGTATAGTCTGAGGACTCAAAATTGTGTTTGGCCTAAATAAACCGAAAGCCGCCGTCGGCCTTGACATCGGCTCGAGCGCCGTCAAAGCGATCGAGTTGCGGGCATCAGGCAAGGGGTACAGGGTCGCGGCCTTTGCCTCTCAGCCGGTGCCGCCCGACAGCATCGTCGATGGAGCGATTATCGACGGATCGGCGGTCGCCGAGGCGATTCGCCGCATCTTCGAGAACAAGGCGTTCAAGTCGAAAGAGGTCGCGGCGTCGCTCTCGGGCAACGCCGTCATCGTCAAGAAGATCACACTCCCGGTGATGACCGAAACCGAGCTGGCGGAATCCATCTACTGGGAAGCCGAACAGTACGTGCCGTTCGACATCCAGGACGTCAGTCTCGATTACCAGATTCTCGACCCCGGCACCGGGGCGAACTCGAAGGGGACGATGGACGTCCTGCTGGTGGCGGCTAAGAAGGAGAAGATCGCCGACTATACCGGCGTCATCTCGCAGGCCGGCCGCATTCCGGTGGTCGTCGACGTGGACGCATTCGCGCTGCAGAACGCCTACGAGCTTAACTACGGGCTCGAGCGCGACTCGGTGGTCGTCCTGTTGAACGCTGGCGCGAGCGCGATGAATATCAACATCTTGAGCGGCGAGCACTCGGTGTTCACGCGCGATATCTCCATCGGCGGCAACGCCTACACCGAAGCGGTGCAGAAGGAGCTGAGCCTGCCGTTCGATGCGGCCGAGCAGGCGAAGAAGGGCGAGCAGGTCGACGGTGTCAACTTCGAGGACGTCAAGCCAGCCCTTCACGCGATCACCGAGAACGTGCTCCTCGAGATTGAGAAGACTTTTGATTTCTACAAGGCTACGGCGTCTTCCGATCGCATCGATCGCATCGTGGTGAGCGGCGGGTCGTCGCGTATCGATGGGCTGATCCGCTCGCTCGAGGATCGCTTTGGGTCGCCCGTCGAGGCGTTCGATCCCTTCCGAAAGATCGCATTCGATGCCGGCAAGCTGGGGATCACAGACCCGGATGCCGTCGCGCAAACCGCGGCCGTGGCTGTGGGTCTCGCGCTCAGAAAGGCGGGTGACCGGTGATTCGCATCAACCTCCTGGCGGTCGAGCGCGGCAAGGCGAAGAAGGCGACAACGCTCGACACCGGGCAGCAAGTCCTCATGGGATGCGGGCTGATTCTCGTGCTGGCGGTCGCGGGCGTGGGCTGGCGGTACTTCAGCCTCACGAGCACATTGAATCAGGTCAAAGCCGACATCGCGAAGGAACAGGTCGAGCAGAAGCGCCTCGCCGTGATCCTCCAGCAGGTCCAGAAGCTCGAAGAGGAGAGGGCCCTGGCCGACCGGAAGGTCAAGCTCATCAAGCAGCTCAGGCAGGACAATACGGGACCGGTGCACATGCTGGACGAGATCAGCCGCGCCCTTCCCGAGCGCCTGTGGCTCACGGAAGTCAAGCAAGCGACTCCCGTCGCCGCGACTCCCGGAGTCGTGGAAGTGGCGATGGACGGTAACGTGACGAACTTGACGCGCCTGTCGGATTTCATCGCCAATCTCGAGGCGTCGGGATATTTCAAGCGGGAGACTGAGATCATCAGCACGCTGACTGGTCCCCCGCCATCAGGATTTACCGGGAACGACGACGTCACCAAGTTCAGCATCAGAGCGCATTTTCAGCAGCCCGGCGCCAGTCAGCCAGCAGCTGCCGCACCCGCGACCACGCCAGCGAGGCCCGCGGGCCGGGCGGGCGGCTAGGAATCTGAAGAAGTGAGAAGCTCGAAGCAGGCGCGATAAAGGTGACGGGTCAACACCCCGATACGGCTGGAGAGCGGATCGTCAAATGGATCTGAAGCTTACAAAGATACCTTGGTATGCCCAGGTCGGCACCGCCATCGGGCTCGCGGTCGTGGTCATCGGCCTCTTCTACTACTACGTAGATATGCCGACGAGCGCCGACATCGCGACGGGCCAGCGCGATGTCGCCAAACTCAGAGCCGAGAACGCCAAGGGTCGGGCGACCGAGGCGAAGCTGCCCGAGTTCCGGGCGCAGGTGGCCGAGCTCGAGGCAGAGCTGGCCTCGCTCAAGATGATCCTGCCGGACGAGAAGGATGCCGCGGAACTTCTGCGCGGCCTGCAGGACGTGGCCGTCAGGTCCAACCTCACGATCAAGAGCTTCAAGCCCGCTCCAACCGTCACCAAAGAACTCCACAAGGAGTGGCCGATCGTTCTCGAACTCGAGGGCACGTACCACAACCTCGCGCTCTACTTTGACCGTGTCGGCAAGCAGCCCCGCATCATCAATATTTCCGGGCTCGACGTGAGAGGCGTACCCATGCCAGAGGCGAACCTCACGATCACGGCGGTCTGTACCGCGACCACGTTCGTGCTGCTCGACAAACCGACGCCTTCGCCGGCAAAGCCTGGGCGCGGCGGGAGGGGAGCGTAACCGTGCGGACGTTCATCCTGGGCGCGTTCGTGATCGGGATGCTTCCGGTGGCTGCCGGCGCGCAGACTCCACAGCGGCCCGCTCCTTCGACGCCTGCACCTGCTCAGGGTCGGTCAGGGCCGGCGCCGGCGACCAGCTCACAGACGCCGCCGGCGCGGGCCGCTGCCCCGACGCCAGCGCGCGGCGCTGCTCCGGCCCCGGCGCGCGGCGCGCAGCCGACGCCATCACCGACCGGCGGACGGGCCAACGCAGGGCAGTCCTCGTCGATCAGCGCAGAACAGGCTTCGGCCGCGCCCACGCCGCCAGCGCCGGCTTACACGTACCAGGCAGGTGGGCGCCGCGATCCGTTCAAGAGCCTTCTCGTCGCGGTTCGCCGTGGCGGCGGCCCAGGGGTGGCCCCCGCTGTCCCGATCGTCATCAAAGAGCTCAAAGATATTCTGGTGAGCGATGTCACGGTCAAGGGTGTACTCCAGAACGGCAGCACCTTTCTCGCAGTAGTGCTGGGACCCAACGGGAAGACGTACGTCGCGCACGTCGGCGATTCGCTGCGTAACGGCACCATCCGGTCGATCACTCCGCAAGGGATGGTCATCGTCCAGAACATTAACGATCCGCTGACGACGCAATCACAGCGGGAGGTTCGCAAACTCTTAAGATCGTTTGAAGAGGCCAAATAGTGAATGCACGGAGGGTTTTCACCCTACTTCTCACGTTGACGGCGGCTGGCGCGCTTCTGAGCGCCAAGGGACCTGTGGCATCGGGAGTCCTTGGAGCACGCGCTATCAGCGACGTGCGACTGAAGACAATCAGCATGCGCGTCGGCGCCGAGGGCGCCTCCCTCGTGATTGAAGCCACCGAACCCGTAGGGTACGTAGCGACGCGCCCTGATCCGTTCACGGTGGCGCTCGATTTTCGCAACGTGGACGCGACGGGCGTCGCCAACCAGGTGACGGCAAACGCCAAGAGCCCGATTGCCGGAGTCGCCGTGGAGGCCAGCGACTGGCTGGGTGCCCCGGCTTCGCGCGTGCGCATCACGCTGTCGCAGGCGGTTGTGCATCACGTGCGTAGCAATCGCAACACGATCGTGATCGACTTCGACAAGGCGTCCGCCAAGGCCCTCGGTTCGACGGCCGGCTCGACCGCACTGAATTCGACGACCGAAGGCGGCGCGGCCGACGCGCTGAAGGCCCTCGATCTCGCTGATGCGTCCACAGTCGCTGTGGTTGAAACGGGAGGCGCCAAGCGCACGGCTCCGATTGTGTTCATGGGCAGCTCGGCCCGCCTTAGAGCGGCGCAGGCGGCGGCCGTCCTACAACAGCAGCCGGCGACGCCGGCCCAGGGCGACCAGTCCGGTGGTCGCCGCGCCTTCACCGGCAGCCTGGTCAGCCTTGATTTTCAGGGTGCCGACTTGCGCGCCGTCATCCGAACCTTTTCCGAGATCAGTGGCCTGAACATCGTCATCGACCCGCTGGTGATGGGCTCAGTCGACGTGCAGCTGCGAGAAGTGCCCTGGGATCAGGCGCTCGACTTGATTCTGCGCTCCAACAAGCTCGGCTACTCGGTGGATGGTACGATTGTCCGGATCGCACCCGTCGCGGTGCTCGCGTCCGAGGAAAAGGAGCGCGCCGACCTCGCGAAGGCACAGCAGGACGCCGGTCCCCTTGTCCCGCTCACGCGAAGTCTCAGCTACTCGAAGGGTGCCGAGATTGTCGCGCTGCTCAAGCAGGGAAACATCCTCTCGAGTCGTGGGCAGGCATTTGTCGACGAACGCACGAACACCCTGCTCGTCACCGATTTGCAGGAGCGCCTGACCAACGCGACCGATCTAATCGACAAGATCGACAAGCCTCAACCGCAGGTTGAGATCGAGGCGCGAATCGTTCAGACCAACAAGAATTACGCGCGGCAACTCGGGGTCCAATGGGGCTTTAACGGCCAGCCGGGCAACAACGTGGCCGTTGGGGGCCGGGTTGCGGGCGGCAACCTGGTGCAAGGACCGCTCGGGGTGTCGACAGCCGTCAATCAGCCCGTGGGGGGGGCGACCAGCGCAGTGGGTCTCGCGCTCGGCTCCCTCAACAGTTCGTTCAATCTCGACGTGGCGTTGTCGGCGCTCGAGACCTCGGGCAACGGCCGCATCCTCTCGACGCCAAAAGTGTCGACGCTCAACAATGTTCTTGCCGAAATGACGCAAGGCATCCAGATTCCCTATCAGGTGACCTCCAACAACACGGTCACGATCGCGTTCAAGGACGCCGCGCTCAAGCTGCTGGTCACGCCGCAGATTACGGCGTCGAATACCATCATCATGCTCGTCAATCTCGAGAACGCGACACCGGACTTCGGCCGGTCGATTAACGGCATCCCGCCCATCAACACCCAGCGTGCGGTGACGCAAGTGCTCGTCAGCGATGGACAGACGACCGTCATCGGCGGCATCTATACGAGCACGTCGACGAACACGAGAGCCGGTACACCAGGGCTGACGAACGTTCCTCTGCTCGGTTGGCTGTTCCGAAAAGACACGCTTGACGATCAGAACACTGAGCTGTTGATCTTCATTACGCCCCGTATCATCAGAGGATGACGACCGAGTCCCTGGATCGTTTCGCCGCGGTCAGCGCGAATTAGCACCTGATGGCCGATAGCCACCGCATCGAAGACCTCAGACGACGGGTCCAGAAGGACCCGTCGTCGATTGCATTTGCCCAGCTGGCCGAGGAGTGCCGACGCGCCGGCGAGTTCCAGCAAGCTGTCGATGTCTGCCGGGCCGGACTGGAGCTCCATCCCGGATATCTCTCGGCGCGCGTGACGCTCGGCCGCGCGTTGGCCGAGCTCGACCAGATGGACGCGGCCCAGGGCGAGCTTGAAGTCGTGCTCAAGGGCGCGCCCGACAACCTCGCGGCCATTCGCGCGCTCGCTGAAATCCTTCACCGTCGCGGTTTGCTCGGGGAAGCGCTCGCGCGCTACCGCACGGCACTGTCCCTCTCGCGAAACGATCCGGATCTGGAACGGATCATCAACGAGCTCTCCCGCGAAGTCGAGTCCTCGAAGAAGCCGGCCAAGGGCGACGGGATGAACGTCGAGCAAGCCGCGCGCGAACTCTCCAAGCACGCAGCAGCGCCAACTCGCGCGGAGGCCCCTGCGGGCTCAGTGCAGGCGCGGTCGGCCGCAGCGAGCGTTCCTGTCTCTGTTCCGGTCGACGAGACGACCGCCGCGCGGGTGCGCACCCTCGCGGCGCTCGAGCAGTGGCTCAACGCCATCCATGTCGTACGCGCCGGGCGACACGCTTAGGCACCGGCATCGGGCCATTCGCACGGAGCTCGCGTCACGAGAACTTGACGCGCTCGTCGTCACGTCTCTCGCGAATGTCCTCTACCTCACCAATTTCGCTGGCAGCGCGGCCCTCGTCGTTCTCACCGCCGATCGGCTTTACTTCCTGACCGACTTCCGATACGTGACGACGATGAACGAGGCGCGCGAGACACCGCACGCCTGCCCCGATCTTGAGCTCGTCACCGTGGACGGATCGTACGACGCCGCGCTGGGAACGCTCGTCGGATCGCTGAAACTCGGCCGCGTCGGCTTCGAAGGAGCGCACCTCACGGTCAGCCGCCACGCATGGTTGACCGACGCACTCGCGCGCGAGAGCGGTCGGAGGTCTCCGCTCGTGGCGACCGAGGGCATCGTCGAGCGGGCGCGGCTGCGCAAGGATGAATATGAGATTCGAACGCTCCGAGAGGCAGCGAAACGGCTGTCGGCCGTCGCGGTGGCTGTCTTGGGTGACGTTCGTGCGGGCCGGACCGAGAACGAAGTGGCCCAGGCCATCGACTCGCGAATTCGACAAGGCGGGTTCGAGCGGCCGGCGTTTGAGACGATCGTCGCTTCCGGCCCGAACGCGGCGCTCCCGCACGCACGGCCTGGCGAGCGAAGATTAGGAGAAGGAGACGTAGTTGTGCTGGACTTCGGCGGCGTCTACGACTCATACTGCGTCGATTTGACCCGGACGGTGTCGGTCGGCCGGGCGACCGCCCGGGCTCGCGAAGTGTATGCCGCCGTGCTCGAGGCGCACGACACGGCCATCGCAGCTGTTCGGCCTGGCCGGTCCAGGTTTGACATCGACGGCGCCGCACGGGGCATCCTCGAGAAGCGTGGCTTGGGCGAGGTCTTCGGCCATGGCACGGGTCACGGCCTTGGGATCGAGGTTCACGAAGACCCGAGAATTGGCCGACGTCGCCCCGACGCCGACGTGCGCGACGAATTCGTGGCGCCCGGCATGGTGTTCACGATCGAGCCAGGGGCGTATCTGCCGGACTGGGGCGGAGTTCGGATCGAGGACGATGTGCTCGTGACGGCCGACGGGGTCGATGTGCTGACCAGCGTGACGACCGAATTGGTCGAGATCTGAGCCCCTGCGATAATAAATGGACCTTGATCAGCTCAAACAGATTCTCGATCTGGTGCGCGAACATGAACTCGCTGAGTTCGAGATCGAGCACGAAGGCCTGAGGCTGAAGATCCGAAAGGACGCAGTCGGGCATCCCGCCGCCCTTCCGGTCGCCGGCGCGCTGCCGGCGATGGCGCCGGCGCCGCGAGCTGCCGCCGCGGCCCCGACGGCCGGCCCCCCTGTCGAGGCGGCCGGAGACGGCGAGGACGTCGATCTGGCGGTCGTCAAGTCGCCCATCGTCGGAACGTTCTACCGTTCGCCGGAACCGGGTGCGCCGCCGTTTGTCGAGATCGGGTCCACGGTGAAGAAGGGGCAGGTACTCTGCATCATCGAGGCGATGAAGCTCATGAACGAGATCGACTCCGAGTACGACGGCGAAATCGCGAGCATCTACGTAGAAAGCGGTCAGTCCGTGCAGTATGGCGAGCGCCTGTTTGCGATAAGAACGAAATGAGCCTTCACCCGAGCGCGAGAGCCTACGCTCGAGCGCGAGGTCTTCGAGTGAGCGGGCGTGGGGCCCCGCGAGCGTAAGGTAATGTTCAAGAAGATTCTCATTGCGAATCGCGGGGAAGTG
>JBGPHH010000174.1:0-8818 GCA_041484265.1 Vicinamibacteria bacterium
CTTGCTGAGCTACGATCGCTATCCGTACATCGACGCGGCGAAGGGTGGCAGCATCCAGGGCATCCTCGACGGGCTGAACAAGATCATCGACATCGCCGTCCCCGAGTACAACCAGCAAGGCGGCACGCGGATCATCCCTGGATACGGCCGGATTCTGAACGAGACCGACGTCGTCGATTACCGCGACATGGCGACCATCACCCGCGATCGCATCAACGTAATGGTCAAGAAAGGCATGACGCTCGATCAGGTCAAGGCGGCGCATCCGACCTTGGACTACGATGGCATCTACGGCCAGACGACCGGGCCGTGGACGACCGACATGTACATTAATGAGGTGTACAAAGAGACGAATGCTGTCTTCCAGGCCGCGCAAGCGAAGGCCAAAGCGCCGGCACCGAAGAAATAACTCGACTTGTTTCGGGGTTCTACGGGCGGCGGTCAGTTCAGGCCGCCGCCCTTTTTTTCTTCCGCACGTCATCTCCGCTCGGAGAGTCACAGCCATGACCAAGCGCCGCTTCCTTCTGTTTTCAGCCTCGATTTTTGCAGTCGCGCTCGCCACACTGCCAGCGAGCCCTGGCGTGTCGGTGGCAGCCGAGAAGCTGCCGCTCAGGCTGACCAACCAGGAATTCTGGAAGCTGGCGACTGATTTCTCGGAGCCGGACGGAACCTTTCACTCCGAGAATCTGGTGTCGAACGAAGCGCGGTTTCAGTACGTCCTGCCGGCATTAATTGAGAGGGCCAAACTCGGCCGCGCTTACATGGGCGTCGGATCCGAGCAGAACTTCACTTACATCGTCGCGCTTCGACCCACGATCGCGTTCATCGTCGACATTCGAAGAGGCAATCTGGACCTTCATCTGCTGTACAAGGCGCTGTTCGAAATGTCCGCCGATCGCGCCGACTTTGTGTCGCGGCTCTTCTCGAAAGCGCGTCCGGCTGGGCTTGGCCCTGCGTCAACCGCGAAACAGATATTCGCAGCGTATGCGACGGTACCCACGAGCCGTGCGCTGTACGATCGGAACCTGAAGGCCGTCGATGATCAGCTTGTCACTAAGCACGGCTTCTCGCTCTCTCAAGGGGATTTAGGGGGGATCGAGTTTGTCTACAGTAACTACTTCACCGACGGCCCCGACATCCACTATCAGCTGAACACAGGGGGCGGCCGGGGTGGTCCCGGCGGCTTTCCGACTTATGCGGACCTCATGGTCGCGACCGACGCGGCGGGCCGCGCCCGCAGTTATCTGGCGACCGAAGAGTCGTTCGCCTTCATGAAAGACATCGAGACACGCAACATGCTCGTGCCGGTAGTGGGGAACTTCGCCGGTCCGAAAGCCATCCGGGCTGTCGGCGCGTATTTGAAGCAGAAGGAGCAGATCGTCTCGGCCTTCTACGTATCGAACGTCGAACAGTACCTCAGGCAGGACGGCATCTGGAACCAGTTCTGCATTAACGTCACGACGCTGCCGCTCGACGCCACGAGCACATTCGTCCGCTCCATGCGCGGTGGTTTTGGCGGAGTGGGACGCGTCGGGTTCAACGCCGGGCCGGGTGGATTTGCTTCGGACCTGGGCACGATGACTGCCGAGGTCGCGGCCGGCTGCGGGCGGTGATCGAAATCTACGATACGACGCTTCGCGACGGCAGCCAGGGCCAGGGTGTGTCGTTTTCCACCGCCGACAAGCTGCGAATCGCCGATCGGCTCGACGAGTTCGGCGTGCACTATATCGAAGGCGGTTGGCCGGGCTCCAATCCCAAGGACATTGAATTCTTCGAAAGCGCGAAGCGCCGGACGTTCCGGCGCGCGAAGCTCGCCGCGTTCGGCTCGACGCGCCGCAAAGACGTGCGCGCGGCCAGCGACGATCAGGTCAGGCTGCTCATCGAGGCCGGGACGCCCGTCGTCACGATCTTCGGGAAGACCTGGCTCCTCCACGTTCGCGAGGTGCTCCAGACGACCCCCGAGGAGAACCTGGCGATGGTGGAAGACACGGTCCGACATCTCAAGGCGAGCGGCCGCTTCGTCGTCTATGACTGCGAGCATGCGTTCGACGGCTACAAGGACGATCCCGAGTACGCGATGGCCACCTGGCAGGCCGCGGCCCGCGGCGGCGCCGACATTGTCGTGCTGTGCGACACCAACGGCGGATCGGTGCCGGCTGAAATAGCCGAGATCACGCGTGACGCGTGCGCGCGGCTCCGCATCCAGGTCGGTATCCATACCCACGACGATATCGGCCTGGGCGTCGCCAACGCATTGGCTGCGCTCGAAGCCGGCGCCACGCATGTCCAGGGGACGTTTAACGGGTACGGCGAGCGCGTGGGCAACTGCAACTTGACCACCCTCATCCCGAATCTCGCGTTCAAGTTCCACAAGCCGTCGGTGCCGGCGGCGTCGCTCCCGATGCTGAAGGACTTGTCGTTGTTTCTCGACGAAGTCGCCAACATTCGCCCGAACGCGCGACTGCCGTGGGTGGGCTCAGCCGCGTTCTCCCACAAGGGCGGCACCCACGTGAACGCGGTGCAGAAGCTCGTTCGCAGCTACGAGCACGCCGACCCTTCGGTCGTCGGCAACACCCGTCACGTGCTCATCAGCGAGTTGGCCGGCCGCAGCAACATCGTCATGAAGGCACAAGAACTGGGCTTCGACGTCACGAAAGACACGCCGCAGCTGGGCGCCATCCTGACGCGCGTCAAGGCGCTCGAGCACGAGGGTTACGAGTTCGAGGCGGCCGACGCCTCGCTGGCACTGCTCATCCGTCGCGCACTCGGAGACCAGCCGTCACCGTTCAGCATCGACGCGTACCACGTGTCGATGCGCGCCGAGGGCGAAACGTCGGTCTGCGAAGCGACGCTCAAGGTCCGCGCCGGCGCCGAACACGCCCACACGGTGGCCGACGGCGATGGCCCTGTCAACGCGCTCGACGCCGCGCTGAGGGCCGCCTTGGTCAAGTTCTACCCGCACCTGGCGGCCGTGCGACTCACCGACTATAAGGTGCGTATCGTCGACTCGTCGGTCGGGACGGCCGCGCGGACGAGGGTCCTCATCGAATCGTGCGATGACGTCTCGAGCTGGACGACGGTCGGCGTCCACGAGAACATCATCGAGGCCAGCCTGCAGGCCCTGGTCGACAGCTTCGAGTACGGATTGCTCCAGAAGGAAGTCGCCTCGCGGATCACCAATCCCGCGCACTAGCTGCTAGCTGCTGAGGGAATTCGGCTTGCTCGACGCCAGCGTGATCCGCGGCCGCGGACCCACCGAGACGAGCCGCCCGTGGTCGATCGTCATCAGAATATCGCAGTGCTCGAGCGTGCTCAACCGGTGCGCGATCAGGAATGTCGTGCGGCCGGCCATGAGCCGGTCGAGGGCCTCCATGATGACCGACTCGGTCTTGACGTCGACGGCGCTCGTCGGCTCGTCGAGCAGCAGAACCGGTGCGTCCTTGAGGAACGCGCGCGCCAGTGAGATCCGTTGACGCTCGCCACCGGAAAGCTTCATGCCTCGCTCTCCCACGAGCGTCTCGTAGCCGTCGGGCAGGTTGAGGAGGAAATCGTGAGCGTTGGCCGCGCGGGCCGCCTCTTCGATCTCCCGCTGACTCGCTCCAGGTTTTGCGTAGGCGATGTTGTCGGCCACGCTGGCCGAAAACAGGACCGGCTCCTGATACACGATGGCGAACTGATTTCTAAGATCGTCCAGCTTCAGGTCGCGAAGATCGATCCCGTCCAGCAAGACACGGCCGGCCGCCGGGTCGTAGAACCGCATCAAGAGAGACACGAGCGTCGTCTTGCCGGCGCCGGTCGGTCCCGCCACGCCGACGCGCGCGCCGGCAGGCACGCGAAACGAGATGTCGCGCAGAACGGGATGGTCGATTGTGTACCCGAAGGTCACGTCGTGGAACTCGATGGCGCCATTGGCGCGGGCCAACCGCTTGGCCCCGGCGCGCTCCGCCACGTCGGGCACCTCGTCGAGAAGCGCGAACGCCCGCTCGGCGCCCGCGAGGGCCACCTGCAACTGGCTCGTCTTCTTGGACATGGTCTTGAGCGGCCCATAGAGCTGGCCGAGATAGCCGATGACGAGCAGCAGACTGCCAAGACTGAGGGTCCCGGCCCTGACGTGCAGCACGCCGAGCGCGAGCGTGACGGCGCTCGTGGCGGCAATGAGGAGCGCAATCGTCATGTCGAACTTCATCTGAAGGAGCTCGACCCGAATCATCTCGCGCAGCCGCGCGCGCGACTTGTCGACGAACCGCCCTTCTTCGTAGTCCTCGCGGGTAAACGCCTTCACGACGCGAATCGACGCCAGAACTTCCTGAAGAACCCCCATCGCCGAGCTCTCGAGCTGCTTCACCTGCTTCCAGGAGCCCTTCAGGCGCCCCACGCTCGCCCGCGTCACCCAAAACAACAGCGGACTCGCCGCAAGCGCGACGACGGCCAGCTGCCAGTCGATGCCCACGATGACAAACAGCATCGCCACGAGCGTGATGATCGACGTGATGAACGGTATGACGCCGTTGACGGCGATATTCTGGATGGCCGGCGCGTCGTATTGAATCCGGTACGTCGAATCGGTCGTGCCCTTCGTATCGTGGTACGTGAGGGAGAGCCGCTGGACATGGCGGAACAGCCGGGCTCTGAAATCGAGCACCATGCGCTCGCCCGTGTAGGTCTCGAGCAGCCAGGCGCCAAATCCCTGAAGCTCGTCGATGACGCCAATGAAAACGAGCAGCCCGGCCGTGAAGAGGACCACCGCGACGGTGGACGCCAGAAGCGGCGCCGGAAGGACGAGGCCATAAAAGCTTGGGAGCGGCGCGGTGCCCAGGATGCTGTCAACCGCGATTTTGATCGGCCAGGGCGTGACGAGCGCGATGGGCGTCGCCAATAGATTGACGAACGTCAGCAGGAGGATGTGCGGCCAGTACGGGCGAGCTTCGAGGAGCAGCCGGCGATAGAGGTCGAGACTGCCGCGAGAATCCCCGGAGGCCGACTCGGGCAACTCCGCCATTCGGCTTAGTGTGTCTCCAGGTAATTCAGCAGGAACGCGCGTCGCGCGTCGGCAAAACCCTTGATGCTCTCGCTGCTCGAGACCGCGTCGAACTCCTCGAAGCTGTAGAGCTTGTGCGTATCGGTCTTGACGTCGGCGGCAATGAGCGCCTGATAGCGGGTGGCCAGCGGCCCAAGCTTCTTCCAGTCGAGCCACCGCTCGGCGATGTCACGCACGTACCCGAGGTAGCGTGCGCGCAGTGCTGGCACGGCCAGTAACTTGGAGCGCAGGGGTTTGGTGTCGTCGTTGAGGCCAACGAGCGGATCGAGCTCGACGCTCCCAGGCCGCCCGGCTCCAGGGCCACCACCGAAGCCTCCTCGCCCCTCAATCACGGCGATGGTCTCGTTGAAGTCGTGCGGCATGACGTGGAAGCGGCCCTTCACATCGAGATAGATGTTGTAGTCGCTGGCGCGCGTCCAATACCCGTCGTTGTTGATGAGCGCGTCGTCGAGCGCGATGAACTTCAAGGCGCCGTCGATGTCGAGGATAGGCGCGAGCGCCGCTTCGAGCTTGCCGGCAGGCGTTTCACTGAAGACCCTGCAGAGGTTGATGAGGGCCTTCCACGACTCCGGATCGTCTTTCGTCTTGATCTCGTAGACCCTCTTGTACTGATCCACGCTCTCACCGAAATATTCGAGCCCCGCGCGGCCGCGCGGACTGCCAGGCGTCTTCCAGCGGGCGCCTTTCGTGGTTTGGAACCAATCCCGCAGGTATTCCTTGTTGAACACCTGTGTGTTGGGATAGACGCCCCAGCTCTCGCCGTTGATCACGACCCGCATGTAGTTGGCCTTCGGCGCCGGAATGTAATCGCGGGCAATCTCAGCGTAGAGCACCGGCCGGAGGAACGTCGGATCTTGATTGGCGTTCAGGAGGTTGAGCGTGCGATAACCGTAGAGATTCTGATCCGCATTGGCAAAATCAAACGAGACCGTCAGCGAGTGCTTGCGGCCCTCTGGCACCATTCGGTACGACGAATTCCCACGGAAGTGGATACCCACGTCGCGGTAAGTCTTGCCGTCCACAATCACGGTGGCAGGCACGTCCACGTCGGTATGGTAGAAATCCGACAGCTCGTCCTCCCAATCGGCGTTCTCAAACTGCAGGAAGATCGTCCGGAGCGTGCCCGCGTCGTACAACGGCGCATCTGGATACGATCGCACCTGGGCCGGCGAGAGCCGCGGACCCGGCTGGGCCGGGCCGAACGAGAACCGGCCGCCGAAACCTCCTCGGCCTCTAGGCGCCTGGGCCAGCGACTCGCGAGCCGCCTTTCGTTCCGTCGCGTTCAGGCGACCGTCGCCGTCCTTGTCGAACTGTTTGACGAGCGGCAGGTCCTGTTGCACGCCGCCGCCGAATCCACCGAACCCGCCCTGCGCGAAGCGTGGAGGTGGGGCCGGCTGGCTGCGGACAACCACACGTGGACGCTGGAGCGCCGCGCCAGAGAGGCGCGGAGACACCGCGTGCGCGATATAGCCAGCGGCTGCTATCGCCACGAGCGCGAGCAGGGCGCGCCCGACGAGCCTCTTGCGATGTCCGCCATCCGAGGGTGCAGCGTCACTCATGGTTCCTCTCGTCGATTCTCATCGATGCCCAGGGCGGCGACACCGAGCCGGTACTTGGATGCCGAGCGCGGCGCGAGCGCAAATCGCTCGACGAGCTCGCGAAACACCGCCGGCATCTCCACGTAATACTTGAGTTCAAGTATAAGCTGGCCGTCCAAGACGGGCGTGCCCTCTTCGGCGCTGAAGATGAGATTTTCCGATGGCAGCACACAGACGTGTTCATCGAGCGTCAAGCGGTGCGTGCCGTGGCTGTTTGTCGCAATGCGCGCGGTTCGCTCGTACGACACCTGGCACACAGGCTGGAGGCGGCGGGCAAGCAGCCGTCGATGAAACCAGCGGCCGGGCCACTGGCCATCCGGCGCCGGCGTCTCGAGCCGTTCAAGGCCGTCGAGCGCGATGCGCGTGCGTCGCTTGGTGACGAGGCCGGGCTTTGTGAACTTGCGTTCCAGGAACACGACGTGGCCCTGTCCGTAACGGCGGACGCGATACTTGCTCCGACCGAACGAACCGCGGCGGTGGAAGACGTCAAAGGCGGCGGTGTCGAAGTACACGCTCGCGGTGCGGTACTGGTCGCCCCTGCTTCCGGCCCCGTGCGGATCTGGCGCAAGGCAGGCCCTCGCCCACTCGCGGATCTCGCTCGCAAGAGCAGGATCGACGACGAACTTGAACTCGGCAGCCGAGGCGCGGGTCTCCCGCGTTTCCACCTTCTGCGACATTACTCGACTCGGCCCATCAGCCGGCTGACGCCAACCACGAGGACCATCCATCCAATCAGCATCACGAGAAAATTGAGCGCCAGCCACCGCATGCCCCACCATTCCGACGTCATCCGCTGGATGGCGCCGCGCTGGGCGAAAATCAGATCGATGCCGTTGGCCGCCGGGTGCGAGCAGATGTACAGACCGAGCAACACGCCGACGACGGCGTCCACCGTGCTGCCCGCGGTCCGCGGCGGCAGAAGGTACTGCCACCCTCCATACGCCCCAGCCGCGCCAATCAACGTCCACAGCCGGCCGCTGTTTCCCTGGCTGCGGTCCTGGCCGGTCATTTTACGCCAACCGGTTCGCGGACCGGCGCGTCTGGAACGACCGGCTTGTCGTGACGCAGCGATTCAATCGCTTCCCGCACGCGATCGATGACCTGGTCTCGATCATCAAGGTCCAGCCCCGCAGTCTCGATCGGCCGGCCCACACGGATACTCACCGTCACGGGGCGGATACTCGCGCTGCCCTTTCGCATCGCGGCGCGCGCGCCCGTCACGGCGATCGGCACAATCGGCGCCTGCGCCTTGATCGCCATGATGAAGCCGCCCTTCTTGAACGGCAATAGGTCTGTCGTGCGGCTGCGTGTGCCCTCCGGGAAGATCAGGAACGAGTTGCCGGAGCGGATCGACGCGGCGCCCGCTTCGATCGACCGGAGCGCTGATTCCTTATTGCGCCGATCGATCGGAATAAAACCACCGAGCCTGAACGCGCGCGCCAGAATCGGAATCCGATCGATCTCGTGCTTGTAGAGGATATGCATGCGTGGATGCAGGGCCGCGAAGAGCAGCGGCGGATCGACATTGCTCTCGTGGTTCGAGCAGTACACGGCGGCGCGATCGAGGGGCAGGTTCTCGCGGCCAGTCACGCGGTAGCGAATCCCCGACAGCGCCAATCCCAGACGCACGCCGCCATGTCCCAGGACGTAGAGCGGGCTCGCCCAGCGGAACAGCACGGTCAGCAGCATGCCAAACGGTCCGGTGACGAGCACGAAGAGAGAAATGGCCAGGTAGGTGGCGGCGGATCGGACGGCGGCGATCATCACCGGACGCGATAATAAACGAAAACGCCCGCCAAACTCACGCCTGGCGGGCGCTCTCAGTTCTTTTCACTTCTAACTTTTCACTTTTGACTCTTCGTTAGGACGCCCGTGCGGCGCGGCGCGGTGCGGCGACGCTTGGCGGCGCGGCCTTGACCACTTTGGCGCGCGCAGCCGTCCGGGCCTTGGCGGTGAACGACCGCTCGAGCGCGACCTCGACGCGCGCTTCGACCGCCACCACCGCCTCTCGGATCACTTCGGACACCTCCGACACGATGAGGAACTTGGCGCGGTCGAGCATGCGCTTCTCGCGGAACGAGAGACTCTTCGACTTGGCGAGGAACGTCAGACTCTTCAGCACGTCGGCCACTTCGTAGATCGAGCCGCTGCGCATCTTGTCCGAGTTGTCCTTGAAGCGGCC
>JBGPHH010000175.1:0-8795 GCA_041484265.1 Vicinamibacteria bacterium
ACCAGCGCTCTTCCAGCGTTTCGGGCCAGCATCCGGCGTCCTGCCCTGGCATCCCCCTTGCCCCTCATCCAGTCGGTTTCATAGCCGTGGTGACCGATTTCAGGTCGGCCCTACAGTCCGCTTGAGGATGGACACCAGCGGTTATGAAACCGCTCGTTGCCGGAGGCTCTATGTCGACTCGCGTTCGCCGCATCATGGTCAGTATCACGATGATCGCTTTGGCCGGGGTCGTGGTACTCAACGCTGCGCGCAGGACAGACGCGCAATGGCCCGAACACTTCTCGGCGCTCGCGATCAACATGGGTGACATGGGCCGCGTCCATCCGGGCATCGTCGTGGACATCTTCGTCGTGCGTTGGTCGACGCGCGTCGAGAAACATCGTCTCCTCGCCGCCTTTGTGGCCCACGGTCCCGACGCGCTGCGTGAGCAGCTGATGGACACGCCGGAAGTCGGCTATCTCCGGACGCCTGACAACCGCGCGTATAACCTGTATTTCGCGTGGGACGAGCCGGCGAGCGAGGGCGGGCGCCGCATCATGCTGGCCACGGCCAGGCCCCTCACATTCTGGGACGCCGCGACGCCCCGTTGGAACTATGGGTTCACGCTGATCGAAATGCGCCTGAACTACGACGGCACGGGCGAAGGGAAGATGTCGCTCACGACGAAGATGGCCGTGAGCAAGAATCTCGACCTGATTGAGCTCGAAGACTATGCGCACGAGCCGGCGCGGCTCATCTTCATGCCCTGAGGTGCTGAGATATGAGACCGGGCGCGTCGCGCGGGCGCCCTGGCAGAGGGCTGAAATCCGCGAGTTCGGGCTTGCCTTGGGCCTGCGGTTCTTCGCCCGACGCGACCGTAAAATCATGCTAGTCTTCGAACGCATCCTGTTGTTTTCTGAGCCTGCCGCGGCCGTATACGTGGAAATCGGCTAAGCCACAGACTCTCCAAAGGCTTACGTTGACGTTGGGGAGCCGCAGCCGATGTCCAAGAAACGTGTGTCGTCCGTTCGCCCTGTGCGGTCGCGCCCTGATCGACGACCGAAGAACCAGTTGCTCGCCGCGCTGCCTGCTGAAGACTTCCGCCGCCTGCTGCCGCATCTGAAGACCGTTCCGCTTCGCATCAGCCAGGTGCTCCATACAGGCGGCGACACGCTTCGAGCCGTGTATTTCTTGAATGGCGGCGTCGCGTCCATTACCACCACGCTCTCGGATGGCACGATGATGGAAGCGGCAACGGTCGGTGATGAAGGCGTACTTGGTATTGAAGCGTTCCTCAGCGCCGATGCGGTCGCGCCTGGGGATACCATGATACAGGTGCCGGACACGAGCGCCGAAATGCTAGGCGTTGATACCTTCCGACGCGAACTCGCGAAACGCGGTGCGCTGCACAAGCTGATGGGACTCTATACGCAGGTCTTCATCGCGCAGATGATGCACACCACGGCGTGCAACGCGAGGCATCAGGTGCCACAACGGTGTGCTCGCTGGCTCCTGATGACGCACGACCGGATGCGTGAGCAAGACTTCACGTTGAGCCATCAGTTCTTGGCGGTCATGCTCGGTGTTCAACGTCCGACCGTCAGTGCCGTTGCCGCCACGCTGCAAGCGGCTGGACTCATTCGTTACACGCATGGGCGCATCACCGTCCTCGACCGCAAAGGTCTGGAAGGCGCCTCATGCGAATGCTACTCTCTCATCCGCGCCCATTTTGACCGACTGCGACAATAACCGAGCAGGTTCATCTGGCGACAAACTCTCACCGACCAGAGCGCCCGGTTCCAGCTTTCGGGGGTTCTTACCGACCCCGCCACTAGACAGAAAAGTGTAAATCTTCGGTAACCTCGCCAATCGGTCTTGATTCGAGACTGTCAGCTAGATTACAGTCTTCGTCACTGCCTTCCCCAGCTACCACACCGACGAGACCTTCGCTCGCCACGTGGAAGCCGATCGAGGCGGTCGTCCCCGTCGCGATCTCTTCACTGGAGCAAGACATGGTGGCACGCGTGACTCCCGAAGATGGCGACATCGTGGTCAGCCAGGAAAAGCGCGACGGGACGCTCGTCTACATCCTGCACACCGCTCCCGGCGCGGACCAATACTTACTCCGCACCTGTGAAGAGGCCGTAACGCAAGCCGTTGCCTTTGCGAAGCGTCAGCAGGTACGGGCATGGCTGACCGATGAGGGACACACCTGCGTGCTGCTTGAAGACTTCCGGGCGGTGGATCGGTCTGACGTGACGTGTCGTGAACCTGCGAGGTCATCGTGATGGCGAAATCAGCGAAACGAACGACAGACGCGGCGGTCACCATGGCCGCCGACCGCGCATCGACGTTGCGGCCTCATCAGTCAGCGCCACTGACCGACAGCGACGTGGCTCGCCGTGCCTATGACCTGTACCTTGCGCGTGGACGCGAACACGGACACGACGTGGACGACTGGCTCCGGGCTGAGCGCGAGCTGAGAGAAGGGCCCAGTTCCACGACCGCGTGACGGCGCAGAGAGGTCGGTATGCCGCACAGCACCATGCTCAACCGCATTCGCGCCGAGTACCTGGAAATGCCCGGGTTGCGATTGACACTGGCACAGGCGCAGCGGCTCTGCGGCGTTGAGCGAGCGCTGTGCCAACGAGTGCTGGATACGCTCGTTGAAGCGAAGTTCTTGTCTCTCAAACCGGACGGAGCCTATGCGCGGGTCACTGAAGGGGCTGATCGTCCATATCCCCGCATGGCCAAGGCAGACCTCAAGACCGAGCGTACCACGAAGGCATCGTGATCGTGCCCGACGCGAACCCGTCGTCCGTACTATCCGAAAATTCGATCGAGCCGTCACGCCGTGCTCTTTGAGGACGCGGTTCTCGGCTCGCAAATACGCGATAACTTCGAGTTGGTGGCGATTCACCCAGCCCGACAGAGCCACGAGGAGGATCCGGAGTCGCACGCTCTCGATCATCGGCCCAGTCTATTGGTACGGGCCTCCGCGTCACCCGACTGAGCACTCGGCTGGATTTTCGGACAGTACGGGATCGGGACACGCCGTCTCACCGACTTACGCAAGGCCCTTTTCGGAGTCCAACCGCGATCGCCAATCGGCCGGCCATGTGTCACCGGAAGTGTCCCCATGACGCCACTTCTACGTGCTCTTCGCTTCTCGCTTCGCGGCCCAATCCTTTCTCATCTACTGACCGACCGCCCTCCACGCAGCACCCGTTGCCGCCGACGCGCAACCTTTCTCTTCGTCAGCCGCCCGGAGCCCTTGGCTACGATGAACGAGATAGGCAGTTCGTCCTTGTCAAACGAATCTTTGAGATGCGGGAACAATTGCACCAGCAGCTTGGCTTCGTGAATCAAGTCCTGAAGGCGGGCTTCGGCACCACGTTTAGCGAATTCGAGGATCTGTGAGGAATGTCTTGCCACAGTTGTTGAGAATATCAAAGACTTCACCAATCGGCCACACTTGCGCTACACCATCGCGTTGGGATTCGGCAGCGGTGTTCTACCGAATTCGTTTGGTTCACGAGCGCCCGGCTCGGACGCCGGTCTCAGTGATTCACATCGAGACGGTCGAGCCATCGGTACAACGCTCGGCGGCTGACACCGAGCAGCCGGGCCGCTTCGGCCTTGTTGCCCCCGGCCTCCCGCAATGTACGCTCGATCTGCTCGCGCGGAACCGTGCGCAACAGGTTGTGTCTGGACCCGACTGGCTGTTGCGCAGCCGACGCGACCTGGGTGGGTGACGGCGAGGGCGAGGTACGAGGCATCGCGGCGAGCAGCTCTCGGTCGTTCAGAATGCGGCCGTCGCTCAGGATGCAGGCGCGCTCAATCACGTTTCGCAGCTCACGGATGTTGCCAGGCCACTCGGCCTGCTGGAGGAGCCGCTCGGCGGGCACGCTCACGCCGGCGATCGGCTTGTTCAATCGGGTCGCGCAGGCGCGCACGAACGCGGCCGTGAGGTACGGAATATCCTCCCGGCGCTCGCGCAGCGGCGGCAGGCGAATCTCGACAATGCTCAGGCGATAGTACAAGTCGCTGCGAAACTTCCCCGCGTCCGACTGCTGTAGGAGGTCGCGATTGGTGGCCGCCACGACGCGCACGTCGACCTTGCGGGCATCGAGCGCGCCCACGCGCTGCACTTCGCCCAGCTCCACCGCGCGCAGCAATTTCGCCTGAAGTGGCAGGGGCAGCTCGCCGATCTCGTCGAGGAACAGCGTGCCACCGTCAGCCGCCTCGAATAGACCGATCTTAGTGTCGGTCGCGCCCGTGAAGGCGCCGCGGACGTGGCCGAACAGCTCGCTTTCGAAGAGGGTCTCCACCACGGCTGAGCAGTTGATCGTTACGAAACGGCGGTCGCGGCGCGCGCCCAGCTTGTGCAGCGCGCGCGCCACGAGCTCCTTGCCGGTTCCTGTTTCCCCGGTGATGAGCGCCGTCCGAACATGCGGGGCGAAGCGGCGGATCGAATCGAACAGCTCCTGCATAACAGGACTAGGGCCGATCATGCCGTGGAACTCGAACTGCCGGCCCACGTCGCTTTCGACCTGCAGCAGCGCCTCGCGCTGCTCGCGGCCCTTGCGCACGGTCGTGAACAGTCCCTGCAGCCGCTCGAGGTCGAACGGCTTGGTCAGATAATCGAGCGCGCCCAGCTTCACCGCCTCGATCGCCGTCTCGACGCTCGCATGACCGGTCATGAGGATGACTTGGCATCCCGGCTGCGCCTCGCGAATGGCGCGCAACACGTCGAGACCGCCAATGTCGGGCATCTGCAGATCGACGAGCGCCGCGTCCGCGTTGATCGCCGCGAGCTGCGCGAGCGCTTCCCGCCCCTTGGTGTGCGTGACGACTTCGAACCCGGCGTCACGGGCCAGGCGACCCGCCAGCGCCAGCATGCCGGGCTCGTCGTCGACGACCAGCAACGTCGGTCGCCAGTGATCGGTCATCGTTCCTCGCGGAGCAGCGTGGTCATTGGGAAGAGCCGCTGGAAATGGGAGGATATTTCGCGCGCCTCTCGCAGCTCGCGCGCAATGGCGGGGAGCAGCCGCGCGAGCCGATGCTTGACGATGAAATCGCGGGCACCAGATCTCAACGCGTCGACCGCCGCATCTTCGTCGATCGATCCGGAGATGACAATGCATGGAATGTCGCGCCCGCTCGATCGAATCGCGGCGAGCACATTCAAGGCGTTAGAGGCCGGCAGGAAAAAGTCCCTGAGCACCAGATCCCACGGCGTCTCGCCTAGTGCACCGAAGCGCACCAATCGTGTCGACGCGGAGGCTCGCCACCTCGTAGTCGCCGCGCGACACTTCGCGTTCCAGGATGAGCGCATCGTCGGCGACGTCCTCGACGATAAGCACGCGCAAAGGCGTCTTCATCTCATCCGCCCGCATCACCTCCCCTGGGCGCGGGCGGCGGTTCGTTGAGCACCAACCAGTAGAGGCCCAGCTGCCGCGCCGCATCGAGGAACGCCGAGAAGTCGACCGGCTTGCGGACGAAGCTATTCGCGCCCAAGTCGTAGCTGCGCACGATATCGGCTTCTTCGTTGCTCGATGTCAGGACCACGACCGGCAGCCGCCGAGTGCGTGGGTCTGCGCGCAGGCGGCGGAGGACGTCGAGGCCATCGACTTTCGGCAGCTTGAGGTCGAGGAGCACCACCTTCGGCATGGGTTTCTGCTCGCCGGGGCCGTACGGACCGGCCGACAGCAGGTAGTCGAGCGCCGCCGCCCCGTCGTTGACGACCTCGATGGTGTTGGCGACGTTACTCTTCCCAAACGCGCGCCGCGTGAGCTCCACGTCGTCAGGGTTGTCTTCGACCAGCAGAATCAAGCGATTACGAGTCATGAGCGTCTCCTGAACCGAGGGGAGGCAAGGTGAAGTACAGGGTCGCCCCGCCGCCCACGGTCCCTTCCGCCCACACCCGGCCGCCGTGCCGGTCGATGACGCGGGACACGGTGGCCAGGCCGATGCCGGTCCCGGGGAAGTCAGTCACGAGATGCAGCCGCTGAAATGGTCTGAACAGCTTCTCGGCGTAGGTCATGTCGAAGCCGGCGCCGTTGTCGCGGACGAGGTACACGGGGCCGGCGTCGGTGTGCCTACTCCTGAACTCAATGCGGGCCGGCGCGACACGAGCGGTGAACTTCCACGCGTTCCCGAGCAGATTGTCGAAGACGATCCTGATTAAACGGCGGTCGGCCGCGGCGGTAAGCCCTTCGTCGATCTCGACCTCGACCTGTCGCTCCGGTTCTCTCGTTCGGAGCTCGGCGACGACGGCCGTGGCAAGCTCGGATAAATTCACGGACTGCCGACGTAATTCACTCCGTCCCACGCGCGAGAGCTCCAGCAGATCGTCGATGAGGTCTCCCATGCGTTGCGCCGCGTTGCGGACCCGCTGGAGATGTTCTCGTCCTTTCGCGTCGAGCTGCGAGGCGTAGTCCTCGACGAGCGCCTGGCTGAAGCCGTCGATCGCGCGAAGAGGGGCGCGCAGGTCGTGCGAGACGGAGTACGAAAACGATTCCAGCTCCTCGTTGGCCTTCTTGAGCTGGGCCGTCCGCTCGGCCACACGACGCTCCAGTGCGTCGTTCAGCGCCTGGATTTCGTTTTCGGCCCGCTTGCGCTCGATGGCATAGCGGATGGCCCGTTTGAGCAGCAACCCATCGATGTGGCCCTTGACCAAGTAATCCTGCGCCCCACGCGTCACGGCCTCCACCGCGAGCCCTTCATCGATGCCGCCGCTGAAAATGATGATCGGCAGCCTGGGCGCCTGTCGCTGCACGTGATGGAACGTCGCCAGTCCCTGGCTGTCGGGCAGGCCAAGATCCAGCAGGAGGACGTCGAACGACGCCCGCTCCAAGCGCGCCAGCACTTCATCGAGACGCGATGACCACTCCACACGAAACGGCACGAGCGGCGGCTCGCGGAGCATCTCCTGAATCAGACGCGCGTCGCCCGGATTGTCTTCAACGAGTCCGATGGCCAAGGGGCTCTCCATCATCGCGGCTACTTCGGTGGCAACTTGACGATGGTGAACCAGAAGTCTTCGATGGCGCGAACGACTTCGATAAATTGCGGCAGCCCGAGGGGTTTCGTGACGTAACAGTTGGCGTGAAGCGAATAGCTCTTCAGGATGTCTTCTTCAGCCTTCGACGTGGTCAAGACGCAGACCGGGATCAGCTTGAGGGCGTCATCCTGCTTGATTTCCTGCAGCACCTCTCTCCCGTCCTTCTTGGGCAGGTTGAGGTCGAGCAGAATCAGATCGGGTCGAGGCACCTTGGCGTATTCGCCCCGGCGGCGAAGAAAAGCCAGGGCCTTGACGCCGTCGTCCACAACGCTGAGGTTGTTGCGGATCTTGCATTCGCTCAGCCCCTCCCGCGCCAGACGCACGTCGCCGGGATTGTCCTCGACGAGCAGGATTTCTACCGGAACACCAGTGCTACTCTTCATTTCGACGCTCCGCTTGGCTTGGGAGGCTGAAGAAGAAGGTCGAGCCGTTCCCAGGCTCCGACTCGACCCAGATGCGCCCGCCATGCCGCTCCACAATCCGTTTGCAGACGGCGAGGCCGATGCCCGTGCCCGGATAGTCAGCGGCGACGTGGAGCCGCTGAAAAATGACGAAAATGCGATCAAAATACTCCGGTTCGATGCCGATGCCGTTGTCTTTCACGGCAAAGACCCATTCGCCCGCCCGCTCGCAGACGGCGATGTGGACGCGCGGCGATTCGGTGCCGTGGAACTTAATGGCGTTGGCGACCAGGTTTTGCAGGAGTTGCCCGAGCTGGGTCCGGTCGGCCATGACCGTCGGCAACTCGTCATTCGTCACCAGCGCGCCGGCGTCCTCGATGGCCACGCTCAAGTTGGCCCGCACCGTGCCCAACACCTCGCTGACATCGACTGACTCGAGCGGGCGGCCCCGCGTGCTTATCCGCGAGAACTCCAGCAGGTCATTGATGAGCCGCTGCATGCGGCGGGCGCCGTCGACCGCGTAATTGATGAACTCGCGGGCGTCGTCGTCAAGCTTATCGCGATAGCGTTGCTCGAGCAGCTGCGTGTAACTGGAGACCATGCGCAGCGGTTCCTGTAAGTCGTGGGACGCGACGTAGGCGAATTGCTCGAGCTCGCGGTTGCTCCGCTCCACCTCGGCCAGCAACGTGCGAAGCTGCTCGTCGGCCCGCTTTTGCTCCTGGTCCTGCTCGTCGATGCGGGTGAGCATTTGATTGAACGCATCGGTCAGCAGCCCGAGCTCGTCGTTGGCGGCCTTGGTGGCGCGAACCGTGTAGTCGCCCCGGTCGGCGATCGCGTGCGCGGTGTTGGCCAAGGTCAAGATTGGTTCGGAAATCTGCCGCTGAAACACGGTGGAGACCATGAATGCCGCGATGAGAGAGACGGCGGCGACCGCCACGCCGATGGCGCTGTAGAGCCGAAAGCGCTCGTACATGGCACCCATGTCGGACTTGAGGTACAGCGTGCCCAGGCGCCGGCTGCGCTCCTGCGCGACCGGCTGAAACCCCACAAGGTTCGAGCTCTCGAAACGGAAGCCGTCTCGTTGTGGCGGGGCGGGGAAGGCGTCAGGAGGCAGACCGGCCGGATATCTCGAAAAGAGCTTCCCGTCCTGGTCGTAGAGGGCGGCGGCGAGGATATGTCGTTCGGCCTGAAGCGCGGCGAGAATCTCGTTGGCGTCCTGCTTGTTGCCAAAGGCGACCGCGGCGGTGCTGTTGGAGGCGATGATCTCCCCCAGCGTCGACAGCTGCTGGAGCGTCGTCTGGAGAAACGTGAAGTACTCGTAGGCGACGTACGACACGCACGTCAGCAGC
>JBGPHH010000176.1:0-8788 GCA_041484265.1 Vicinamibacteria bacterium
CGGCTGCGGTCGATGGTGGGACCAAATCAGGTATGCGCGGCCCTGAGTCCTAAGTCCTAAATCTTGAACCAGGAGAGATTTCAATGAAAGGTGCGAATTTCCGCTTCCTGTCGGGAGGCTTGGCCTCAAGCTCGAGCCAGCCAAAGGGCAGGTGGCCGTGCTCGTCATCGACAGCGTGGAGCATCCGACGGTGGACTAAGAGCGGCGACGGGCGCTGGTCGGTCACCATCGCGGGAGGGCGTCTGGTCCGGTCGGTTTCCTCGGTAATACCTCCGAGCGACGCACCACGCGAGATCGTTCTAGGGAGCGCTAGTCACAGAAGTGCCGCTTAGCAAACGCGTGACCTGAACCGGACTTTAAGTACTTCTCGAATCGCACTGCGATTTCCTCTGTTCGAAATTCGACGCAGACGTCTATGGTGCCTTGGTTAGTGTGAAACTTTCTTCAACTGAAGTAAGGAAGGTTGGCTTGCCATCCGAAGCTCTCAGTGGGGTCTCAGACTAGGCCCTCCTTCGCGGCTTCGCCGCTTCGGAGGGCATCCTTCGCGTGCGATCGAGAGCGAAGGATGGCGGAGAGAGTGGGATTCGAACCCACGGTAGGGTTTCCCCTACACACGCTTTCCAAGCGTGCTCCTTCAACCACTCGGACATCTCTCCATTTATTACTTTGCGCTGGGGCACCACCCCCAGCGCGAACTCACGCTGATGCCTCGCCTCGGATTCTCACATCCTCGGCTCGGCATGGCCGCAGGCGCCTCTATTTCTTATTCCGCACGGGGCCCCACCCCCGCGCGCTTGCCGTCGCTTACGCTCCGGATCTTGATACTGGCAACCGGGGCAAGTGTAGCGCGAGGCGGCCACTCACTCCAACTGCCGTGGGCCCGCTGGAAGAGATCCCAGCGGGCCCACGCAGCTCCGCTCGACCTACAACGACTCCAGGAACCGAATCAGGTTACTCCGCTGGAAGGCGGAGAGCGATCTGAATGCCAGGCTCGTCGGTGACGCCTCCCCGCTATGCCGCAGGATCGCGTCGGTGAAGGTCACCGACCGCCCATCGTGCATATGACGCGATCTGGTGCGCACGCCCCACAGCGGCATCGTGCGCAGCTTGTTGGCCGTTGACGGCCCGCCGTTCTGGACGATGCCGTCGCCGGTGCCGATGTCGTGGAGGAGGAAGTCGCTGAACGGATGGATGATCTTGTTGCCGAGCGCGGCCGGCACGATCAGACTTCCGCCGTTGATGGTCGTCCCCACGGCGGCCGTCGTGATCGACCGGATGTGGCAGACGTTGCAGCCAATCTGGTTGAAGATCATCGAGCCGGCGAGCGCGGCCGGCGTCGCGGCGAGCACCGCATCGCGCGGCGGCACCTTGGTCGCCCGCATGAACGCCGCAAACTGGTCGATATCGTTGTTTATGGCGTCTTCGGGATCCGCCACCGTGTCGAACAACGTGACCGGACGTCCAAGCGACGTATTCTCACCCGCGACCAGCCGGCTCGTGATCCCCATCTCGTTCAGATACGCGTCAGCCGAGAACGAGAGCAGGCTCGCCTGCTGGTTCTTCCAGCCGAAACGGCCCACACGGACCGCTCCAGAGGCCTCGAGGACTGGAACCTGAATCAACTGCCCGGCAACCCGCCCCCCGGTTTGTGCGGCCTGATTTCTGGCAATCGCGATGAGCGTGTTCGAGTCGATCGCTTCGACAAACCCCGCGCCCAGCGTGTTGGTTGACATCCGAAACGTGCGAATGCTCTCCGACTCCGGCACACGCTCCTGGATGCGTGCATCAATCGCGCGGTCGTTAATCAGCGATCCGCCGGGCGCCTCCACGAAATCGCCCGACAGATCGAGATGACCGGCTCGCAGCTCGCTGATTTGGCTGCCACCCCCGGTCACCGGATCCTGGTGGCACTCAGCGCAGCTCTGCGCGTTGTACACCGGGCCCAGACCGTCCTCGATCGTTTCCCTGTCCTGAAATACCTCCAGCGCCTTGTCGAACTCTTCCTGCGTGACGAACCCGTTAGTCTGATTGTCAAAGCCCGCCGGCGCCTCGGTTGGCCCTGCAGGCCCGTCGGCTGCGAGGGTCAATACACCCAGATACACCGCCGCCGCCATCGACAGACAGACCACTACCGCTTTTCGACCGTTCATGACGCACTCCTCCCGCTGGGGGGTACTGTCATCGGTCTGATTACGGCAGCTTCTTGCTGTGGGGACGTGAAGATCTAACGGCCGAACGTGGCGCGGATCAACTGAAATCTCGATCCGAATATTGTCGAGTGTCAGCTTTGTAAGCGCCGCACGATTCTCTGCAGCTACCCAGGGTCGCCGGGCACGATCGGCAGATGAATACGAAAGCGGGTGCCGTGTCCGGGCTCGCTGTCCACGTCGATGTGGCCGCCGCTGTCACGGACGATGCGGTAGACGGTCGACATGCCCAGCCCGGTCCCCTTCCCCGCGTCTTTGGTCGTGAAGTACGGCTCGAAGATCCTGGCCCTGATGTCGGCTGGCATACCAGACCCGGTGTCAGACACTTCGATGACGACGCGCTCGGCCATCTCTTCGGAGCCGATGTCCACGGTCGCCGGCGTGTTGGCGGTCGCGACGCGAAGCGTGCCGCCCTTGGGCATGGCGTCCCGCGCATTGACGGCCAGATTCATGATGATCTGCTCGAGCGTCCCCCTGGCGAGACGGACACGCGCGGTCTGCGCGCCGAGCGCCAGCTCGACGTGCACGTCGTGGCCGACGAGCCGCTGGAGGATGCCCTTCAACTCGAGCAGTGACGCATCGAGTGAGATGATTTCAGGAGCGCCCGTCGTGCGGCGACTGAACGCGAGCAATTGCCTCGTCAGCCCCGCGCCGAGCTCGGCCGACCGCTTGATCTCGCCGAGATCGTAGCGGAGGCCAGCGGAATGTTCGGACTGGATCGCCAGCTCCACGCTGCCGAGAATCACCACCAGGAGGTTGTTGAAGTCGTGAGCGATGGTACTCGTCAAGCGCCCCAACGCCTCCATCTTCTGTGCGTCGCGCACCTGTTCCTCGAGCTGCTGGCGTTCGGTCACGTCCCGGCAGTTGACGATCCCCACGAGCTGCCCCTCGTCGTTCACAAACGGCCGCCCGATCGCTTCGAGCACACGCCAGGTGCCATCGGCATGCCGGTAGCGAAACCGCATGAACGTCGTCGGCCGCCCTGTCGCCATGCTCGCTTCGAACACGGCTCGCACCCGCGACAGGTCGTCGGCGTGCAGGAGATCGAACACGTTACGGCCAAGCCGCTCGCTGAGCGGGTAGCCAAGAATGCGCTCCGCCGAGGGGCTCTCGTACTGGAGGATGCCGTCACGGCTCACGACCGTGATGATGTCGAGCGCGTGCTCGATGAGCGCACGGTAGTACTGATCCTTCCGGTCGAGCGCCGATTCGGCCTGCCTCCGCTCGGTTAGATCAATCATCACGCCATGCAGCGCCGTCGCGTGGCCGTGCCCGTCAGAAATCACTCGCACGAGATCGCGAATCCAGAGCACGCGGCCGTCGGCGGCGAGCGCCCGGTACTCGAAGTCGTGGTCACGACACTCGTTGACGGCAGTACGGCACAGCTCCACCGCCTGCTCACGATCCTCGGGATGGAGAAGATCCACCCAGAACGCCGGCCGTGTCAGCCACTGCTCGAGCGAATAGCCGAACAGGCGTTCGGCTCCTTGGCTGACGTAGGTGAACTTGAGAGTCACCGGGTCGGTCCTCCCAGATCACCGCATCCAGGTTCTCGAGCAGCTCTGAGTGCAGTTCACCGGGGCTTGCGTGCATCACAGTCTCCGCCATCGGACCGAGCACACCGCGTTCCGAGCATCGACGACGGGCGGATCTCCTCTAACCAACACCCAGAGCGGGACTTGGTGCTCGCGACGTCCGGCCACACAGTTGCCGAGTGTGACGAGCATTCGGCACGTGCCGAAGTGCCGAACGGGCGTCGGCTTTCACCTTGACCTGTTCGGCCGAGACGCCGAACATGAGCAGGCCTTCTCATGCCAGCAGACTCGACGCCGCCGGGCGACACGGCCGTCGCACGCGTCCGCCTCGAAAGAGATCGGGTCAGCCTGCTTCTCGAGGTGACGAACCTACTCGTCAGCCAACTTGACCTCGGCGATTTGTTCCACGCGCTTTCGGGTTGTCTCGACCGAGCCGTTCGTCACGAGTACGCCAGCATCAGTCTCTTCGAGCCGGGCACGGGTACGTCCCGGGCGCTCGTCCGTCTGGTCGTCACCGAGGGCAGCCGCCGGCCGGATCTCGAGAACCGGTCCATTCCGATCAGCGAGAGCTTCTGGAAGGGCGAGGCCACGATCTACACGATCGAAGACCTGGAGGCGAGGAATCCGGTTGTCGCCCGCATCCTGGGTCCGCTCGGCATGCGCTCGTTCTGCTCCATCCCGCTGACGACGGCGCGCGCCGCGGTCGGCATCCTGAGTGTGGCGTCCCGCCGACCCGACGCGTTTACCGAAGACGAAGTGGTGCTGCTGCGGCAGGTGTCCGGACAGATCGCAATCGCGGTGGAGAACGGCCTGGCGTACGAGGAAATTCAGCGGCTCAAGGATCGGTTGCTGTCCGAGAAGATGTACCTGGAAGACGACATTCGCACCGATCACGGCTTTGCGGGCATCACCGGCCGCAGTCTCGCCCTCCGTCAGGTTCTGACGCAGGTCGAGACCGTCGCCCCGACCGACGCGTCCGTACTGCTCACCGGAGAAACCGGCACGGGGAAAGAACTGATCGCGCGGGCGATCCACAATCGCAGCGGCCGGCGAGACCGGGCGTTCGTCCGCGTCAACTGCGCGGCCATTCCGTCGACGCTCATCGAGAGCGAGATGTTCGGCCACGAGCGCGGCGCGTTCACCGGCGCGGTCGCGACGCGACTGGGGCGCTTTGAGGTGGCACACGGAGGGACGCTGTTCCTGGACGAAGTGGGCGATCTCCCCTCGATATGCAACCGAAGCTCCTGCGGGCGCTCCAGGAACACGAATTCGAGCGGGTCGGTGCCACCAAGACCGTTCGTGTGGACGTGCGGGTCATTGCCGCCACCAACCGTGACCTGTCGTCGATGGTGGCCGCGCGCACGTTTCGCGACGATCTGTATTACCGCCTGAACGTCTTCCCCATCCGCCTTCCGGCCCTCCGGGAACGGCGCGAGGATATCCCCGCACTCGTTCGAGATTTGACCGACAAACATGCGCGCCGATTGAAGCGCACGATCGCCGGCATCCCTGCCGCCGTCATGGACGCGCTGTGCGCGTGGGACTGGCCCGGCAACGTCCGCGAGCTCGAGAACGTGATCGAACGCGCGGTGATTCTGTCGCGGGACGGCGTGCTGCGCGTGCCGAGAGCCGAGTTTGAGCGCCCCACGGGGCAGCGCAACGACCCGCCCGACCGACTCGCGACACTGGAACGGGATGCCATTCTCTCCGCGTTGCGCGACGCGCGCGGCATCGTCGGCGGACCGGGCGGCGCAGCGGCGCGTCTCGGCGTCAAGCGCACGACCTTGCAATCTCGCATGCGCAAGCTGGGCATTCGGCGCCCTTCGTTTTAGGGAAGGGCGTCTGTTCGGAGTCGAGGGACACTATGGGCGCGTTCTCGTCGCGCGAGCGAGTCCGCGGAACGCCCGGAGCATCTCGGCGTACGAGAAATTGGCGTTGCGGCCGCTCGGATTGGGCAGGACGAAGACGTACGCGCCCTCGAAACGCTCTGGCTGCGGACCACAGATGATCCTGGTCGCGGCAGGCGCGCCAAAGACCGCGCGATAGAGCGTGACACCCACGAACGCCACGATGGTCGGCCGCCACCGTCGCACTTTCCGCCGGAGCGCCCGCTCGCCCGTCACATACTCGGCAGGCGTCAGCGTGTCGATCCCCGGCGTCGGCCGGGCGATCAGGTTCGTGATGCCGTAGCCCCATTCGGGCAGACGACTGTCATCTTTCGGGCCGATGGGCTCGGGCACCAGCCGGGCGTCGGCGAGCAGCTTCCAGAATCGGTTGGAATAGCCAGCGAAGTGGTGGCCGATCTCAGCCGACCGAATACCGGGATTGATGCCGACGAAAAGCACGCGAACGGGTGGGCGAACGCGATCACGAAGCATCGGCATACAATTTGGCATTATGAATTGGTTGTTCAAGGAAGAGCCAACCCACTACGGCTTCGACGCCTTCCTCAAGGATGGAAAAGCCGTTTGGAGCGGCGTGAAGAATCCTCTCGCGCAGAAGCACCTGCGGTCGGTGAAGAAGGGCGACCGGATCTTCTATTACCACACGGGAGACGAGAAGGCCGTCGTCGGCATCGCGAAGGCGCTCGGCGATGCCTATCCGGATCCCAAGGACAAGAGCGGTAAGCAGTCGGTCGTCGATGTCGCTCCCGTTACAACGCTTGCGCGGCCGGTCACGCTGGCCGAGATCAAGGCCGACGCTAGGTTCAAGACCTTCCCGCTCGTGCGGATCTCGCGGCTCTCGGTGATGCCCGTCACGAACGCCGAGTGGGCGCGTATTGAAAAGATGGCCGGACGGTCGCCAAAATCAACGTGACGATGATGACGGCGAGCGACCAGCCGATCGTCAGCGTCGCGAAGCCCAGCCGTTCGAACAGCCACCCGCCGAGCGACGGTCCGCCCAGCAGACCCACGCCCCACGCTGTGTTGTAGAGGCCATAGCCAACGCCGTAGGCGTCGCCGCCGGCAAATGACGTCACCTCAGCCATGTACGCGAGCGAGGGCGTGACGATCAACGCGATCGCAATCCATAGCACGACGATGACGACTAGCGCGGCTCGAAATCCCGTCGCGATCGCCATCACCGGCATCCACGCAGACGTCAGGGCGAGCCCCAGGAGCGTTAGCCGGCGGCCGCCCCAGCGGTCCGTCATCGGGCCGTAGACAAACGGCATCACGGCCCCCGCGACGGCCGCGACGCCAAACAACACGCCGATTTCGGCTGGCCCCAGACCGAGCGAGCTGTCGAAGAAGAGCGCCAGCACCGGCTCGAGCATCGCGATCGTTGCGCCGGTGACAACCACAGCCGCCACACACAGCGCGACCGCCGGCACACGCACGACCGACCACATCGACCAACGATGGCGCTCGGTGGAGGCCCTGGGCGGCTGGATCGATGCGAAACCGACCGCACACACGAGCGACAACGCGGAGGCGAAGGCAAACGGCAGCGCCACGCCTCCGGCCTCGTACAACCATCCACCAATCGATGGACCGACCACAATGCCCACGCTCGTGCCCGACATCACGTACCCCATCACGCGCCCGCGATCTGCTGGACCGTAGAGATCGGCAACCAGGGCGAGGCCGGCGACCCACGTGACGCCATCAGCCGCACCCTGGATCATGCGGGCCGCGAACAACCACGGCAGCGTGTCGGCGAACGCGAACACGGCCGTCGAACCCGCGAGCGCCAGCATGCCGCCGACCAATGGGAGCCTCCGTCCCACGCGGTCCGACACCACGCCCATTGGCACGCCAACGGCGACCAGCGTGACGCCAAACGAGGCAAACAGCAGCCCGATCATCGTCGCGCTCGCGCCCAGACGCCGCGCGAAGTCCGGCAGAACGGGTACGCAGACTGAGTACGCGACGAGATCGGTGAACGTCGCCAGCGTCACAAGCGCGACTGCGAAGCCTCGCGAATTTCGGAACGACATGGGCAATCAGCAACGACAGTTCATCACGAAGTGATGAGCAGGCGTGCGAATTAGCTTTGGCGCCGTTTCAAGAAGAGACAGCCGAGCGGCGGAATCATCAGGCGCAGGGACTGCTCGAAGCCGTGTGCGGCGACCGGCTCGCTCGTCACGCCGCCGCCGTTCCCGACGTCGCCGCCGCCATAGAACGACGCGTCGCTGTTGACGATCTCCGTATACCGGCCAGCCTCGGGCACGCCGATTCTGTGGTCGCCGCGCGGGACGGGCGTGAAGTTGAACACCATGACGATGAAGTCGCGGCGGTCGCGCGCGTAGCGCACGACCGACACGACACTGTTCTCGTTGTCATTGCAGTCAATCCACCGAAACCCTTCAGGGTCGAAATCACGCTCGTACAGCGCCGGCTCGGCCTGGTAGCAACGGTTGAGATCCTGGACATAGCGCCGAAGCGACGCGTGCGACGGATCGTCGAGCAGGTGCCAGTCGAGACTGCGATCGTGATGCCACTCGCGCCACTGGCCGAACTCGCCTCCCATGAACAGCAGCTTCTTGCCCGGATGGGCGTACATGAAGCCGTATAACGTGCGAAGCGTGGCGTACTTCTGCCATGCGTCGCCGGGCGGCTTGTCGAGAAGCGCCCGCTTGCCGTACACCACTTCGTCGTGCGAGAGCGGCAGCACGAAGTTCTCGGTAAACGCGTAGAGCATCGAGAACGTCACGAGGTGGTGATGCCAGCGTCTGTGGACCGGATCCTCGCGCACGTACTCGAGCACGTCGTGCATCCACCCCATGTTCCATTTGTAGGTGAACCCCAGGCCGCCCAGGTGTACCGGGCGGCTGACGCCCGGCCAGGCCGTCGACTCCTCGGCCGCCGTGATCGTGCCCGGATGCTCGCCGTGCGTCAGCGTGTTGAGCTGCCGCAGAAAGGCAATGGCGTCCAGGTTTTCGCGTCCGCCGAAGGCGTTCGGGATCCACTCGCCTTCACGGCGTGAATAATCGAGGTACAGCATCGAAGCCACCGCGTCCACGCGCAGCCCATCCACGTGGTACTCCTCGAGCCAGAAGAGCGCGTTCGAGAGCAGAAAATTCCTCACCTCGTGGCGGCTGTA
>JBGPHH010000177.1:0-8635 GCA_041484265.1 Vicinamibacteria bacterium
ACTCTTTGCCGAGGTGTTCCCACTCGAGGCCTTCGAGGTGACGGCCTACGGCAACGTCATGGCCTGCGCGGCGTTTCTCTACGGGCTGTCGGTTGAAGAGATGGCGCCGGCCGAGCTCGATCGGGTCGATCCGAATTTTCCCATGATCATCGCCGTTCGAGCCGTCAAGCCGCCTTTGCCTGTGGCTTCCGCGAGCCGAGCTGTGCCTGCGGCTGCAGTGAGCCAAGACCAAGTGGGCTGGCCCGCGGCCGTCCTGGCCTACCACCGCGTGGCCGAGCTCACCCCAGATTCCCACGCGTTGTGCACGTCCCCGCGCGAGTTTCGCGAACAGATGGCCTATCTGCGAGATCACTTCTCGCCGATCGGTCTGGAGGATCTCGTGCACGCCGCGGCGGCCGGCCGCATACCTGAAGCCGCAGTGGCTGTCACATTCGATGACGGGTACCTGGACGCGCTCACCGTTGCGTCACCGATCCTCGTGGAGCTCGGCGTACCTGCGACATTCTTCGTGAATAGCGATCGATTGGACGAAGAACACGAACGCTGGTGGGATATCCTCGAGCGCGTCTTTCTCTCCGACGCAGCGCTCCCGCCTGTCCTGACGTTGCAGGCCGGTGGACAGAGTGGCGAAGAAGACCTGCGCATGCCGACAAGGACACCCGACGAGCGTGCCGGCGCGCTGGAGTGTGTAAATCGGCTCGCGTGGCCGCTTGATGCCCCCGCGCGTCAGAACCTGGTCGAGGCGGTTCTAGCCTGGGGCGGCACAAACTGGGCGCCGCGCGCGACCCACCGGGTGTTGACTGGCCGAGAGATCCGCGCGCTCGCCGAGCGGCCCGGTCACGCTATCGGCGCCCACACGACCCATCACCTCGCGCTCACGACCCAGGCTGCGGAGACAAAGCGGATGGAAATATTCGAGAACAAGGGCACACTCGAGCGCTTGCTCGAACGGCCCGTGCACCTGTTCGCCTACCCCTATGGCGAGTTCGATGCCGAAGCCCGAGCGATCGTCGGCGAGGCGGGCTTTCGTGCGGCCGTCACCGTCGAGGCCGGACTCGTGTCGGCAGGCGCCAATCGCCTGCTCCTCCCTCGGTATGAGATCACCGCGCGCGACCATGGGGCCTTCCCGCAGCTCATGCGAGAGATTTTTGGGAAAGCGCGGCAGCCGGCGAACGCGTAGCGATACTGAGCGCGTGCTGAACGGCAGCCTGAAAGGCAGGGGCGCTGTAATCCTGGGCCACGCGATTGAGCGCCGCTTCGCGAAGCCGCGCCCATAGGTCGGGATCCGCGTACAAAGCAGCAATCGCGCTGGCGAATTCAGCGGGACTCTCGGCCGTCAAGAGCTCGCTTCCAGGATTCCAATCGAGCTGGCGCGCGAGCAGGGGCGTGCACACAACCGGGACGCCGCGGGCTGCCGCCTCTCCGACCTTCCATGGGATACCTGCCGCGTAGCGCGTCGGCGCCACGAACACCCGCGCGTCTTCGTAGAGGGGCGTCAGGTCGTCGACGTCGGGCTGCCACGAGACGAGGGAGTCGGCCAGCGACGGCAAATGGTCGGGCATACTCGCGCCGGCGACAACGAAGGGGGCGTGGCTCAGACCCTCGGTGCGAAGGATCGGCAGGACCTCGCGACAGAAGAAGGTCACCGCATCTTCGTTTGGCGATTCGGGACTGAAGGCGCCGACGAAAAGAATTGACCGGCGGGCTTCCCATCGTGTGAGGGTGGGGCGCGGCTCGATCGCGTGGCCGACGACCACAACATTCCGAACTCCGGCCGCCTCGAACAGTTGCCGCTCGACGTCACTGACTGTGAGGACGGCCGCGCAGCCACGCGTCAATGCGATCTCCGAATCGATCAAGGTCTGACGATCGGATTCCGCGGCCGGGTGCCCCGCCACGCGCCGGCGTCCGATCTCGCGGAGTGCGTAGACGGCCTCCGCATCATAGATGATGGGCGCGCCCAGTGTAGAGAGGTCGGTACTGATCGCGGCCTTCACATATTGCATGTTGTGAGGGCGGCTGACGATCACCAGATCGTGAGGCCGCCGCAATTCCAGCCGCGAGGTCAGGAATCCGCGCAACCCGGCCGGCCCGCCCGCGACCACTTCAACCCCTGTCAAACGGCCGTTCGATCCAGACGGTTGACGCTCGGCAGTCGCGTAGACGGTGAGGAGAAACCCTTGCGCCGCCAGTGCGTTCAAAAGCGTGGCGGCACGAGGAAACCCGGATCCCATTCGCGGCTCAGGAGCTGCGTCGTCGATGAAGATGGCCGACGGCTGCCCGTGTGGGTGCGAACGTGCTGCAAGGACACCTTCGCTCTTTGGCAGTTGCGACGAGAGCCACTGGCGGTGCTGGGCGATGAAGATCGGACGCTTCGCACGCTGGCGCTCGAAGCTCTCCTGTGGAGATGAGGCGCTGCCGAACTCGTAATGGACGGCAAAGGCCTTCGGCTGGTAGACGACGCGGTAGCCGTTCGTCCAGAGCCGCGCGCAGTAGTCCGCGTCTTCGTAGTACATCGGCTGATAGCGTTCGTCGAAGCCGCCGAGCTGCTCGAAGACGGCCCGTGGAGTGAGCAGGAGCGCACCCGAACAGAAGTCGACCTGCCGCTCGAAGTTGTACTCGGGTGCCGATGGATCACCGCCTCGTCCGTATCCCTCGCACGATCCATCGGCCCAGACGATGGAGCCTGCCTCTTGAAGGCGGCCGTCGGGCCAGACGAGCTTGCCCCCGACCGCGCCCATCGACGCGTCGCGGCGCGCGGCGTCCACCATGGAACCGATACTGCCCGGCGCCAGTTCGGCGTCGTTGTTGAGAAACAAGAGAAACGCTCCGCGAGCCGCCCGGGCGCCGACGTTGTTGCCGGCGGGGAAGCCGAGGTTGCTCGCGTTCCTGATGACGATCGCGCCATCGACCTGGGCGAGCAGCCTGGGCGTCTCGTCGGTTGACGCGTTGTCAACGACGATCACCTCCATCGCCGCGTCAGTGTGTGCGGCCAGGGCGGCCAGGCATCTGAGCGTGAGCTCGGCGCGGTTCCAGACCACGGTGATGACAGACACGTCCGGAGCCTCGGTTCTGGCAAAGGAGATTCGCTCGCCCTCGGCCAGGAACCTCTCGAGCGTGACGCGTCGCCTCCGCGTCAGCGCTCCACGCGCGCCGAATGTAGCGAGCCACTCACGTCGACTTGCCCGCGGCAGCCAGCGCTTCTTCAACAGGGAGATGGCGCGCCCCCACGACTGAGACGACAGAGCGAGATGCGGCTGACGGATCAGGTGGCGCACCGCGAATCGGATTGGCGTGTCACGCGCTGCGACGTCATGTGCCAGCCGCCGCGAGAAGAGTCTGATGATGCGGCCGTCGTCGAGCCTTGCCCAGACCTCGAGGTCCACCGGTTCGCGCGATCGGCCGTCGAACTCGAGAAAGCCGTTGAAGCCGGAGCGCGCGGCGTGCGGCTCGTCGGCGTACACCCGCGCCACATCATCGCGCCGCAGGTCGTGGCCGAGCGATCTGCGCTCGCCGAGCCCTTCAGCCCAGACGCCGACGATCGACGCATCGCTGGCAAACACCCAACCCGACACGATCAGGCAGTCTTCGGCGATCAGTGCCACCGCCGGGCTCTCGAGCCAGCCGCGGACGCCCGGCGCGATGAGATGCTCGCGGTGTGTATCCATCATCAAAAGTCTCAAGTCTCAAGTCTCAAGTTGGCCCAGTGGCAGGAGCAAGGCAGACTTGAGACTTCAGACTTGAAACTTACACGTGCTTTGCATCTGCATCGGTCAGCATCGACACGTAATGGTCGGCGACCGCGTAGGCTGGGCCCTCGAGCACGATGCGGCCCCCGTTGATGAGGAGTGCGCGGTCGCAGAAGGTCGAGATGACCCGCGGGTCGTGGCTGACGATGATCGCCGTGTGGCCGAGGGACCGTAGCTCTTTGTAGCGCTGCTCGCAACGTGCTCTGAAGCCCGCGTCCCCGACGGCGAAGATCTCATCGAGGACCAGAACCTCGCGGACGGCTTTGAACGCGACCGCATAGCCCAGTCGTGCCGACATGCCGCTCGAATAGTGCTTGAGGGGTAAGTTTGCGAAGCGCTCGAGCTCGGCAAACGCCAGAATCTCTTCCATGCTGTGGTGAATCTGTGCGAGCGACAATCCCATCACCGATCCGATCAGCAGGACGTTGTCCACCGCGTCGAGCTCAGGATTCCAGCCGACACCAAGCTCCAGAATGGGCGTGATGGCCGCGTGGCCAAGGACGCGCCCCTGGTCGGGCTGGTAGACGCCGCAGACAATCTTGAGCAGCGTGCTTTTGCCCGATCCGTTGCGGCCCATGATGCCGAGGGCCTCGCCGCGGCGGAGGTCGAAGGTGACGTCGTCGAGCACCTGCAGCCGCTGAAACTTTCGCGGTCGCAGCATGCCGAGCAGGTGCTCGCGGATGGTGTCGCGCCGCACGCTGGGAATCCAGAACGCCTTGGAGACCGCGTCGACGGTAATTAAGGGCATGGCGGCTACAGGTGCTCGGCGGCTCGCGGGCTGAGCCAACGAAAGATCAAGATTCCCACGGCCAGACAGATGATGGCATCGAGCGCCAGATACGCGTGCCCGGTCCGTGTGGGCAGCACTCCTCGCACGAGCACGGCGCGCGAGAATTCGATGACGGGCGTCGGCGGCCAGATATACAGATAGAAATGAAAGCGCTCGGGGAGGATCTCGAGCGGGTAGATGATGGGCGCGATGAAGAAGCCCGCCTGCAGCACGACTTCCCACACCTGGTTGAGATCGCGATAGCGCAGAAAGAGCACGCTCGAGGCCAGCGAGAAGCCGACGACGATGGCTATCAGCGCCGCGCAGTAGGAGGCGAAGGCCCCGAGCGCCTCGACCGTCGGCGGATGGCCGGTGGCGACGAGGAAGACGACGATCACCGCCCAGAACACCGCCAGCGTGATCATGGCGTTAGACATCGAGGTGACGACCAGAATCCAGGATGGCACCCGGGCCTTCGTCAGCAGATACCCTCGGGCGCTGAGCGACGTCAGGCCGGTCTTGGTCGCCTCGGCGAAGAAGTCCCACAGAAACAACCCGACGATGAGATTGAGCTTGTAGGCGGGATTGGCCGCGAAAAGAAACGAGAAGACGCCCATCAGCACGACGAACATGCTCATCGGCTTGAGGAGAGCCCAGACGAACCCGCCAATGGTGCCGTGGTATCGAGCCTTAAAGTCGGTGCGGACGAGCGTCCAGACGAGCCCGGCGCGAGCTCGCATCGGGCCGAAGGTGCTTGCCGCCGGTGTGTCAGCGGCCGGCGACGGCCGCGGCGAGCCGAGATTGGTTTCGACGGATACAGTCATCGGTTCCGGAAATCTGGGGAGCGAGTTGTTGAATCTCTCGACACAGGCGCAGGGCCTCGGCCGGATCGGCCGGCTCCGTTTCAGCGATGAACGCCAGCGACTGGCGGGCCGCCACGTTGCGAGAATCTCGAGCGAGCGCCTCACGAAAGTACTGGCGCGCCTGATCGGTCTCACCCGACAACAGAGCGATGACGCCGAGGCCGTTCGAGACAATCGGTGATCGGGGATCGAGGTCCTGAAGGCGCCTGAAGACGGCGGCCCCTTCGGCGAATTGTCCGAGATCGACCAGGCCGTCGCCGAGCTTCGCGTAGGCCGCTGGCTCTGTTGGCCGCAGCCGAAGTGCGGTCCTGAACTCTTCGATCGCCTGTGTGCGTCGATTCGAGTCCGCCAGCGCCTCACCGAGCAGAAGCCGGGGGCGATAGTGGGTGGGTGCGAGGTCCACTGACTCTTGCCAGAGACTCACCGGGCTGCTCCACACGGCGTTCCGCCACACGGTTTGTGCCATAAACGAAAGAAGAACCACGGCAAGAACAGCCGGCACGACGGCCCAGGTTCGCGGGCGAACGCGAGAGAGCACCGCTCCGGCCTCGACGAGAGCAGCGCCCGCGGCGAGGAACAGACCGCAGCTGGCCAGGTAGACTCGGTGTTCGGCCATCGGCTCACCCCGGTCGAGCGCGATCAGCACGGTGGATGGTACCAGCAGCAGCAGAAACCAGAGCATCCCAAGGCTGACGAGGGGCGCGGCCCGTCGCCAGCGCCAGGCGAGCGCCGCCATCAGGCCGACGATCGTCAATGCCGCCAGCGCACGCGGATCCCACACCGCGTTGACCGCCGCGACCTCGTGAAAGATGGTCTGTCCGGTGGGCCGGAGGATCAGCATGACGTAGCGGCGGACCACATCCGCCCCGATGAGAAGATAGGACCAATGAACCGTCACTTGGCCTGGATACTCGACGCGCGCGAGGACGGCCAGTCGGGCGATAC
The DNA here is from genome assembly GCA_041484265.1 of Vicinamibacteria bacterium. GTDB lineage: Bacteria > Acidobacteriota > Vicinamibacteria > Vicinamibacterales > CAVVIG01 > 2-12-FULL-65-11. The sequence continues at coordinate 6,327 of JBGPHH010000177.1, forward strand.
CGCCCGCGACGGCGATGCCGATGAGCGGCACGTGGATGGTAAGAATCCGCCGCCGAAACGCGGTATTCTCAACCGGATCAGATGTAGTGTCCGGCTCTAGCCGGACCGGTACGAGCCAGTCATAACAGAACAGCACGAAGGGAAACATCCCGCCGACTTCTTTTGTCGCGAGGGCTGCAACCCAGAGGCCGATCGTCAGGCCGGCCCAACGTGCGCCGTTACCGCGGATCCACTGGCGTCCGCACAGCAGACCTGCCAGAAAGAACGTCGTGCACAACACTTCCGACCGCCCGCTGATGTATCCGACCGCCTCGGTCATCATCGGATGAACCGCGAAGATAGTCGCGGCGGCAAACGCCACGAGCGTGGTGCGTTCCTGGCGGACCCGACGATCCGCGGGCTGGACCTGGAGATCTTCAGCCAGAAGCCAGGCCAGTTGAAACAGAAGGACGACGTCGAACATGTGCAGGAGCACATTGGTGAGATGAAAGCCGAACGGTGCGGCGCCCCACACGGCGCGGTCGATCGCGTATGACAAATTGACGATCGGACGCGTCATGTCGTACAGCACGATGGCCCGAAGGTTCGCCACGTGGAGAATCGACGGGTTCGCAACGACCGTATGGTAGTCGTCATAGACAAACGGGTTGTGGAGCGCGTTCAGGTACACGAGGCCGGCAAAAAGCGCCGCCGCGCCGCACATGACGAATCTGTTGCTCGTCATTCCAAGACTGTTATTGTACGGGCACCGGCCAGTTTGGCCCATTGGTGATGCGGCCGCTCCGAATCCTCCACGTCACACCGTATTTCACCGACGCCTGGGCCTATGGGGGCATTCCAAGGCTCGCGCACAGCCTCACACGTGGGCTGGCGCGCCGCGGCCATCAAGTCACGGTGTGCACGACGGATGCCTGTGAGGAGTCGGCGCGGCTCTCCAGACGGCGCGTCTCATGCACCGCGGAAGACGTGAGAGAAAGTGTGAAGGGCCGTGCCGACGCTGGCGTGGACGTGCGAGTGTTTCCCAATGTCTCGAACCGCCTGGCGTATCACTGGCAATTCTTCCTGCCCCTCGGTTTGAGCGGCTACTTGTCCCGGCACGTCGAAGCCTTCGACGTCGCACATCTCCACGCGTGCCGGAACGTCCCTGGCGTCGTCGCGGCGCGTCATCTCAGTCGCTCGAACGTGCCGTACGTGCTGGCGCCCAACGGGACGGCGCCGCTCATCGAGCGCCGCCGCCTGGCTAAACGCGTCTTCGACGTCGTGGCAGGCCGGCGCGTGATGGGTGGCGCCTCGCGGGTCTTGGCCGTGTCGCAGACCGAGCGCCGCGATTTGTGTCAGTTGGGTGTCGAGCCGTCGGCGATCCGCGTCATTCCCAACCCAATGGACCTCGACGAATTCGGGTCACCCCCAATCCTGGGCAGGTTCCGCCAACGGTATGGGATTTCGCCGGGTCCTCTTGTGCTGTTTCTGGGTAAGCTGACGCCTCGCAAACGCCTCGATGTGCTCGTGCGCGCGTGTGCGAAACTCCAGCGGACCGACGTGCGCCTTGTGATCGCCGGCAACGACATGGGCGGCGGCGCGATGGCGCGGTCGCTCGTTCGAGACCTCGGCCTTGAACCGCGAACCATCTTCACAGGGCTCCTGCGAGCACACGAGCGACTCGAGGCTCTGGCGGACGCGGACGTCCTGGTCTATCCTTCACAGCAGGAAATTTTCGGACTCGTCCCGCTCGAAGCGCTTCTGTCTGGCACGCCAGTCATCGTCGCCGACGACTCAGGGTGCGGAGAGATTGTGCGCGAAACGGGCGGAGGCCAGGTCGTGCCCCTCGGCGACGCTGACGCGCTGGCGCGTGCCATCGAAGCGGTTTTGCAGAGCCCGGCCACCTGGCGCGCGGCGGCGGCCGACGCCCAGGTGCACATTAGAGCCACGTATGGAGAAGACGTCGTGTGCTCGCAGATTGAGGAGATGTACCGGGAAATGATTGATCGTCCCGCAGACGCAGCGTCCGTCTCTAAGCGGACGGCGAGCGCGTAATGGAAGGCATCAGTTTCGTCGTCCCTGTCCGCAACGGCGCCGCATGGATTCGCGACACGATCGAGGCCATTTTCTCGCAGGCTGATGGTCGGCCGATGGAGGTGCTCGTCGTGGACGATCGCAGCCACGACGGGTCGTCGGAGCTGCTGCGCCAACTGGCCCGCGTGTGGTCGTTTCGAATCGTCGCCGGAGAGGGTCGTGGCGCCGCCGCGGCCATCAACACGGGGATCCGCGCGGCGCGGTTTCCCATCATCTGTCAGGTCGATCAGGACGTG
>JBGPHH010000178.1:0-8623 GCA_041484265.1 Vicinamibacteria bacterium
AAGATGGCGACGTCGTCGAAGCCTTCGAGCAGGTTGAAGGTGATGTGGGGCTTCCATTCCGACGACGCCCGCCGGATCTCGCCCAGGTCGTCGTGGACGCCGAGCGTCTGCACCTCGTGCCCCATCGACGTCAGCGTCGAGATGACGTCGTACTCCGTCCGCCACGGCGCCGCCGTAATGTCGGTGCCTTCCTCGAGCTTCGCCGGCGGGATCAGGTGCCGGTGCACCAGCGCCAGCACGCGGAGGCGGATGGCGGTCACAGGGCGACTCGGTGTCGTCCACTATGCAGATAGTTCATCGTCTGCACCGTCAAAAACACGAAGAAGTCGACTCGCGTGGCTTCCTCAGAGTCGGTCAGCCGCAGGTTCAGTTCGCGGCAGCGCTCGATAATCTTCTCGAGCACCTGATCAATCGTGTACTGGTAACTGTCGGTGAAGCTCGCCACGGTGGTGCGGGCCTCCTTGCGGATCCGCCGGACGAACCGCGCCGCCGGCAGGTTCTTGACGTATTGCGGCGCGTCCGAAAAGAGGTTCCGCAGATCGGACTCGTAGAAATCCGGATGATCCAGACCGTAGTGCTCGCGCTTCTTGCGGTAATGTTCGCCGAGGGTCTTCCGTAGGCGCGCCAGCGGGTCCACCTGTCTCTTCGTCCTGATGCGCGGACGCCTCGTCGCGAGCCGCCGCAGCAGCCCATCCAGATACTCGAGCTTGCGCTCCGCCGGCCAACCTGTGTAGCGGGTTGCCCACATCGATCGCGGATCGAGCCAGACGGCAAACGTCTCCGCGAAGTCTTCGTCCGGGTGGCTCTGGGCGTACCAGTGATCGAGGTGGTGAACGAAGCTCTTGCTGTACGGTTTGGGCGTGTAGTACTCGGGATACGGCGTGGCCGGCGTGCCGAACAGCCGCCGCCGGGTTCGCCGCTGCCGAAGCTGGTAGGCGTTGTCTATGGCGTGGCCGACTTCGTGCCGCAGGATGCGAAGGCACGACTCCGCGTCGCCGCCTTCCACTTCGAGCATCTGCGCCAGTTCGAGCCTCGCCAGTCGCGGATGGGCCAGGTAAAAGGGGATGGCCACACCCGGGACACCGTCCGGCGTGAACCATTCGTCGGAGAGCCAGTAGTGTGGCCGAAACGCCAGCCCGCGCGCCTCGATCTCGGCGTTCACCTGCGCGATGCGCTGCTCGACCTCCGTCCCCTCGATCGAAACGCCGAGGTCGCACATCCGCACCTCGAGCAGCTTCTCATCAGGCCATCCCGCCCAGTCGGGTTCAGACATACAGAGCGGGCACTTCCTTCTGCCAGCCCGCGTCCCGTTCGTAGGCATCCGCGACTCGTAAGAGGGTCGTCTCGTCCAGGCGTCGCCCAGTGAGTTGCAGGCCAACCGGCAGGCGGTCTGCGGTGAAGCCGCAGGGCACACTCACTGCCGGCAGCCCGGCCAGGTTGGCACTGACGGTGAAGACGTCGGCCAGATACATCTGCAGTGGGTCGGTCGTGCGCTCGCCGATCTTGAACGCCGGAATCGGACTCGTCGGCATGGCCACGACATCGACGCGCTCGAACGCGCGATCGTAATCGCGGAGAATCAGCGTCCGCACTTGCTGCGCCTTCAGATAGTACGCATCGTAGTACCCGGCGCTCAGCACGTAGGTGCCCAACATAATGCGTCGCTTGACCTCCGGCCCGAAGCCGCGCGCCCTCGTGCGCGCGTACATCGACCCGAGCGTATCGCGGCCGCCGCCTTCGACTGGCGCGCGGAATCCGTACTTGACTCCGTCATAGCGCGCCAGGTTCGAGCTCGCTTCTGCCGTCGCCACCAAGTAGTACGCGGCAACGGCGTACTGCGCGTGTGGAAGGTCGACATCCACGAGCGCGGCGCCTCGGCTCGCGAGCACCTGGAGCGATGCGCGGAAGGCTCGCGCGACGTCCGGGTCGACGCCAGCTTCGACCAGTCGTGACGGCACGCCCACGCGCGTTCCTCGAATGTCGCCCGACAAGGCTGCCGTGTAGTCGGCGACTGGGTCCGGTGCGCTCGTGGCGTCGGCTGGATCGGCGCCGGCGATGACGCCAAGCGTCAGCGCCGCATCGTAGACGGTTCGTGTCAGCGGGCCGATCTGATCGAGCGACGACCCGAACGCGATCAAGCCGTAGCGTGAAACGCGTCCGTAAGTGGGCTTGAGCCCCACGATGCCGCACATGGCGGCGGGCTGGCGGATCGATCCACCGGTATCCGAGCCGAGCGCGACAGGCGCGAGCCCTGCCGCGACGGCGGCGGCCGATCCGCCGCTCGATCCCCCGGGCGTCCGGTCGAGCGCCCAGGGATTCCGGGTCGGGCCGAACGCCGAGTTTTCGGTCGAGGACCCCATCGCAAACTCGTCGCAGTTGGTCTTGCCGATCACGACGGCGCCGGCGGCCTCGAGTCGCGCGGCGGCCGTCGCGTCGGACGGCGGAACGAATGTCTCGAGCATGCGAGACGAAGCCGTGGTCCGCACGCCGCGCGCGCAGAGATTGTCCTTGAGCGCGATGGGCACCCCGACGAGCGGCCGATCGCGCCAGCTGTCGAAATCGTGATCGATGGCGGCGGCGCGGGCGAGTGCCCGCTCGTGCGTCACGGTGGTGAAGGCTGAGAGAGACGGCTCGACGCGGTCGATGCGCGCGAGCGCATCGCGACACACCTCGGCGGCGGATCGATCGCGGGAGCGCACGCGGTCCCGAATCTCGCGAACGGTTGCGGGCTGGCTCATCCGATGACCCGCGGCACCCGAAACAGGCCGGCGTCTGGCGCCCCGTCGGGGGCATTGGCCAACACCTCCTCTCGAGTAAGCGACGGCCGGACCTCGTCTTTTCGATCCGACGGATGCGTGGCGAGAACGCTCGTGGTGGGGGGCACACCGGTCGTGTCGATGCGCTGGAGCTGGTCGACGTGCGCGAGGATGTCGCCCAACTGCCGCGCGAACAGATCGACTTCTGCGGGATCGAGCTCGAGATGCGCCAGCGTGGCGATGGCGGCGACTTGCTCTCTGGTGAATCCGGCAGGCATGGCAAATGCTAGCATGGCTCAAAATGGTCATTCGTCGCGCGGCTGTGGCCGGAAGCTGGTACCCAGGAACGGCGCCTGCACTGGCGGCTGCGGTGGATCGTCACCTGGCGAGCGCGGACGATGGCCCAGCCGGAGATCTGGTGGCGTTGGTCGCGCCGCACGCTGGGCTGGTCTACTCAGGTCCCGTGGCCGCCCACGCGTACAAGCTGCTCCGAGGCCGACGCTTCGCGGTGGCCGTGCTTGTTGGGCCGTCTCACTTCGTCGGCTTCGACGGGGTCGCGGCGTACCCCTCGGGCGGAGGCGCAGGATTTGAGACGCCGTTCGGAATCGCGCCGATCGATGCCGAGTGCACCGCCGCGTTGATGCGGGCCACGCCGCTCGTCCGCGAGCACGCGGCCGTCCATGCGCGCGAGCATTCGCTCGAGATGCAGCTGCCGTTTCTGCAGCGCCTCGCGCCGGACGCGAGGATTGTCCCGCTCGTGATGGGCTATCAAACCGCGGACACGGCCCGCTCGCTCGGCGCAGCGCTCGCCTCGGTGCTCAGAGGCCGAAACGCCCTTCTGATTGCGAGCACCGACTTATCTCACTACCATGACGCGGCCACAGCCGCCGCGCTCGACGCCATTGTCATCGACTCGGTCGAACGCTTCGACCACGAGGGACTGCAGCAGGCGCTCGACGTTCGGCCGGAGCACGCGTGCGGCGGAGGGCCAACGGTCGCGGTGATGCGGGCCGCGGGGCTGCTTGGGGCCCGCGATGCCGTGGTGTTGAACTATGCCGATTCGGGCGACGTGTCTGGCGACAAGTCGTCGGTCGTGGGATATATGGCGGCGGCACTTGGCACATTCGATCAAGAATCGGCCACGAAAGCACGCCGTTATTCCCGATGACTTCAGACGTTGATCGACAGTTGCTGCTGCGGATCGCCCGGGACGCGATTGTCGCGCATGTGAGCGTTGCGCAGACATCTGTCGTGGCGCGCTCGGAGGTGCTCGAGCGCCCGGGTGGAGCGTTCGTGACGATCCATAGGCACGGAGAACTCAGAGGCTGCATCGGCCACGTCGAGGCGAACGAACCGCTCGGGCGCGTGATTCCCCGTTGTGCGGTCGCCGCGTGCAGTTCGGACCCACGGTTCCCTCCCGTCAAAGCGTTGGAGCTCCCGCAGCTCGCCGTCGAACTGTCGCTGCTCGGTCCGCTCGAACCGTTGCTCGCGCCGGAAGGGTTCGAAGTGGGCCGTCACGGTCTTGTGGTCGAGCGCCACTGGCATCGCGGCCTGCTGCTGCCGCAAGTGGCGACCGAATGGCGTTGGGATCGCGTGACGTTTCTCGCCGAGACCTGCCACAAGGCTGGCTTGCCGCGAGACGCGTGGCGGCACGGCGCGCAAGTCTGGAGGTTCGAGGCAGAAGTGTTCGGCGAGCGATAACCTACACTATTGAGTGTCCATGAGTGGACTGAACTGGTTCTGGATCGCCATGGCGCTCACGGTGCCGAACGTGTTGGGCGTGCTGGTCGCATTCCCCTTGTGGCGCGTGGGCCAGCCGATCTTCGGCAACCTCGCGGGAACCGTCGTCATCTTCGGCTCGGCCATCGGGCTGATCATGCGGGAAGACGTTGATCTGGTCCGCCTCACGCAGGCGTGTCTCGACGAGGGGTTCGTGTTGTGTTCGCCAGCGCCGAGCGCTTTCGCACGCTTCACGATTTACGCGGTCATCGGACTGCTGGAAGTCATTGCTCTGTTCTCCCTGAGCCTTTGGGCTGAAGAGAAGATCCGGCGCCGCGGGTACGACCCGGAATGGCGCTGATTGTTTAGTCGCCGAGAATCCTGCCGTCGGCGCCGATGCGGACTCCGACGTTGAATAGGTTCTGCCGCCCGGGTGGCGGTTGAGGCGTCAGAATGCCTCCGGCAAAGCGCATGTCCGTCCATCGCACTGTGGTGGTGCCGGTCTGATCGGTCACCGAGACCACGGCGGGGAAGCGCGAGAATCCGAGAAACGCTCGTGCCGGCGGCGCCGTCGCGGCCCGAGCGACGACCGATGTCCATTGATTCGGATATCGCAGCTCGCGTCGCCAGAACGCTTCGGACGCATCCGGCGGCGACCAGAGCCTCCGATCCAACAGGTCGACGTCCTGAACCTCGTAGGCGTTCGACAGGTGCGCGACGATGCGCCAGCGGAAAGGCGAGATGAACGTCGGCATGGCCGCGATCTCGATCAGGCAACGCCTCCCGCCGGCGATCGCCGCCTCCGGGCGCGGCCAGCGATCGATAAGCCGCACGGCGGTCGCCTGTGCGTCGCAAGGCTGGGGCAGGGTGGGCCCGAACACCCGCGGCGCGAGCGTCAGCGCGCTCTGATGTGCGACGCCGCGTACGCCGTAGTTGACAACCATCAGCACGAGGACAAGAGCTGTGTTCAGGCGGCGCGCTTCCGGAGACGCGCGGCCGAACAGCAGGCCGGCGCCGAGAGCGACGATCAGATAGATGTCGATGATCGGCAGCCAATCGGCCGCGAACCAATGCCAGTCGAACGGGCTGAGCAGCCGCGTGCCGTAGGATGTCGGCAGATCGATCAGTACGTGAAATAACACGCCGACCATCGAGACGAGAAGGAGCGAACCGAAGGACGCGTCGGGCGTCTCGCTCTCCTGTCCGCTGCGGCGGCACACTGCCCAGACACCCGCCGCCGTCACCAGACCGAGACCGACAACGCCGAGTAGGCCGTGCGTCGGGCCGCGGTGCCAGGTCAGATAGCTCGACGCGCCGCCCGCGGCCGAGACGAAGTCGATGTCTGGCGCATTGGAGGCGATGATGAGAGCCGCCGTTGCGCCGCGCCCGACCCGTCCAAGCCTGGTGCGCGCGAGCGTGGCAGCGAACAGGGTGTGAGTGACGTTATCCAATGAATGTAAGGATGTGAGGATCTAAGGATCTAAGGATGTTAGGATTTGTCCGTCAGATCCATAGATCCTTACATCCTTAGATCCTTAGATTCCAGTGAAACTCCGAGAGCTCGCCGAACGGTTGCAGTGTCGACTCGATACCGCGGGCGGCGGCGACGGCAGCGTCGAGATCGTCGGCGTCGCCGGCATCGAGCACGCGGCGCCGGGCGACCTGACGTTCGTCGCCAACCCGAAGTACTACGGCCAGCTCGCCACGACGCGGGCCTCTGCGGTGATCGTCGGCGACGCGATGCCAGATCGGGCTCACCCGCCGGCGACGTGCGCCCTGCTGCGCGTGGCCGATCCGTACACCGCTTGGGCGCACGCGATCGAATTGCTCAGGACGCCCGCGGCCCCGCGGCGTGGCGTCGACCGGCTGGCCGCGATCGCATCAGACGTGACCCTTGGCGCCGACGTGTCAATTGGGCCGTTTGCGGTGATCGAGTCCGGCGCGTCGATTGGTGCACGGACTGTCATCCATCCGCACGTCGTCGTCAGTCAAGGAGCACGCGTGGGCGAGGACTGTGTGCTATACCCACACGTCTCCATCCGCGAGCGCGTCGTTATCGGCCACCGCGTAATCCTCCAGAACGGTGCCGTCATCGGTAGCGACGGTTTCGGGTTCGCCAAACAGCCCGACGGCACCCATCTCAAGATCCCGCAGCACGCGGATGTGGTCATTGAGGACGATGTGGAGATTGGGGCGAACACGACGATCGATCGGCCCGCAGTCGGCGAGACGCGGATTCGCGCGGGCACGAAGATCGATAACCTGGTCCAGATCGGCCACGGCGTGACCATCGGCCAGCGCGTGGTGCTGGCGTCGCAAGTGGGCATCTCGGGCAGTACGGTCGTCGAGGACGACGTGGTGATGGGAGGGCAGGTGGGTGTCGGGGGCCATCTGCGCGTCGGTCAGGGCGTCGTGGCCGCTGGCAAGACTGGCATCACCAAGTCGGTTGGTCCTGGCGAGTTCTTGACCGGCTATCCCGGCATCCCGAACCGCGAGTGGCGCAAGGCGTCGGTCGTCTTCCGCCATCTGCCGGCGCTCAAGAAGCGCATCGACGAGCTCGAGCGGCACGTTGCCGAACTGATGGAGAGGCTCGCCGAATGGCGCACGCCATCGGGCCGCTGATGCGCCGCGCGGTGACCGCGTGGTGGCTGGTGCTGGCCGCGGGTCTCGCGTCGCCCGCAGCCGCGCAGGACTCTCTGCCGCCCGAGCAGGGGACAGTGGCCCTGGGCGGCCAGGTGCGTCCCCTTGAACGTGATCACATCGATTTCCTGACTCGCTACGATTTCCATCTCCTGGCAGCGGCGCTCTCGAACGACGACAAGCGGTTCTCGTGGGACACGCACTTCGGCGGCGAGCTCGACGCCGTGGACTACATCGTCGGCCGCACCTCATTCCGCCTCGACTACGAGGCGGTGCTTGGCAACGAACTGCGGGCGTTCGATCCGAATCAGGGCACCTACCTGCTGGAAGCCTCGACCTCTTTGCGCTCGAAGGTGGCCGAGGTCGCGTTGGTCTTTCATCACATGTCGCGCCATCTGGGCGACCGTGACAAGACGATTCCGGTCGCGTGGAATCTTCTCGGTGTCCGCGTTCTCAAGACGGCGTGGGCGGGCCCGAACACGGTTGCCATGGAGTTCACCGTCGGTCGAATGGTGCAGCACTCGTTTGTCGACTACAGATGGGCCGGAGACGCCTCGGTGGTGGTCCGCGGGCCGGTCGTGCGGCGCACGAGTCTCTACGCGAGCGGATCCGGAGACTTCGCGGGCGTTGATTCGGCGGTGAACGCGCGCGGAACGCAGGCCGGCGGACTCGTCGAGACCGGTGTCCGGCTGAAGGGCGAGAAAGGCGCCATCGATCTGTTCCTTGGATACGAGCGCCGCATTGATGCAGCGCCGCTCGATCTGCAGCCCCAAACATGGATCTTTCTGGGCTTCCGACTCGTGGGAGGGTAGCTGAGACTTGAGACTTGAGACCTGAGCCTTGAGACTTACAGGTAGAATGATGGCACCATGACTGTGCCTGCCCGCCGCAGGATTGCGGGCGCTTCGCTCGCCCTTGCCATCCTTTCCATCCTCAGCATCACCTCATCGGCCGCCGTTCGACCGCCGAAGCTCCAGTATCAAATCACGACGCTTCCAAACGGGCTGACGGTCGTGCTGTCCGAAGATCATTCCACGCCGATTGTGCACCTGCAGATCTCGTATCACGTCGGCTCGAAGAACGAGCGGCCAGGACGCACAGGTTTCGCGCATCTGTTCGAACACTTGATGTTCAAGGGCTCCAAGAACGTGCAGCCGGAAGCGTTTACCTCGACGATCTCTTCGATCGGCGGGCGGAGCAACGCCTATACGACCGAGGACGAGACGGTGTTCTGGGAGACGGTGCCGGCGCAGTACTTGCCGCTCGTCACGTGGCTCGAAGCCGATCGCATGGCGACGCTTCGGATCGACAAGGAAACGTTCACCAACGAGCGCGAGGTCGTGAAGGAAGAACGGCGTCTGCGCGTTGACAATCAGCCGTTCGGCCGGCTGAACGAGATCATCTACGACCAGGCGTTCTCGGTGCATCCGTACAAGCACGCGACGATTGGCAGTATGGCCGACCTCGAGGCGGCCTCGGTCGACGATGTGCGCGATTTCTACCGGACG
>JBGPHH010000179.1:0-8617 GCA_041484265.1 Vicinamibacteria bacterium
AAGCGACATTCGAAGCCGCTCTCCTTCGCCTTCCACGACAGATAAAACGGATCGATGGGAATGCAGTGACCGCCCAACCCGGGACCTGGATAGAACGGCATGAACCCGAACGGCTTGGTGCGGGCGGCGTCGATGACCTCCCACACATCGATGTCCAGGCGGTGGCACATCTGGGTGAGCTCGTTCACCAGGCCAATATTGACGGCGCGGAATGTGTTTTCGAGCAGCTTGACCATCTCGGCGACGCGTGTCGAGCTGACCGGCACAATCTGCGACACGACCTGCCCGTAGAGAGCCGTCGCGGCCTGCGTGCTCGCCGGACCGACGCCGCCGACGATCTTCGGGATGTTGCGCGTCGTGTACGTCTTGTTGCCTGGATCGACGCGTTCGCGCGAGAACGCCAGAAAGAAGTCGCGGTCGGCTTTCAGTCCGCCGGCTTCGAGCATCGGCAGGGCCACCTCGTCGGTCGTGCCGGGATAGGTGGTGGACTCGAGAATCACAAGCTGCCCTGCCTTGAGCCGCGCCGCCACGGCCTCGAGCGCCTTCACGACGAAGGACAGATCGGGATCTTTCGTCTTGCGCAGGGGTGTTGGCACGCAGATGTCGGCGACATCCATCTCGCCGAGCCGCTCCAGCTCGGTCGTCGCGCGCAGATGGCCTGATTTCACGACCTCCGCAAGCTCGGCTTGGGCGACGTCTGGAATGTAGCTGCGGCCGGCGTTGATTTCGTCCGCCTTGCTCGCATCGACGTCAAATCCGGTGACCTGGAAGCCGGCTCGCGCGAACTCGACGGCCAGCGGCAATCCCACGTAGCCGAGGCCGATCACGCCGACACGCGCCTGCTTGGTGCGAATCCTGTCGAGGAGGGTCGAAATGGCTGATTTGCTCATAACCTTTCACCAGCCAGCTGCGGCGCAGCGGCCACACGCTCCAAATCCGCATCAACCATCATCTTCACGAGGCCGGCAAAATCAATCGTCGGCGCCCACCCGAGTTGCGCCTTCGCCTTCGAGCTGTCGCCGATCAGGTGCTCCACCTCAGCGGGGCGAATCAGTTTGGGGTCCAACTTGACATACTTGCGCCAGTCGAGACCGGCGTGGCCGAACGCCACTTCGACCAGATCGCGCACGGAGTGGCTGATGCCGGTCGCGATGACGTAGTCGTCGGCACGCTCACTCTGCATCATCATCCACATGGCCTTGACGTAGTCACCAGCGAAGCCCCAGTCGCGGTGCGCGTCGAGATTGCCGAGCGCGAGCGTGGTCGCGAGCCCCAGCTTGATCCGCGCGACGCCGTCAGTCACCTTCCGGGTGACGAACTCGAGACCGCGCCGCGGGGACTCATGATTGAACAGCATGCCCGATACCGCATAGAGATCGTAGCTCTCGCGGTAGTTCACCGTGATGTAGTGCGCAAACGCCTTCGACACACCGTACGGACTGCGTGGATAGAACGGCGTCAGCTCATTCTGCGGAACTTCACGCACCTTGCCGAACATCTCGCTCGACGAAGCCTGATACAGGCGAATCTTCGGATCCACCTGACGAATGGCCTCGAGCACCCGCGTGACGCCCTGCGCATTGTACTCGCCGGTCAGCATGGGCTGATCCCACGAGGCGGGCACGAACGACATGGCCGCGAGATTATAGAGCTCGTGCGGTCGCACCTCGTCGATCACACGGATGAGCGAGAGCTGATCGAGAAGATCTGCCGGGCGCAGCGTGATGCGATCGAGCAAATGTTGAATACGCCAGTAGTTCGGCAGGCTCGTTCGCCGAACGACGCCTACGACCTCGTAGTCTTTCGAGAGGAGCAGCTCGGCCAGATAGGATCCGTCCTGTCCCGTGATCCCGGTGATGATGGCCCGCCTGGACATGAACGTGTAACTATACACCGACGACGTGATGGAACGAATCGATGTCGCGATCATCGGAGGCGGCGTGACCGGACTTGCGACGGCTCGGGCCGTCGCCGCGAAGGGCTACTCTTCATGCGTGCTCGAGCGGCATCCACGGGCAGGGCTGGACGTGAGCACGCACAACAGCGGGGTGATTCACGCCGGCATCTACTATCCGGCCGGATCGCTCAAGACGAGGCTCTGCATCGAGGGGCGCCACCTGTTGTACGAGTTCTGCGCGCAGCACAGCGTCCCCTACGCGCGATGCGGAAAGCTCATCGTCGCCCACGATGAGAGCCAAATCGCGGATCTCGAGGCCCTTCAACGCCAGGGCGTCGCGAACGGCGTCGAAGAGTTGACCGTTGTCGATCGGGCATTCGTGGCGCGGCGCGAACCGGCGATACGCGCGCCCGCTGCGCTGTGGTCGCCATCGACCGGTGTCGTCCATGCCGAGGAACTGGTCAGAGCTCTGGTTCAGACCGGCGAAGCATCAGGCGTCATCTTCTTGCCAGGCACACGTTTGGTGGGCGCCGATGCCGTACCTGAGGGCATCGCTCTTCGAACCGAACGAGAGACGATCCTCGCGCGGACGGTTGTCAACGCGGCTGGTCTCTATGCGGATGACGTGTCACGGCTGGTCGGCGGCGAGACCTTCACTATCTATCCGTGCCGTGGCGAGTACGCCGAGCTCACCCCATCGAAGCGATCCCTTGTGAACGCACTCGTCTATCCGCTGCCACACGCAAAGGGACACGGCCTCGGCGTGCACCTCACCCGATCGATCGGCGGCAGCGTCTGGATCGGTCCGACGGTTCGTTATCAGGATCGGAAGGACGACTACGAAAGCGATCGTTTGCCCCTCGAGGCCTTCGTTGAGCCCACGCGCGAGCTGCTGCCAGCGATTGAGATCGGGGACCTCCGGCTGTCCGGCAGCGGTATCCGCCCGAAGCTGCACCCACCCAGCGAATCGTTCGCCGACTTTCTCATCCGTCGAGATCGAGAGAACCCGCGGGTGATTCAGGCAGCCGGCATCGAATCGCCAGGACTCACGGCGTGTCTCGCCATCGGGAAGCTTGTCTCAGAGCTGGTCGACGAGCAGCCGATCCCGTAACGCGGCGAGAAACGCGCGCAGGTCGCCCGGCCCCTCTGAGGCGGCGCGAAACACCCGCACCATATCAAGTTGGTCGTACGCGTGCGCAACGACATTACGGAACCCCGCGGCGCGACCGAGCCGCGCCGCGAGGCTCTCATCGATGACACCCGCTTGATGCAGGCGCTGGAACGCGTCGCCGTAGCTGGCTGGAGCGCCCAGGTGGAAATACAAGCAGGCCGACATCCCGAGATCGATTACGACTTGCGTCGCCTGCCACAGGTGCAGAATCACCGCGTCAGAGACGTCACTCGATGGCGCGAGCGCAGCGGCATCTGACGGAAGGCGCGCGGCCACCCGCGCGAGATGCCGCTCCACCACCATCGTCCGTTCGGCGAGGATGTCCCGATCGAGCGGACTCATGGCCCGAGGTCCGCGAGCACGCGCTCATAGCCGGCGTGGAGGATCGGCTGCACGTCGCACCAGAAGGAGACCGCGTCGATCCAGAACTTCCCGAACTGGTCTGGTTCGGCTTCGAACACCGGTTGGCCGTCGCGTGCGGCACGGAAACGGAGTTGGGCGCCCGCGCGCGACAAATCGACCAAGTCAATGCGGTCGGTGCCGAGTGCGGCCACAAGCGCGGCCAGCAATCCGTCGGGATCGAAGGTGGCCGAGCCAATGAATCCCAAATCCCAATCCGACGCCGCGTGCGCATCCCCACGTGCACGCGATCCGAACAGCGCGAGCAGGCGAAGGCCGCGTGCAGCGGCGGCTACGCCGGCCATCGTCCTCAAGGCATCGGGCGGAACCATCGATGAATGGTAGCAGATGCTCCGTAGAAGGTCCGCCTAAAGGCGGACACCACACATGTCAGGCGGGCGCGGTGTCCAGGTAGCGTGCAAGCGCGTCCTGCCAAGTGGGCATGACGATGCCGCATGAGGCGAGCTTGGCGTTCGACAGGGCGCAGTACTTCGGCCTCGCAGCCCTCAGCTTCATGTCCTCCACGCGTATGGGAATTAGTCGCGTGTCGATGTCCTGCGCGCCGATTCGCCGCGCCAATTCGCGGGCGAATTCGAGCCAGGTACAGTGACCGGAGTTCACGCAGTGATATAACCCCGGTGCGGCTTGCTGTTCGATGAGCTGGCGTGTGGCGCTCGCCGCGTCTCGAACGTACGTGGGCGAGACGGTCCGATCTTCAAACACCTTGACCTCACCACCCGCACGGAGAGTGTTGAGAATGGCCGCGACACTTCCCTTGGCTGGTCTTCCACCAGCTGCGCGGCCGAACAGGCTCTCCACGCGGAGCACGTACGCCCTCGGCGCATCAAGGGCGAACCACTCCCCGAGCAGTTTCGATACGGCGTATGCGCCACGCGGGCTCGGAGTGTCAGTCTCTACATGAGGACTCGCGGCGCTGCCGTCGAACACAAAGTCGGTGCTGTAGTGAACGAGCGCCCCGTTCACGCGCGTCGCAGCGCGAGCCAGCGCGCGCACGGCGAACGCGTTGCTGTTCAGCGCCTCGACGGGATGATCCTCGGCGGCGTCAACGGCGTTATACGCTGCACAGTTAACGATCACATCGGGCCTCAGGCGCTCGATGGTCGCGGCAACGGCGGCGTCGTCAGTAACGTCGAGATCGGTCCGGAAAAGCGACACGACGTCATGCCCCCGGCCAGGTGCTGAGAATTCCTCGGCAATGGCGGCGCCCAATTGACCGCGCGCCCCGGTCACGGCAATCCGCACGTCAATCAGCCCCGCTCATTCTCGAGATACGTCTAGAAGAGGGACCTTCATCGGTGGGTCTTCATGGCGGCCCGGGTCTCGCGCTCGACTTCCCGGCGCTTGATGGTTTCGCGCTTGTCGTACTCCTTCTTCCCTTTCGCAAGGCTCACCGCAACCTTCACCCGCCCGTCCTTGAAATACATCCGGACCGGCACCAGCGTCATGCCCTTCTCGACAGTCTTGCCGACGAGCTTCTGAATCTCCTGGCGATGCAGGAGCAGCTTGCGCCGGCGCATCGGCTCGTGGTCTGCGGACCCGCGATGGCTGTACGGGCTGATGTTGACGTTGTACAGAAACACCTCGCCATTCTCCACGCGCGCAAAGCTGTCTCGCAAATTGACGCGGCCCTCGCGGATGGCCTTCACCTCGGTGCCGAGCAGTGCGACACCAGCCTCGAAGGTCTCGAGCAGGTGATAGTCGTGGAAGGCCTTCCGGTTCTCGGCAATGTTGGCCTGCGCCTTTTCGCGATCGGTCTGTTCGGTCATCAAGCGCGCTCAAGAGCCCGCGTCAGCTTCCGCGCCGCTCGGCTCAGTCGGTCATCGAAGCTGGAGAACGTGGTGCCGCCGGTCCCGGCCCGACGGGCAATTTCACCGAAGGAAGCCAGATGGATACTGTCGAAGCCTCGAAGACGGTACATCTCCGCAAGCTTGCCCGCCGCTCGACACAGGGTATCGGTGGCGTCCAACGTGAGATACGTCGGCCACTGATCCTCGAACTCACGCTTCGCTGACGCGAGGCTCGAGGCCGTGAGTAGTCCTTCGCGGCGAAGTCTCGCCAGCACAGCGCGCGTTTCGGCGTAGGCGACGACCGACGTCGCCACGACTGTGGCACGGCCGACGAGCCGGCCGACAACGTCGGAGCCAGCCTCGCTCACATACAGCTTCACCAGACTGCTGGTGTCCAGGTACAGCGTCACCGGCGATCTTCGAGCACAATCGACGATGCGGTCCTGCCCGCGATCTTCGCGGGCCGCCTGGCCCCGGCGGGCTTACCGCCATTCCAGCGCGCGTGTCCCTCGGCCACGAGCTGGTGAGCCCACTCGACGTCAGCCGGCATCTCCATGGGGGCGATCGTGGCAATGGAACGCCCGCGTTCGGTGACCAGCAATCGCACCCCCGCTCGAACGCGCTTCAAGTGGCGGCTCAGATGCGTCTTGAGCTCACGAATACCCACCGATTCCATTCCGCACCTCGGCACTAAGTAACTACAATTCTAGCATAATGTGGTCACATTTCCGTGCTCGCGCCTGGAGCCTACGTACGACGCGATTCTGCCAATCGCGCGGCGAGCAGGACCGCCGTGATCATGCTCTCCGGATTCGCGACACCTTTGCCGGCGATGTCGAAGGCGGTCCCGTGATCAACTGACGTGCGCACGATAGGGAGACCGAGCGTCACGTTCACAGCCTGTCCGAAGGCGAGCAGCTTCACAGGAATCAGTCCCTGATCGTGATAGCAGGCGACGACGACATCGAACTCGCCACGGCGGGCACGGACGAACACGGTGTCTCCAGGGAACGGCCCAAGGACGTCAATGCCACGGGCACGGCACGCCGCGATGGCCGGCGCGATAGCCATCTCCTCTTCTCGCCCGAACAACCCATGCTCGCCGGCATGCGGGTTGAGCCCGGCCACCGCAATCCGAGGTGAGGCGATCCCGAAATGCGGGAGCTCGGCAGCCGTGAGACCAATCGTGGACTCGAGTGACGCCTGCGTGAGCGCGCGCGGCACGTCGGCGAGGGCGATGTGCACCGTCGCAAGCACGACGCGCAGGGCCTCCGCATAGAACATCATGGCCACGTCGCGCGCGCCAGTCAGACGCTTGAGCAAGTCGGTGTGGCCGGCCCAGGGCAGACCGGCCAGGTGGAACGCTTCCTTGTTGACAGGCGCCGTGGCGATCGCATCGACACGACGGCTCCGGGCATCCTCGACCGCTCGTACGATCGTGTCGTAGGCGGCCTGACCGGCTTCCGCGCTCAGCACACCCGGCGTGAAGCGGCTCCCGTCCGGAGCGCCGTACACGAGTGGCTCGCAGGCGGCCAGCACGCGGTCGTCGAGGGCAGCGGCCGCCGCGATCTCAGGACCGATGCCGGCGGGATCGCCAGCCGTGATCGCGATGCGGGGTTTCGGCATCGCTCTCGGGTTCAAGCTTTCTTCTTGAGGGCGCTGTGTGCGAGGCAGCCGGCCGGCACCACCATCAACGTGAGCGCCAGGATAAGCGCATAGTACACGCCAGCCATCCGGAACGTCAGGAACCGTTGGGTCTGAAGAATGAACGGTTGCGTCACCATGTAGAGCTGGGTCGAAGGGTTCAGGTTGTGGGCCGACAAGTCACGATAGAGGCTCATCGTCTGGTCGAGTGCCACGCCAATCGCGTCGAGTGCCTTCTTCGCCCGACCCTTGACTATTGCAATCCCTTCCGCGGAACTACTGGCTCCCCCGCGACCCGCCTGAAGGGCCTTCTGCATGCCGTCGTAGAACGCGAGCTCTTGATCGTAAGACGCCAGCTCCTTGCTTCCATCAATGATCAAGTCGGTGAGACGCTGGCGATACTGCACGTCGCTCACCTGCGTCTGCGTGGACATCTGAACCAGGCGGTCGAGGAACCCCTCGCCCAGCTGCGGGATCATCGTCGGCGTGTCTGCGCTCGGCGGGAACCGCCCCGCGTTGGTTCCGGCGCCGCCGGCTCTTGTCTCACCGGTGGAGCGGCTCATCCCCTGCATTGAGTAATCCTGCAGCGCATTCTGGATGGCCGTAATCTTCGCCAACGAAGTGTCGCGCCGGAGCTTCAGCTCGAACAGCTGAGCGCCGACG
Source organism: Vicinamibacteria bacterium (assembly GCA_041484265.1). Taxonomy (GTDB): domain Bacteria; phylum Acidobacteriota; class Vicinamibacteria; order Vicinamibacterales; family CAVVIG01; genus 2-12-FULL-65-11. Next base: position 7,583 of record JBGPHH010000179.1, read on the forward strand.
TAACGCGACAAATCCGGCGCATTCTTTGTCAGACCCTCGGCGCGGATAATCCCGAGCAACGGCTGCAACTGGAATCGCTCGACGTCTTCAAGGTTTGCCTTGACCTCGGCCAACGAAATCTGACTCTTCCCCGTACGGATAATGTCGGCACCGGGCAGCATGTCGAGTTTTGTCGCGGTCTCAAGGATCCGATTTGCGGTGACGCGCAGGACGTCCACGGCCACCAGATAATCTTCCGCTTCCAAGATGTCGGGGCGCAGGATATTGCGCGACAGGACCGGCACGTTGTACACGGTGACGCCCTTGAGCTCGACCGCCTGCTTCGCCCAAGTCGCGAGCACATCGGTCAGCGTCTTCTCGACCAAATCGCGCGGCATCCTCGTCACGATCTCGTTTCGGCGCAGGCTGAGAGTGAATACCGGGTCCTTCAACGAGTCTCGCTTCTTCTTGAACTCTTCCTCGACACGAGACCGATCGACGGCCGTGAGCTTGGTGTCGGACAGTCTCGCCTGATATTCATCAGCCAACAGTTCCAATTGGAGATTCGACTGGAGAATGAATACCGCGTCCCGGAACGCCTGGTAGGAACCAAACCGCTGAAGATCGTTCGCTCGATACACGTCGGTCAACACGGGCGTGCCGACAATCTCCGCAGCGTTGAACGGTGTGCCATTGGGATACTTGTTATCCGAGGCCCCGTCGAACAGCAAACGGAACTGCAGAGACCCGAGACGTTCGGCCGGGAAGAACAGAAATGCCGCGAGCAGGAGCACGCCGCTGAGCGCGGCGACGCCAAGAAACACCGTGCCGATCACGCGACGGTAGGCCCACAGTGGCTCAACGATGGCCCACAGCGAAATCCCATCATCGAACTCGTCCTCGGTGGCGTTGGATTGATTCTTGCGCTCCTGCTGATCGGTCATCGAGACACCTTATCATGACAATTGCACGTGCCGCTGCTGCAGCCGCCCGCACCGCACCCAGACGGGTTGTCGCAGCCGCCTTCGCCGCCGCAGCCACCGTGCACCTCACCTT
>JBGPHH010000180.1:0-8548 GCA_041484265.1 Vicinamibacteria bacterium
ATTCAGCTTCGATCTCGCCGGTGGTCTGAGGAAGATAGACGTGAAAGGTCGTGCCGCGGCCGAGCTCGGTGTCGATGTCGATCGCGCCGCCGGCCTGCTCGACGATGCCGTAGACCATCGCGAGACCCAGGCCGGTTCCCTGGCCTTCCTTCTTGGTCGTGAAGAACGGCTCGAAGATGTGCGCGACGGTCTCCGGACTGATGCCGGAGCCGGTGTCGACGACGGATAAACGCACGTAGGGCCCAGGCCGGAGTGGCAGACGCTGACCTTCGGCGGCTCCGTCCTCGATGCGCGCGTTCTTGAGCTCGATGCCGATGGTGCCGCCCTTCGGCATCGCGTCACGCGCATTGACAGCGAGATTGAGGAGTACTTGTTCAAGCTGACCTGCATCCGCACGGATAGGGCCGATGTCCTGCGCGATGGTCGTCGTGAGCTCGATGTCCTCGCCGATCAGGCGCCGAAGCATCTGCTCGGTGTCTCTGACGATCCGATCGAGGGCCAGCACGTGTGGTGCGACGATCTGGCGGCGGCTAAAGGCCAACAGCTGTCGCGTCAGATTGGCGGCTCGATCCGCCGCCTTGAGAATCTCTTCGGCATCGACCCGGCGCCGATCGTTCGGCTCGAGCGCCTCGGTGAGCAGCTCGCCGTAGCCCTTGATGGCCGTCAGGATGTTGTTGAAATCGTGAGCGACGCCACCCGCGAGACGGCCGACGGCTTCCATCTTTTGCGCCTGGCGTAGCGCTTCGTCCCGCTTTTCGACCTCCTCGTGCGAGTGGCGCAGGCTGGCGGTCATGTCGTTGAAGGCCTGCGCCATCATCGACGCCTCGACGCCACCGCGGACTGGCACCCGCCGATCCAAGTTTCCCCCAGCGATGTCTCCTGCCGCGTCGGCAAGGTCCTGAAGCGGCCGGCTCATGCGCCTGCTCCCGATCAGGCCGAGGCCGATGGCCAGCCCAAAGACGATGGCGCCGGCAGCAAGAATTTGCCGTTGAATCTGATTCAAGAACTGTTGCGTCGGTTGCCAATTCTGCAAGAGGACGAGACGGCCGACGGACTGATCCTGGCCACCGAGTCCAAGCGGAAACGATCCCATCACGTAGTCGCCGGTGCCTATGTGCTGCACGTCGCTCAAGATCCCGTCGCGGGCCAACGCGCCGTTGGTCGCGACGAGGCCGGCCAGGGCGGCCCGGTCAGTTCCTCGCAGACTGCTGGCGGAGACCTGATGGCGTGCGACGAGGCTCACATCGGAGTGCGTGGCTTCGGCGAGCCGCTTGGCAATCGCATCGTCAAGGGCGTAGCCGACGGTCAAGCCGCCGAGGATCTCGTTGAGGAATCGAGCCGGCGCCGAGACCACAAGGAAGAGGCGTCCGTCGGCTTCAATGATGTGACGGGCTGGACGTCCGGCTGCCGCCTCGGCGACCGAGGCGGCGACGGCATCGGCACTGCCCCCAGGCCAGCCTGTTGTTGCCGTCCAATTGCCATTGCGATCGGTGACGATGCAGAAGCTGGCCTCGAGGTCGCTCCGGTACTGACTGGCCATCGCCTCGAGCGTCGCGACGTCGCTCGCCAGCTGTCTGTCGGTCATGTACTGTCTGAAGACAGGCAGGGCCGTGACGAGGGCGGCTTGCGCCGAGGCGAACTCGGCGCGATCGGCGGTCAGCCGGGAGAACGCTGAACGGGTCCCGTCGAGGTCGTCTCTGGCGCGTTCGAGCGAGCGCGCGGTGACCGCCCGCGTGGTCGCGACGAGCACGCCCGTCAGCGAGAGGGCGACGAGCAGGGAGATGCCAAACAGCACGCGGGCTTCGAGCCTGCGGTACCAGCGGATCGTCGGATGGACGGCGGTTGGAGGCACAGGATCGCGCGTCAGCGGTGGAAGTCGTGGCGGATGGAATAGGCCACGCCAACGTCGAACGATGTCTCGCCGTAGTTCGGGAGACCCGTCTGGTGAATCATGTTCACCTGGGCTGAGAGCCCCTCGATGAGTCGGATCCGGGCGCCGAACGTCTGCCGCTCAGCATGCACCTCGAACAATCCGGTCGGCGTGTCGTAGTTGGTGCGCTCAACGCGCGCGACCGCGGTGACCGGGCCCATCGCGACGACGTGCAGGATGGCATCGGCGTACCATCCGTCCGTTGTCGTTGTGTCGAACGGCTTTCCCGTGATCCACTCGCCTCGGATTTGTACGCCCTCGTACATCCACCGCAGATCGACGCCGGTGAAGACCGTCCTGCCAGTCACGAAACTCCTTCTGTCGTACGGCATCGTCCAGATACGGCTCACGCCGACAATCAACGGTCCTTGGAAGCCCTGGAGTCGGACCACGGTATCGACATCGGACTTCCGTACCGCAGAGCCGATGTCATTCGGCGCGCCGACGCTCATTTCGAGGGTCAGTTGGGGTACTCCCACGATCACGTCCGCGCCGTGTTCGAGGTAGTTATTCGAGAGCGCCCAGTAACCGTCGTAGCGAATAAGAGGCGCACGAAAGAATCCGACGTAGCCTTGGTCGCTGCCGCTCGAGATGCCAAACGGCGTTCGGTATCGGCCAGCACGAATACCGAGCAGGCCGTTTCGGGGATGAAACATCCGTTCCCCGTACGCTTCGATGACTTGCACGCGGCCCGCGTAGGGATACGCCGCGCCGAAGGCGTCCGCGTCCTCGTCGGAACTCTTGGCCGCGGCGGCTTCGGTGAAGAAGCGAACGCCCGCGGCGAGCTCGCCGAACGCTCGGAGCTGCGCGCCGGCTGCCGAAATGCTCTCATCGGTCGAAAAGCCGGTGCTTGTCGCCGCTTCGGTGGTGACCGACTGCGCGTATGTAGCACCAGCGTGGAGGGCGCACGCGAGAGACGCTGCCGCGGCGAGGGGCTTCACGGCCAGGAGACGTTCAGTGGTTGACCGGTTGTGGACGTCCACGTGCCGGTCACGTCGGTCGCCCCGGCGCGCCAGGCGTGATAGGTGTAGGTGCCAGGCGGCACCGACGCGATCGTAAACGCGCCGGAGGCGTCCGACACCGCAAAGTACGGCGAGTCGACTGCCATGACGTAGGCCGCCATGTTCGGGTGAATGTTGCAGAAGATCCGGCTCAGACCAGGCTGGTCGAAGGTGATGGGGCGCGTCGCGCCGACCGGATACATCCCCAGGTCGAACCGTTTGCCGTCGTGGAACGAAAACACGTTGTGGAACACGCGGTCGTTGTTGGGAAAGTCAACCGCCGTGCCGACGCGAATCGCGAGCACGCGCGGGCTGAAGTTCAGATTGCGTTGATCGAGCACGGCCTTGCGGGCCGCCACGGCAGGCGCGTTCGGCGCATCGAGCCACACGACCGCATCCGGGGCAGGGCTAGTGCCGGCGTGTGCAGTCCCATGAAGGTCCACACCCTGGGGCCCGGCCGCAACTACTGCTAGCGTCGTCGCCGCGACACACAGTGCAGTCGCGCGCAACCCGACAGACCAGTGCATATGACGGTTATCGGCAGCTGATCGAGTCTGCCGGTAGCGGGATCGGCAGTATTTCTTCCGGGGTCCGGTTGAACCCGGACACTACCTCACGCAGGCGTGGGCAGGAGCAGGAATGTGGATCAGGAGACCGCGTCCATCACGGCTTGTGCGTACGTGATCTCCTCGTCGTTGACCGTGTGGCCCATGCCCGGGTAAATCCGCTCGGTCACGACGGCGCCCATTCGCGTGAAGACGGCCGCACTCTCGTCGACGCGAGCCTTCGGTACGTGTGGGTCGGGGTCGCTCGATCCCAGAAAGATAGGCGTGCCGGCAAATGACCCTGGATTGTTCCAGGTGGTGCCGGGCGGTCCGACAAGCCCGCCGGTGAAGAGGATCACGCCGCCGTAGCGATCGGCGTGCCGCACGGCGAACTCAGAGGTGAGACACGCGCCCTGCGAGAAGCCGAGCAGCACGATGTGGTCCTTACGAACTCCGCGTGCAACCACATCCTTGACCAGTCGATCGAGCACGTCCAGTGCAGACGAGAGGCCGGGCTCGTTCTTCGTCGTCTCTGTCATGAAGCTGTACGGATACCACGTGTTGTTCGCGGCAGCAGGAGCGAGATACGTGAAGCCCGGACGGTTGAGGCTGGGGACGAGGTCGAGAATGTTCCGCGGTGCGGCGCCGCGGCCGTGGACCATGATCATCACAGCTGGGCTCTCGCCGAGCGCCACGCCCGCCGCAACGATCGGTTGTCCGCCGTGCGGCTCCATGGGTGTTCCGGTCCGGCTGAAGCCGGACACTACGCGTGTCTCACGGCTGAAACATTCGGAGCAGCTTCCGCACCGGATCGTAGAACTGATCGACGACGCGCTCCTTGAGGGGGATGATGGCGTTATCGGTGATGGTGATGCTCTCCGGGCAGACCTTCGTGCAGCACTTGGTGATGTTGCAGTAGCCGATCCCGTGCGCCTTCTTGAGATCAGAAACCCTGTCCTCGGTGTCGATCGGATTCATCTCGAGCGCCGCCGCATAGACCATGTGACGCGGACCGGCAAACTCGTCGAACAGCTGATGATCCCTAAGGACGTGACAGACGTCCTGACAGAGAAAGCATTCGATGCACTTGCGAAATTCCTGCACTCGTTCGATGTCGACCTGCTGCATGCGCCAGGTGCCGTCAGCCGCGTCCGGCTTGCGCGGCTTGAAGCCCTTGATGCTCTTCTTGGCGCGGAAATTCCACGAGACGTCTGTCACCAGATCCTTGATGGACGGAAACGTGCGCATCGGCTCGATGGTCACCGGCTTCGTGATGTCGATCTGGTTCAGCCGTGTCATGCACATCAACCGCGGGTTGCCGTTAACTTCGGCCGAGCACGATCCGCACTTGCCGGCCTTGCAATTCCACCGCACGGCGAGATCGTTGGCCTGGTCAGCCTGAATCTGGTGAACGGCGTCCAGCACGACCATGCCGTCTGTCACGTTCGTCGTGTAGTCCCTGAAGGCGCCGCCCGTGGCGTCTCCACGCCAGATCTGAAATGTTGCCGTGCTCATTTATTGGCCTCGATGATGTCTTTCAGCTCTTGCGGCATGTCGGGAATCGGCACCTGAACCAGCTCCATCTCTCCGCCTCGCCCTTTGCGCACGATTTGGTTGAAGGTGCCGGCTGTCGCGTCCTTGTTGGGATAGTCCTCGCGGAAGTGGCCGCCCCGGCTCTCGCGCCGCTCGAGGGCCGAACGCGCGATGGCCTCGGAGATCGTGAGCATGTTGAAGAGGTCGAGCGAGGCATGCCAGCCCGGGTTGTATTCCCGGTGACCGCCGACGCCGACTTTGACGGCGCGCGCGCTGAGCTCGCGCAGGCCATCGAGGGCCTTCTTCACCTCCGCTTCGTTGCGGACGATGCCCACCAGATCCTGCATCATGTCCTGCAGGGCGTACTGCACCTGATAGGGGCCCTCGGCTGCCGAGCCGCGATCGAAGGGCTCGAGCGCCCACTTGACGATCGTATCCACCTGCCTGGCGTCCACGGTTCCCTGGCCGTTGGCCTTGGCATATTTCGCGGCAAACTCCCCGGCGCGTTTGCCGAAGACGAGCAGATCGGACAGGGAATTCCCGCCCAATCGGTTGGCGCCGTGCAGTCCCGCCGCACACTCACCGGCCGCGAAGAGGCCCGGCACGGTCGACATCTGCGTATCGCCATCCACGCGCACGCCGCCCATCACGTAATGCGTGGTCGGGCCGATTTCCATCGGCTCCTTGGTGATATCGATGTCGGCCAGCTGCTTGAACTGGTGGTACATGCTCGGCAGCTTCTTCTTGATGTGCTCGGCCGCGTTCGGCAGCTTCTCTTTAATCCACGCGATGTCGAGATAGACGCCACCGTGCGGACTGCCGCGGCCGGCCTTGACCTCGCGCATGATGCAGCGCGCCACGTGGTCGCGCGTCAGCAGTTCGGGCGGACGCCGCGCCGACTTGTCGCCCGTTACGTACCGCCAGCCTTCTTCAGGCGTGTCGGCCGTCTGCGGCTTGTAGTTGTCCGGGATGTCGTCGAACATGAACCGGCGGCCTTCGCTGTTCTTGAGGACGCCGCCCTCGCCGCGCACGCCTTCGGTGACGAGAATGCCGCGCACGCTCGGCGGCCAGACCATCCCGGTCGGATGGAACTGGACAAACTCCATGTCCTGGAGGTCCGCGCCGGCCTCATACGCCAACGCGTGCCCGTCGGCCGTGTATTCCCAGCTGTTGCTGGTGATCTTGTAGGCGCGCCCGATGCCGCCCGTGGCGAGTACGATCGCCTTGGCCTTGAAGAGCTTGAAGCGGCCGCGCTCGCGCTCGTACGCCAGGGCGCCGACCACGCGGTCGCCGTCCTTGAGGAGCCGCACGACGGTGCACTCCATATGCACGTCGATGCCCTGGTGGATGCCGTGATCCTGCAGCGTCCGGATCATCTCGAGGCCCGTGCGGTCGCCGACGTGCGCGAGGCGCGGATACCGGTGTCCGCCAAAGTTGCGCTGGAGGATGCGCCCGTCTGGCGTGCGGTCGAACATCGCGCCCCAGCCTTCGAGCTCGCGCGCGCGCGCCGGCGCCTCCTGCGCGTGGAGCTGCGCCATGCGCCAGTTGTTCAGGTACTGGCCGCCACGCATCGTGTCGGCGAAATGCACCTTCCAGTTGTCGCGGTCGTCGACGTTGGCGAGCGCCGCCGCCAGGCCGCCTTCGGCCATCACGGTGTGCGCTTTGCCAAGCAGCGACTTGCAGACCAGGCCGACCGAGACGCCGCCGGCCGAGGCTTCGATCGCCGCTCGGAGTCCGGCGCCGCCCGCGCCAATGACGAGGACGTCGTGTTCGTGAGTTTGGTAGTCGGCCATCAGAAGATCCTGAAGTCTGACCAGATGCCCATCGCGCAGAGACGGACGTACAGGTCACTGAAGCCGACCGAACACAGGCTGCACCATGCCCACACCATGTGCTTACGGTTGAGACAACTCACGCAATCGTAGGTCCTGGTGCCGAGCGGAGCGCGCGAGAGCAGGTCCCTGCAGCCGCCCACGAAATGCCGCAGCGAGTGGCACCCCATCGAATAGCAGCTGAGCAACACGCAGTTGGTTGCGAGCACCAACGTGCCGACGCCGATGCCGAAGGTCACCGCGCCTGTGGTCGGATCGGTAAACCACAGGGCCTTCCACACATCGTAATAAAGGAGCATCAGCACGAGCGACACCAGCACGAACATGTAGCGGTGGACGTTCTGCAGAATGAGCGGGAAAGAGTGCTCGCCCCAGTAGCTCTTGCGAGGCTCGCCGACCGTGCAGGAGACCGGATCCATCCAGAACGCCTTGTAGTACGCGCCGCGGTAGTAGTAGCAGGTGAACCGGAACAGGCCCGGAATCGGCAGAATCAGGAGCGCGGGCGAAAAGGGGAGCCAGGCGGGGAAGATCGCAGGCTTCGGCCCGAACCAGGCATGCGGCGAATCACCGAATATCTCGGGAGAATAGAACGGCGAGAGATACGGGCCGAATGTGTAGTTGGCGTTCTGAAACGCCGCCCAGGTTGAATAAACGATAAATGCAGAAAAGCCGCAAAAAACAGCGAGTGGCGTCACCCACCAAGAATCGGACCGTCGTGTCTCCCCAAACCGCCGTAGAACCAGAGGTTGTGCTGCGTCTGCCACCTAAAACCCTTCCTTTCCCAGCCACCAGGGACCAGGCACCAGCCACCGAAGAAGCCGCAGGATTGTATACCCGAACAGACGAGGGGCCAAAATCCTGAAGGGTAAGGTTGGTGTCCAATCCCGCCGATAACACGGAAGGCATGGTTTCAGCGATCCGTCTCAGGATTGTGCTGTTCGAAGAGCTGCCCGGCACGTGGGTGGCCCGGGCGCTCGAGCACGACATTGCGACCGAGGGTCGTCGGATGGATCTGGCACTCCGCAACACGCTGGGGATCGTCGCGGCTCATGTCGACTTCGATCGACGACATGGCCGGCTGCCGCTGTCGGCGTTCCCCCCAGCCCCGCAGCGGTACTGGAATGCGTTCGCCGCGGGGACGCCCATGCCCTTCGCGTCGTCGGAGTCTCCGCTGGACACCAGGATTGATCACGCCCAGATCCTGGTCGCGATCGCCCACGAGCGCCCGACCGCCGCCCTTCTGCGAGAGCAGGAACTCAGGCGATCATCGGATCGGGCCCTCCTCCATCACCGACAGCCCGTCGACCGTTAGGCCGTAAGAAGGTCCTCCCCAGTCAGACAATTCTGGACAAGACTGTAAGTGCGTCCACGCGGGCACGAGAGGATCTAGAATTGCAACACTTCCCCGAATGCCAAACGGCCGCCAGGCGTCGAGCGACGACCCCGTGGTGCCGGCTCGCGATCTGGCGGGCATGGTTCACAGCCGTGCGTGGAACCCGCTGCTCGAGATCCTTCAGCGGCTCGACATCGTCATTGAGCTGGTCGATGAGAACCTGACACCGTTTCTCCCGACCCTCGGCGGGCGGACGGCCTCGGAGATGCGGCGGATCCTGGTCCGCCTTGGCAACGAAGCGCTCCGTGCGGCCATCAAGCGGTCGATGCAGTTTCACAAGCCGGAGCTCGTGACGCTCGGTGGCGTCAACATCA
>JBGPHH010000181.1:0-8495 GCA_041484265.1 Vicinamibacteria bacterium
CGCCGCAGCCGTCGTCGGTATCCTCGGGTTTCTGAACCTGTTCAACGTCCATTTGTTCTTCGAACACGCGATCCAACTCCCGGACGATCGCGAACCTGATTGGAACCTTCACTGGACGTACGGGTTCTACCTCCAGACGTCGCTCGCGATGGTGTGCCACGCCGTCGCGGGGTTGTGCTGGTTTTCGGCGGCGTACCGACCTATCGCGCCACTCCTGCATATCGCCGCGTGTGGCCTCCTGTTGGACTGGCCGAGTCAATTCGGCGCCGTCATGCTTCGGCGCGCCCTCGACCTGCGACGTCTCCGCGTTGTTGCCGCCGTTGGGATCGTCCTTCGCCTCCTGACAACGCTCGCGCTGGCGGTCGCAGGAAAGGGTGCTTACGCGATCGTCATTGGGAATAACTTCGTGACAGCGATACCTTTCGGAGTCGACTTGCTGCTGATTCGAGGCTGGCGTCCGGCGCCAGGCTGGTGGCGCCCACCGGTGTGGCAGCGCTATGCCGCGGAACGACGGTTCGGCGTCCAGCGCGCGGGATCGAACCTTGTCGGCGGCTTCCGGTCGGCGCTTGAAGCGGCCGTGCTGCCGGCCCCCTTGGGGTTTGCCGCGCTGGGACTCCTCAGCCGCGCACAGGCGTTTTACGGGACGAGCATTGGTCGATTGGGTTCCATTCTGAACGATGCGGCCTATCCGTTTCTGCCGCGTGTGGCCCACCAACGTGAACGGTTCGCCTCATATGCCACGACGTATCTTCAGGTGCTCCTGCTGATTTCGATTCCTGGCGCGCTGTTTGTCGGCCAGCAGGGGCCCGTGCTGTCCCGCGTGCTTTATGGCACGAAGTGGGTCGCGATGGATCCGCTGATCTGGCCAGGGGCCCTGATTGGACTGTCGCTCGCCGTCTTTTCGACGGCCTCGAGCGTGGTGATGGCCGCAGGCCGTCTGCGCGCCTGCCTGGTGCTCGACGCCGTCTTCGCCGTCACCGGGGCACTGGCGCTCATCGTCGCGTACATCACAAGAGCAACGCTGCCATATAGCTGGGCGCTGGCGGCTGGAGAGTTGGGCGCGGCGGCGATTGGTATCTGGTGGGCATCGCGACTTCTTGACCGCCGCTGGTTCCGACGAGCCGTCGTCCCACCGGTGGCTGCGGCGCTTGCCGGTCTTGCGGTCGCGCAGGTGTCGGCACCGCCGGTGATTGGCGAGCGGCCCGCTCTCGAGCTTCTCACGATGACTGCGCTGTATTTCTCGACATGCTTCGTCGTGCTCCGATTCTGTTTCAAGACCGCGTTGAACCATCTGCTGGATGTGGTGCCCGCAGGAGATCGCCTCCGGGGCCTCGTCAGGCTCTCGCCTGGCCAGACTGAGGACGAGGTCCCCACCATCGTGATGCCCATTCTCCGGAAGGAAGCTGAGCCGTGAATGAACATGTCACCGACCGGCCCGTGGACACATCCTGGTCTCTGACCGAAGGGTTGCTTCTCGCCGCCGTCGCCCTCGCGGGCGCCTACGGCGTGGACGACTGGATTGGCGCCGCGAGCGTGGTCGTCTTGTGGATGGTCTGGCACTACCTCCGAACCGACGACGGTCTGCCGATTCTGTCGTTTGCGTTGACGTACCAATGGTTCCAAGTCACCGCCGGCCTTTGGTACTTTGCGGCCACAGGGCGGCGCCTCGCGACGATGGAGCTTAGTGACTATCGGCCGATGGTGCTCATCGGCCTGGTGTGCGTCGCATCGCTCGCGGCTGGGCTGTACGGGGGGATCACGCTCATCAGGCGCTCGCGCATCGGGCGCGACGACGGGCGTCACGCCTCCATGCCGCTCGGCTGGGTGGGGATTCTTGTCCTCTACGCGTGCGTCGTGGCCGGCCAAGGGTTCACCCAGGAGTTGGCGTATCAGTACCCGGATCTGACGCAGCCGATTCTCACGCTGCGATTCGTCCATCAGGCCGTGTTGTTCGTGATTCTGCAGCGATTGGTCCGGCCCGTCCCGCGCTGGCTTCTTCTGCTGCCGCTCTTGAGCTTCGAAGTGCTGCTCGGCATCACCGGGTTCATGGCCGGCTTTCGAGACCCGCTCGTCCTGACTGTCATCGCCCTCTTCCAGACGTTCGATGTGCGGCGCGTCCAGCACTGGTTCGCCGTTGGTGCGTGTGCCGTGGCCATGCTGGTCATCAGCGTGTTCTGGATGGGCGTCCGCAGGGAGTATCGCGCGGAGTTCGACAACGAGATCTTCTCGCAATCGCGAAGCGCCAGGCTGGAGAGTCTGTCGTCGCGGACCGCGGCGTGGTTCGGCCAGGACACGGACCAGTTCGCCGACAACGTTGACGGGTTCATCGACCGCATGTGGGTGGTCTACTATCCCGCACTCGCCGTGAGCCGCGTGCCGTCCGTCCTTCCGCATACCGACGGCGCGTTGATGTCAGCGGCGCTACAGCACGTCTTCAGCCCGCGCGTGTTCTGTCCGACGAAGGCCCAGCTCCAGAATGACAGCGACATGGTCCGGAAGTACTCCGGCGTGTGGGTCGCCGGCGACGACACCGGCACCAGTATCGCGTTCGGGTATGCCGCAGAGTCGTATATCGACTTCGGCGTGCCGTGGATGTTCGTCCCGGTGCTCGTCTTTGGGTTCGTCATGGGGTTGGCGTACCAGACACTCAGCGCAAAGATTCGGCACGACGATCTGCGCTCGGGCCTGCTGGCGGTGATCTTCTGGCTCGGGCTGTACCTGTTCGAGCGTTCGTGGGTGAAGACGATTGGCGAGTCGGGCACGATGTTCGTGTACCTCGCGATCCCGGCGCTGCTGCTGGATTACTACATCAGCCGGTTCGATGTGGCAACCGATGAGGAAGCATTCGACCCGCGTCGCGATCTGAAATCTGCAATCTGAAATCTGCAATCTGCAATGCGGATCGTCCATGTAACTCCGTACTTCGCGCCGGCGTTCGTCTATGGCGGCCCGCCGCGCAGCATCCTCGGGCTCTGCCGGGCGCTCAGGCATGCCGGCGCGGACGTCGAGGTCGTCACGACCACCGCCAACGGCGATGGCGAGCTCCCCGAAGCCGTCGCCGCGCGAACCACGTTCGATGACGTGCCAGTGACGTACGTCCCGCGATCGTTTCCGAAGAGGTATTTTCGAGCGGCCGGGCTCGAGGACACGCTCGATCGCCGGGCAGCGGGCTGCGACCTTGTCCATGTGCACGGCTGTTGGAATGCGTTCGGATGGGCGGCGGCCCGCTGGTGCCACCGCGTCGGCCTGCCGTATGTCATTTCGCCCCGCGGGATGCTGCACCCCTGGTCGTTCCGGTCCGGGCGGGTCAAGAAATGGGCGAGCTATCGCGTCATGGAACGGCCCACGTTGAGCCGCGCACGCTTCATCCACGCGACGAGTCAGCACGAGGCTGACGAGATCGCTCGGCTCGGCCTGGGCATCGAGGTTGTCGTGGTGCCAAACGGTCTAGAGGAGTTCGGTGCCGCGTCGGCGGCGGAGCGGAACGCCTTCCGCGCGAGGTTCGGGTTCCAACCAGAGGACTTTGTGATTCTGTTCCTCGGCCGGCTCCACCCGAAGAAGGGCATAGACACGCTCATCCAGGCGATGCGGCGCGTGGCCACTGCTCGGCCTGACGTGCGACTCCTGATTGCCGGTACCGGCGACCCTGGCTACGTCGCGGCACTCATGGCTCTCGCTCGCGACCTGGTGGACGCTGGCCGCGCGCGCTTTGCCGGGCATCTCATCGCCGACGACCGGCGCGTGGCGTTCGGGAGCGCTGACGCCTTCGCGCTCACGTCGCACTCCGAGAACTTCGGTCTGAGCGTTGCCGAGGCGATCGGGGCCGGACTGCCCGTGGTGGTGAGCCGCGGGTGCCCGTGGCCGCAGGTCGAGACGTGGCACGCAGGCTTCTGGGTGGACAACACACCGGACCGGGTGGCCGCCGCGCTCACGTCGCTCGCCGCCGATCGGCCTGCGGCTCGCGAGATGGGTGAGCGAGGACGCGCAGCCATCCGCACGCACCTGAGCTGGGACTGCCTCGCCGGCGACATGGTGCGGGCCTATGCGCAGGCGGTCGGCACCGTCACAGTCCGTCGATGAATCGGCTGCTTGTCGTGACGACCGAGTTGTTCGCGCCGGGGGGTGTGCAGCGCCTGGGACGCGAAGTCGTGAGCGCCCTGGCCGACGGCGCGACGCCGCCTGACGTCTGGTCGCTGCTCGACCGTGACCCGTCGTTGCAGCCGAATCTCTACGTGGCTGCCGGCTCGCGCGTGAAACTCGCGCTGCACGCGTTGGGCCGTGCGAGCAAGCCCTGCGGCGACCTGCGAGTAGTGCTGATGCACGTCCACCTCGCACCCATTGCGCTCCCCCTGCTGTTGCGAGGCGCACAGGTGAGCGTCTTTGTGAACGGCGTGGAAGCCTGGCGGGCGCTCTCACCGGTCGAGAGGTATGTCGTCGGGCGCTGCGAGCGGATCATCGCCATCTCCCACTACACCGCCCGCCGATTCACGCAGGCCAATCCGTGGTGCGACCCGTCCCGCGTGGACGTCTGCTGGCTCGGCGTCGAACCTGGTGAACCTCGTGAACCTCGTGAACCTCGTGAACCTGGCGAACCTCGTGAACCTGGCGAACCTCGTGAACCCCGAGATCCTCTTTCCGTCCTGATGGTGTCCCGAATGTCCCGTGAGGATCGCTATAAGGGCCACGAGTTGCTGATCCGCGCGTGGAGCGCCGTCCGGGCGCGTGTCCCGCAGGTCGAGCTCGTGCTCATCGGCGACGGTGACGATCGGCCGCGCCTCGAGGCGATCGCATCGGAAGCTGGGGTGACCGGCGCGGTTCGTTTTCTCGGCGTCGTCGACGAAGCGGAGCTCGGAGCCTGGTACCGACGATGCGCGATGTTTGCTTTGCCGAGCGAAGGCGAGGGCTTTGGTCTGGTGCTCCTCGAGGCGATGCGCGCTGGAAAAGCGTGCGTCACCGCTCCCGGCGCACCCGCCGAGGTGGTCGAGGACGGCGTGACCGGCTTTGTCGTGCCGTCGCAGCAGCCACACGCCTGGGCCGACGCCATCGTTCGCGTGCTCGAGGATCGAGATCTGCGCGATCGCTTCGGACGGAACGGGTGCGCGCGCTTTCAGCAGAACTTTACGTCGCAGCGCTTCGCGGATCGCCTCCGCCAGCTCTTGCGCCTCTCGTCGGTCCCGGAGCGTGCCGCGTGATCGTCCTGGGCCTCAACGCGTACCACGGCGACGTCTCCGCCGTTCTCGTCCGGGACGGTCAGCTCGTCGCGGCGGTCGAGGAAGAGCGGTTCCGCCGGATCAAGCACTGCGCCGGCTTCCCTCGCCTCGCGATCGCGGAATGCCTGCGGATCGCCGGTGCGACCCCCGGCGACATCGACGTGTTCGCCGTCTCGCGCAATCCGCGCGCCCATCTGTGGCGCAAAGCGCTGTTCGTGCTGAGGCACCGGCCCAAACAGACGCTCGGAGACCGCGCGCGGAATGTGTCGAAGATCAGCAGCCTGCCGGCGACCCTGGCGGCGTCCCTGGGGCTCGATGAGTCACGTGTCCGGCAGCGTACTAGGTGGATTGAGCACCATCCCGCGCATCTCGCGAGTGCCGCGTTCGTGAGTCCGTTCGAAGAGGCGGCTGTATGCGCGATCGACGGATTCGGCGATTTCGTGAGCACCTCCTGGGGCCGGGTTTCCAGCCGCCGCCTCGACGTCGACCACCGTGTGTTCTTTCCACATTCCCTCGGGCTGCTGTATTTGGCCGTCACGCAGTATCTGGGCTTTCCGAAGTTCGGAGATGAATTCAAGATCATGGGGCTCGCGCCGTACGGCGAGCCACGTTATGCAACCAAACTGCGCTCGCTGGTCACACTGAAAGACGCCGGCGCCTTCGAGCTCGATCTCTCGTATTTCTCACACTGGTCGGACGGCGTGTCGATGACCTGGGAGGACGGTGAGCCAACCATCGGCCGCGTTTTTACACCGAAGCTCGAGGCCCTTGTCGGCCCAGCCAGACGGCCCGACGAACCGATCGCGGCGCATCACGAGGCCATCGCGGCGTCGTTGCAGCTCGTGTTCGAGGAAGCCGCATTTCATGTGCTGCGCCATGTGCGGCAGGAGACTCGCGCGACGCGCCTCTGTCTGGCAGGTGGCTGCGCCATGAACAGCGTCGCCAACGGCAAGATTCGCGAGCAGACCGGCTTCGGCCAGGTGTTTGTCCAACCCGCGGCTGGCGACAACGGGACGGCGCTTGGCGCGGCATTCCTCGCCTGGCACGAACGGTCGGACGCTCCCAGGCGCTTTGTCATGGAGCACGGATACTGGGGGCCGTCGTTCGATGACGACGCGATCGCGATCGCTCTCGACGCGGAGCGGACGGCCATCGACCAGCACGGCTGTCGGAGATGCCTGTGGAGCGACGCCGACGCCCTCGACACCTGGACTGCCGAACAGATCGCGAACGGGCGCGTCATCGGCTGGTTTCAGGGCCGGATGGAATGGGGCGCTCGTGCGCTCGGCAACCGGAGCATCCTGGCCGATCCGCGCCGGGCCGACATGCGCGACATCATCAACACCCGGATCAAGTTCCGCGAGCGCTTCCGGCCGTTTGCGCCGTCGGTGCTCGAGGAGGCGCTCGACGACTACTTCGTCGGCGCCGTGCCGGATCCGTTCATGCTCCAGGTGTACCCGGTCCGCCCCGACAAGCGCGCGGTGGTCCCGGCGATTACGCACGTGGACGGTTCTGGTCGTCTGCAGACGGTCAGCCCGCGAACCAATCCCCGCTACTACAACCTCATCAGTGCGTTCGCGCGCGTGACCGGCGTGCCCATGCTGCTCAACACGTCGTTCAATGAGAACGAGCCGATCGTGTTGACGCCCGCGCAGGCGCTCGATTGCTTTCTCCGGACACATATGGACGTGCTCGTGATGGGCAACCATGTCGTCGAGCGGCCAACCGCCGACACCGATCACGGTCCGGCTTCAGCCGGACGGTTGACGAGGAGCCTTCAACGTTGAAACTGTCTGATAAATGCGTTGTTGTCACCGGCGGCGGCGGCTTTCTCGGTCGTCACGTGGTGGCGGCACTCACTCGGCATGGATGCCGAGAGGTGCTCGTGCCGCGCGCGGCTCAGTACGATCTGCGACGTGAAGCAGACGTCGAACGGATGTACGCCGCGCTCAAGCCGCACCTGGTCATTCATTTGGCGGCCGTCGTCGGGGGCATCGGCGCCAATCGTGATGCCCCGGGCCGATTCTTCTTCGAGAACGTCATGCTCGGCGCCCTGACGATGGAACACGCGCGGAGGGCCAGGGTCGAGAAATTTGTCGGCGTCGGCACCATCTGCGCGTATCCCAAGCTGGCGCCGATCCCGTTTGTCGAGCGCGATCTATGGAACGGCTACCCCGAGGAAACCAATGCCCCTTACGGCATCGCGAAGAAGATGTTGCTCGTCCAGGGACAGGCGTACCGCGAGCAGTACGGCTTCAATGCCATCCATTTGCTGCCGGTGAATCTGTACGGGCCGCATGACAATTTCGATCCCGCCTCGTCTCACGTCATACCAGCCCTCATCCGGAAGTGCATCGACGCGGTGGAGGCGGGCGAGTCAGAGGTTGTCTGCTGGGGCAGTGGCACCGCCACGCGCGAGTTCCTCTTTGTTGAGGATTGCGCCGAAGCGATCGTGCTCGCCACCGAGCGCTACGATGGTTCGGAGCCGGTCAACATTGGCGCCGGTTTTGAGATCAGCATTCGTGAGCTCGCCGAGCTGATTGCCGAGCTGACGGGATTTACCGGCCGGCTGGTGTTCGATCGCACCAAGCCCGACGGACAACCTCGGCGCATGCTCGATGTCACGCGCGCACGGGACCGGTTTGGCTTCAGCGCGAGCACGGATTTTCGGAACGGGCTCGGTCGCGCCATCGAGTGGTATCGCGACGCGCGGCACACGGCGCAGGTCGCCTCGTGAACATCTGCTTCTTCAACCGATCCTATTGGCCCGATCAAGCCTCAACGGGGGAGCTGCTGACCGAGCTCGCCGAGGATCTGGTGAACGGGCACGGGTGCCGCGTTTCGGTGGTCGCCGGCCGGTCGCTCCACAGCTCGACCAACGAGGGCGCCGCGGGACGCCTGTGGGGCGAAGAATCCCGCCACGGCGTGACCATCGTGCGGGCGAACGGATCGCGGCGGTCGCCACACCGATTCGCCGGCCGCGCCGCCAACTACCTCACGTACTTCGCGTCGGCCACCGCGGCCAGCTTCCGCATCGGCAGACCGGATGTCGTCGTGTCGCTGACCGATCCGCCCATCATCGGGCTTGCGGCTCTCTGGGCGGCGCGCCGTGCCGGCGCGCGTTTCGTGTTTCTCTCCGAGGACGTCTTTCCAGAAGTCGCGACGCTCGTCGAAGACTTCCACAGTGGAGCGGTCAACGCCGCGCTCGATCGGACCAATCGCTACCTCCTTCGGCAGGCCGATGCGGTCGTGGCCGTGGGGGATCGGATGCGGAGGCGGCTCGTC
>JBGPHH010000182.1:0-8449 GCA_041484265.1 Vicinamibacteria bacterium
ATGCGCTCGAAATGGCATTTACGCACCCGCATATCAACGCCTATGTCATCGTCGGCGGCGACAGCGACTTCCTCTCGCTCGTCGAGAAACTCAAGCAGTACGACAAGAAGGTGTTCGTCGTCGGCGGCCGCGCGTTCACGAGCGTCATTCTGCAGCGCAACTGCCACGAGTTCATCGCGTACGAGAATCTGACGGGCGTCAGAAAACAGCCGGCCAGAGGCGACCGGCCGGTAGCGGCTTCTTCGTCGATGCCGATTGCGCAGGCGTTCCCGATTCTCCGGCGTGCGCTGAAAATCCTGGCCGAGCGCGAAGTGACGCCCCAGACCGGACTCCTCAAGAGCACGCTCCTCCAGCTCGACTCCACGTTCTCCGAGCGCAACTATGGCGCTTCGTCGTTCCTCGATTTCGTGGAGAAGGTCGCCAAAACCGGCATGGTTCAGTTGAAGCACACCGGGCGAAGCGTAATGGTGGAGCTCAACGAAGGGTTCGACGACAGCCAGGTGCCCGGCCTCCAGGCGCCCAGCCTCAAGAGCAGCGCCGCGCCCGAAGGAGAGACCGCCGCCGTCGCACCACGGCCCACGGAACCGGCGACTGATGGAGAACCAGCCGGCGTGGTACGGCCGACAGAAAGCGCCGCCGAGGGCGTCCGCGTGGTCGGCCAGATCCTGCGCGAGGCGACGACGGCGCGCTGGCCGATGTACTTGCGGAACGTGAAGCAGGTGCTGCGCGCGGCCAACGGCGGCTTCGACGAACGCCGCTACGGCTTCGGCGGCCTGATGGACTTGGTGCGCGCCTGCCAGCGAGAGGGTCTCGTTCGCGTCGAGCGCGACAGACGCGGCGGCCTCCGCGTGTTTCCTGGGGCGGCGCTCCAGCTACGGTCCGGTCAACAGACCGGCGCGGCGATCGAGGACCGGAGCGACCGCATCGTCCTGCCGTCGCCCGCGGCGCCCGTGATGCCTGTCATGGATGGTCTGCCGGCCGACGACACGATGGACGAGGGGATGGACGCCGGACCGTCGCAGGCCGAAGCCATTCCGGTTGACACCACGGCAGAATTGCTCGGTCGTGCAAAGGCCAGGCGCCCGCGGACGCGTGCGGCCGGCCCGACGGGAGCCGGCGCGCGTGGAGCCCGCAAGACGGCGGCGCAGAAGCCCGCCACGCGCCGTTCGACCCGATCGAAGAAGGCCCAGCCTAGCGAAGAACCCAGCTCGTAGTGTCCGGTACAATCGCCCTGGCACATGGCCCCGACCAACTACACCGCTAAAGACATTACTGTTCTCGAGGGGTTGGAGCCGGTCAGGAAACGACCCGGCATGTACATCGGCGGTGTCGGGTCGACCGGACTCCATCATCTCGTCTGGGAGATCCTCGACAACTCAGTCGATGAAGCGATGAACGGCTACGCGTCGAACATCTGGGTGACACTCGACGCAGAAGGCACGGCCGTGACCATCGAAGACGACGGCCGCGGTATTCCGATCGACAAGCATCCCACCACCAAGAAGAGTGCCATCGAAGTCATCTTCACGGTCCTCCACGCCGGCGGCAAATTCGAACACGGGAGCTACAAGACAGCCGGAGGACTGCACGGTGTCGGTGCGAGCGTGGTCAACGCCCTCTCGAAGGAGCTGGTGGCGACCGTCACTCGCGACGGCGCGCAGTGGGAGATGCGCTTCAAGCAAGGAAAGCCGGTCGGCGCTCTCAAGAGACTCGGACCGGCGCGCGGCAGCGGCACCAAGGTGTACTTCCATCCCGACGCCGCCATCTTTCCGAAAATCGAATTCGACCCCGTCGTCATCAAGGACCGCCTCGAGGTCGCCAGCTACCTGCACAAGGGGCTGAAGGTCACATTCGATGACCAGACGTCGAAGGAGCAGTCAGTTTTCGTCCACGAAGAAGGATTGGTCGACTATCTCAAACGGATCGTTGTCGAGCGTGGCAGCAAGCCCGTGCACGAGGCGCCGTTCACCTTAGTCAAGGAGGACGGGCTCCGGCTCGATCTCGTCCTGCAGTGGACCGAGGCCACCGAGGAGCACGTGCGGTCTTACGTGAACGGCATCCCGACCGGATCGGGCGGCACACACGAGAACGGCCTGCGGGCGGGCATCGGCAAGGCCGTGCGCAACTTCATCGACACGCACAACTTGTCGCCCAAGGGCGTGACCATTGCCGCCGAAGACATTCGCGAGGGAATGACGGGCGTGCTGAGCACCTTCATCCAGGAGCCGCAATTTCAGGGTCAGACCAAGGACCGGCTGAACAACCCGGAGCTCACCTCCGCGGTCGACGCCGTCGTCCGTCCCGCGCTCGAGCACTGGCTGAACCACAACATCAGCGTGGCCGAAGCGATCGTCGCGCGCATCATCCTGGCCGCGCGCGCCCGCGAGGCGAGCCGCGCGGCCGCGTCCGAGGTTTCGCGCAAGAGCGCGACGTCCTCGCGCCTCAACCTGCCCGGCAAGCTCAGCGACTGCACCAATCCCACGAGCGACGGCAGCGAGCTGTTCGTCGTCGAAGGCGATTCGGCCGGCGGGTCGGCCAAACAGGGGCGCGACCGCGCGCGACAGGCAATTCTGCCGCTGCGCGGCAAGGTTCTCAATACGGAGAGCGCGTCGCTCGCGAAGGTGCTGGAGAACAAGGAACTGTCGGATCTCGTCACCGCGCTCGGCTGCGGGCTCGGCAAGAACTTCGACCTCTCGAGGCTCCGGTACGGCAAGGTCATCATCCTGGCCGACGCCGACTCGGACGGCAATCACATCGCGACGCTCCTCCTCACGTTCATCTACCGGCACCTGCCGCAACTCATGGCCAGCGGCAAGGTGTTTCTCGCCCAACCACCGCTCTACCGCATCGATATCGGCAAGGACACATATTGGGCGCTCGACGAAGCGCAGCGCGACGCGATCCTCAAGCAGCAAGCCAAGAACGGCCGGGGGACGCCCGAGATCACGCGATTCAAGGGACTGGGCGAGATGATGCCCAAGGTCCTCTGGGAGACGACGCTCAACCCCCGCACGAGGCGGCTGTTGAGGGTCGAGATCACCGATCAGATAGTGACCGATCGCGTCATCAACGAGCTGATGGGCAAAGACGCGTCCGCGCGCTTCCGCTTCATCATGGACCGCGCAGAAGAGGCAGAAGAGCTCGACGTTTGAGTGCTCTAGGCGATTTGGCCGATTGAAGCCTGCGCACGAACGACCCGATAAGTCCTAGGTCGAAGAATGTAAGGCCACGTTCATGTTTGTGTTTTGCATGGACGATGACCCGCCCGAACGCAAAAAAGAGTACAGCTAAACCTTTACGAAAAAAGGGGTTGTACGCGCCATTGAAAGAGCTTAGGCTTGAGACACATATTTGTATCAAAACAGTTCAGAGCAGGAGTCAGAGTGTGTTATAGTCACTTAAAGCACTCTGGAGGCAGCTTAATGACGAGATACACCTACTTGGCGGCCGTCGTGTCACTGCTCGTCTGCGCACCGGTCATGGCGCAGCAAACGACCGGCACTATTACCGGCCGCATGGTCGATCAGCAGGGCAAAGCTGTTCCTGGAGCGACTGTCACAGCCAAAAGTCCCGATACAGGATTCACCCGAACCGAAGCCAGCGACGGCGAAGGGATTTATCGCCTACCGGCGTTGCCGGTTGGGACGTATGACCTCACGGCTGAGCTGACAGGATTCACGACGGTGTCGAAGAAAGGTGTCGAGGTCAACGTCGCGCAGACCCTGACCATCGACTTCGATCTCACGGTTGCCCCACGCACCGAAACCGTCACGGTCGTCGGCGGCGCTCCGCTTATTTCGACGACCAGTTCATCAGTTGGCGAGATCGTCGATCTCACGCGGGTGCAAAGCCTGCCGCTCAACGGCCGTCAGTTCGCGAGTCTGGCGGCGACGGTTCCTGGCGTGGGCGTCGGCTTCAGCGTCGACCCGACCAAGGGCGCCACGATCGCCCCACAAGTCAACGGCGGGGCGGGTCGAAACGTGAACTTCATCGTTGACGGCGGCGACAACAACGACGACACGGTCGGCGGCCTACTGCAGCAAGTCCCGCTCGAAGCCATTCAGGAGTTCAACTTCCAGACCCAGCGGTTCAAAGCCGAGTACGGTCGCAGCAACGGCGGCGTGATGAACATCGTCACCAAGAGCGGCACGAATCTGTTCAGCGGCAGCGCGTTCGAGTTCTTTCGCGACCGGTCGATGAACGCGTTGACCGAAACTGAAAAACTCGCCGCGCCAGCCGGGCAGGATCCCGCCAAGGGCGGCTATCGTCGGAACCAGTTCGGTGGCAGCTACGGCGGCCCGATCATCAAAGACAAGGCCCACTTCTTTCTCGCATACGAGCGGCTCCAGGAAGAGAAAACGCAGCCGATGGGCCAGGCTGTGCTTGGGACCTATCCCACCTTCACAAGTTCCTACCCGGTCGATACTCGCGACAGTAACGTCACCGGCAAGGTCACGTTGAACTTGAATCCACAGCAGTATCTGTCGCTGAGGTACGGCCGGGACGTCAACAGGTTCCCCGCGGGGGCATCCGCCTTAGCCAGGCCGGACAGCTGGGCCGACGCCACCAATGTGTTCGATTCCGTCAACTTCAATCACAACTGGGTGCTTGGCGGCTCGAAGCTCAACGAGCTCATCCTCAGCTTTACGAACTACCGGAATGACACCACCGCGCGTCCGTCCGCGCCGGATCTGGTGTTCGGCGGCACGCCGGCATCTCTAACCTTTCTCCTCAACGGCGTAACAGCCGGTACGAACATCGGCGCGCCGCAAGCGACCGAACAGCATAAGTACCAACTCCGCGACGATTTCTCGTGGCACGTGACCGGTCACGGTGGCCTTGGGCACGACTTCAAGACCGGCGCCACCTTCGGCTACGAGCCGCGGTTGTACGCCGTGAACAATGCCGCCAGCGGCGTGCTCCAATACGTGATCAATACCAACGGCACGGTGCGGCAGGTCATTGTCAACAATGCGACGGATCTCAACGGCAACGTGATTCCTGGAGGCCTCTCTGCCGTCAACCTGTCAAACAAGCAGTACGGCTTTTATTTCCAGGACGACTGGCGTGCGAGCGATCGCCTGACGCTCAATCTCGGTGTTCGCTACGATCTGGTCACGGGACTGGCCATCGATCAATCCTCAAATCCCAATTTCGTCAAGGTTCAGCAGGCCGCCCAGGCCGGGGCGTTCGACGGCAAGATCGAGAGCCTGACCGGCTTCGGGCTCAGTCCGCAGGCTGATAAGAACAACATCCAGCCACGCCTCGGCGCCGTGTGGGATCTGACAGGAAACGGCAAGGACATCATTCGCGGCGGGTGGGGCATCTACACGGACTTCGGCTATACGAACTCAAGCATCCTGACCGCAGCGCTCGACTCGAGCGGCACGTACTTCGGCCCGACATTCGTCGCATCGAGGACCGCCGGCTTGATGAATGCCGATGGCTCCGTTTATCAAATCGGCCAGCCGACGAGCGGATTGTCGGCCGCTCTCAATCCGAATCTCGCGTCACCGGGTCCTGCGCTGATCGGGTCCTGGGCTGACCCGCGGCTGCAGCAGCCATATCAGATTCAGACCAACGCCGGCTGGTCGCACGAACTGACCTCAACGACCATTGTCAGCGTGGACTACGTCAACTCGCTCGGTCGCGATCTGAACTACAGGCCGCGCCTCAATCAGACTGACACCGCGACGGGATCGCGTCGCGTGTCCGAGTTATTGGCGAGCAACCTTAGCACCAATAATTCCTCAAATCGCCCGTCTCTGAGCGTCGGCGAGAGTCGCTACGATGCGCTCATCTTCAGTGTCCGGCGACGGCTGTCGAGAGGCGTCGATTTCTCGACGTCATACACATTCTCGAAAGGCACCAGCAACATCGGCAACGCCTCGGACGAGCTGAACACGGCGAACATTCAGGATCCGACGAACCCCTTCAACAGTCCCCTGCAGAACGGACCAAACGCGCTCACTGATGCGCGTCATCGGATCAGTGCCAGCGCCGTGTTCCAGCTGCCCCAGGGTATTCAGGTGGCGCCGTTCTTCATCTTCAGATCCGCGCTGCCCGTGGTGCTCATCGACGGCCGTGATCTGAATGGTGACGGCGATGTATTCGACATTCCAGCGAGGGCGTTTGAGGTTGATCACGTCGAAACCAGCGTTGACGACACTGGCAAGGAGGCGGCGAAGGCGATCATCGAGGACGTCGGCATTTGCCAGACGGTCAACTGCGGGCGCGGCTCGGCCCAGTGGCAGGTCAACCTGCGAGTGTCGAAGACTTTCAGATTGATGGGTCGTATGAACGTCGAGGCGATCGCAGAGATCTACAACCTGTTCAACACCCTCAATCCGGCGACGACCAACAGAACAGTCACGAGTTCCGCCCTGGCGCCGCCCGTCACTCAGACATCGGCTACGGGAGTTGTCACGGTCGTCTCGCAAAACCCGACCCCACGACCCGATCAGCTCCAACCGTCGCTCCTTCAGCCGACGTCGTTCTCGGGCGACAACGGGCGGCCGGAGCAGCGACTGGGACAGATTGGGCTGAGAGTGACATTCTAGTCAGATCGAGACCTGCACAACTGTCTTCGCGCTGCGGTGAGAGTCGAGCACTTCGGCGTGGAGCTTCTTGCTCAGATAGACCTTCGACTCGGCATTGTCGGCGGCGTTCCGCTCGTACTTGACGACCTCGAAGCGCAGGTGGTCGAGCGTGCCGCGCATCTCGTAGAATCTGTTCTTCGTCTTCACGACGATTTCGTCAAACCCCTGCTCGACCGCCCAGACTTCCTGCTGCTCGGTGAGCGCTCGAAAGAAGCCCTGACCGCGCCAGTCGCGCCTCGTGCCGCCAATCCACGTGTAGAGCACACGGCGGCCGTCAAAGTGGACCGAATTGCCGAGCCGATCGACCAAATCGGCGAGCTTTGGCTCGGTCTCCGGCACATGGAGCTCATGCGCCACTTTGAAGGACACGGGCACGATGGTTCCCGGATCGTCTGGGAGCGGCGCCGTCGCGAGAAGAATGAGGTGCGACCGGCCCTTTAAACGACGGATGATTTCCGCGGCCGTCTTCTTCCGGGGAAATTCGCCAAAGAATTCTTCGATGTACTGAATCTCGAGCGCGCCCTGTTCGAGATCGTACTGCGTGATGTGATACGCCACTAGGCGGAGTCGCCCTTCTGTGCGATTCTGGCCCACGTATCGCGGAGCGACACCGTGCGGTTGAATACGAGCGCCCCAAGGCGGCTGTCAAGATCGACCGCAAAATAGCCGATCCGCTCGAACTGCAGCCTGGTGCCGGCCGCGACGGTCAGCAGGCTCGGCTCCACGGGACAGTCGCGCAAGACTTCGAGCGAACTCGGGTTGAGGTTGTCGAGAAACGTCTTGCCGTCGGGCACGCGTTCGGGGTCCTCGACCGAAAAGAGGCGATCGTAAAGGCGGACTTCCGCTCGAGCCGCGTGCGCCACCGACACCCAGTGCAGCGTCGCCTTCACTCGCCGTTTATCGGGCGAATCTCCTCCTCGCGTCGCCGGATCGTACGTGCAGCGCAGCTCGACAATCTCGCCGGTGGCGTCCTTGACGACGCTCTCGCACGTGATGAAGTAGGCGCTGCGCAGCCGCACCTCCCTGCCGGGTGAGAGCCGAAAGAACTTCTTCGGCGGATCCTCGCGAAAGTCCTCGCGCTCGATGTACAGCTCGCGCGAAAACGGCACCTTGCGTTTGCCGGCAGCGGGATCCTCCGGGTTGTTCTCGACGTCCATGTCTTCGACTTTCCCGGCCGGATAATTGGTCAAGACGACTTTGAGCGGCCGCAAGACCGCCATCACGCGGGGGGCACGACGGTTGAGGTCCTCCCGGACGCTGTGTTCGAGCTGCGCGACATCGATCACGTTTTCCTTCTTGGCCACGCCAATCCGCCCACAGAAGGCCCGGATCGACTCGGGCGTGCACCCCCGCCGCCGCAACCCGCTGATCGTCGGCATCCGCGGATCGTCCCATCCAGAGACGTGCCCCTGCTGTACGAGCTGCAGTAGCTTGCGCTTGCTCATCACCGTGTAGTTCAGATTCAGCCTGGCGAATTCGATTTGCTGTGGACGATCACCTGCGAACAAGTTGTTCACGAGCCAGTCGTAGAGCGGCCGATGATCCTCGAACTCCAGCGTGCAGATCGAATGGGTGATGCCCTCGATGGCGTCGGACTGGCCGTGAGCGAAATCGTAGCTCGGGTAGATCGACCATGTCGTGCCGGTGCGTGGGTGGGTCGCGTGCAGGATGCGGTAGAGCACCGGATCGCGCAGGTTGATGTTGCCCGACGTCATGTCGATCTTGGCGCGCAGCACGCGGGCGCCGTTGGGGAATTCGCCGGCCCGCATGCGGCGGAACAGGTCGAGGTTGTCATCGACCGAGCGGTCGCGGAACGGGCTGTTGCGGCCGGGCTCGGTCAGCGTCCCCCG
>JBGPHH010000183.1:0-8444 GCA_041484265.1 Vicinamibacteria bacterium
ATCCGCAGGCGCTCTCGCGCCTCCGCCGCGCGCACGATTTCGTGCGTGAAGCCATCGGCGAGGATGTCGAAGGGCGGTTGAAAGACTTGCTCAAGGTCGGATGAAGCGGTCCTGAATGCGGCCGCTCGATCGAGCGCGGGGCGTTCTCGAACACGCGATTGCCGACCGCATCTTCCCTGCGGCGGCTCTCGAAGTCGGCGGGGCCGCCGGCCCCCTGTGGCGCGACGCGTTTGGCACGCTGACGTTTGATCCCGGATCGCCTCAATCCGCGCTCGATACCCCGTTCGATCTTGCCTCCCTGACAAAGCCCATCGCCACCACGACCATCCTGATGGACCTCGTGCGCACCGCGCGCGTCAGTCTTGGTGCTGCGGTTGAATCGTTGTTCGAGGAGTGGCGCGGCGGCGACCGCCAGCAGGTCACGGTCCGTGACCTGCTCGAGCATGCGTCCGGACTCCCGGCGCGGCTCGTCGACGCGCCTCCGCGCGGCCGGCGCGAGTTCGAGCACGAGATCTGCCGCCTGCGGCTCGAGTACGCGCCGCGGGCTAAATCGCTCTATAGCGATCTGGGATTCGTGCTGCTCGGGTTCCTCGCGGCGGATCTCGGCGGAGGGTCGCTCGCAGATCTGTTCGCCCGACTCAAGCCGGACGCGACCGATGAGGCGCTCACGTTCGAGCTGCCGGAGGCCGTCCGGCGCCGCGCGGCGCCGACGCTCCCACTTGGTGATGATCCGCGGCGAGGGCGCTCGCTCGTCGGCGAGGTACACGATCAGTACGCGGCAGCGCTCGGCGGCGCGGCAGGCCATGCGGGTCTTTTCGGCACGGCGCCGGCCGCTGGCCGTTTTGCGCGCATAGCGCTCGGGGCGGTGCGCGGCGGTCGCAACGCTCCCCCGCCATTTTCACCGGAATCGCTGGCGCTCTTCACAACCAGGAGCACCGTGCCCGGAAGCTCTCGAGCGCTCGGATGGGACACGATGCTCGTGACTTCGTCCTGCGGCACGATGATGTCGGCAAGCGCGTTCGGGCACACCGGGTTTACGGGAACGTCGCTGTGGATCGATCCGGAGCGCGATCGGTACTTCGTTCTGCTCACCAACCGCGCCTGCGGTGGAGCCTCACCTGATGAACTTCAACGGGTTCGACGCGCGTTCCACGACGCGCTGGGAGATTTGTGAGCGCGTCTAGCGGCCGATCGGTGGCACCTGAAATGGATTGCTGAATCCGCCACCGCGCGCGCCGGCAGGATTCTGGCCGCCAGGCCCACGCTGGCCGGTTCCACCACGAGTCGGTCCGCCGGGGCCGAGGGGACCGGTCGGCGGTTGTCCTTGTTGACCGCGCTGCGGCTGACCGCGTTGACCAGGCGTGGCGGCGCCGGGCCCTCCACCGGCGCCAGGCGTTGGCGTCGGCGGCGCGTAGACAAAGGCCCATTCGTTGTAGTGCGTGCGGCCGTTATAAATGCGAATCGACGTGGCTTTGCTCTTGCTCGCGACGCCGGTAACCCCGCCCTGCGCGCCAGTGGAGGCGAGCGAGCCGGTTGCCGGGGCGAGTGGCTGCGCGGCGCCGCCGGCGCGTCCGGTTGTCCCGGGCTGTGCCGTGGCCGAAGCCGCAGCGGCCTGAACAGTTGTGATCGGCACGAAGTCGTCGTTCGTGATCGGGTCTTTATATTTCCTGCGCAGGAAATGCTGCTGGACCAGGACGTCGATGCTCGGCGGCGGCGCGTTCGCGTACTTCCGTTCGTAGAGGCCAATCGCACGGGCGTACTGCAACCCGCGGAAGACGAGCTCCTCTTCCTTCTCGCGTTGCGACAGCTGTTGCCACACCGGCATCGCGACGGTCATCATCACGGCCATGACGCTCATCGCCACGAGCAACGCGGCCATCGCATACCCTTGATCGCGGCTGTTCATCGAAGTCCCGGCCTCACCAATCGGCGTACTTGGTGCCGTCGATCGCCGTCCGGTCGGATCCACTCCTCACGCTGTAGATACCTGGTGCCGCCGTGGGATTATTGGGATCGGGTTCAGAGGGCACGGTCTGCCACGAGTCAGCACTCTTCGTGAACGGATCGACCGGCACGGTCCTCAGGTAGCCGTCGCTGACGAGCGCGTCCAGCGTGCCCGGATACTGCCCCTTGTCCGCGTAGTACTGGTCGATGGCGTCCTTGATCCGGAAGAGATCCTCCTTCAAGACGGCCTCCTGCGAATGGGTGATGGCTGTCCGGTACTGCGACATCCCTATCGTCGACAGAATCACAATGAGGGAAAGCACCACGAGCAACTCAATCAACGTGAAGCCGGGCTGAGACGCCCGCTCGTTCCTCATCGCCCGCTTACGCAATGTCCCAATCACTCATTCACCAGCTTTTGTACTTTGTACCGTCGAGTGCCGTTCCATCAGACGTCGTGAAGACGTCGAAGACGTTCTGCCCGCCCCACTTTGTGGCGTCCGGGTCGTCTTGATACGAACGCATACCCCAATCCATTGTGTGGGTCATCGGATCGAGGGGAACGCGACGCAGGAACTTGAGTTTGCGCCCTGTGGCGTCGTTCGCAGCCACGACACCCTCGACGAGCGTGTCGAGGTCGGGCGGATAGCCCTCACTGCCCACCTGAATCTCGAGGGAGCCAATCTGGCCCGCGTCGGCAGCATCCTTGTACTTGTCGATAGCCGTCCGGATCTCACGTAACGTCCGTCGCAACTCCGACTCTCGCTGGCGGGTCGCTGTCACTCTGGCGAGCGGCATGATCGCCGACGCCAGAATCAGGATGATCGTCGAGACCACGAGCAGCTCGACGAAGGTGTAACCGCCCTCTACTCTTCCCTTTGCCCTTTTCACTTCTAACTTCTCTATGGTTGCACGGTGATCGTCACTGGTCGAAACTGGAGGCCCATGGGTGTGCCGCCCGGACCGGTGGCCGTGCCACTCACAAGGAGCGTCACGGCGCCCGGGGCGACCGCATCGAAGAGCACTGCCCCCAGAAGCCCGGTGCCGGAGGCACCCGTCGAGTCGGACGCGCGGGCCACGGCGATGTCAATGCGGCCAGCTGCGGTGTCGACCTGCTGACCAAAGGTCGTGGTCGTGGCGCCGGCCCGCATAAAGCTCCCTTCCTGTACGGCTCGTACTCGCAGCTTCGTCGGGTCGAACATGAGCGTCAGTGTGATCGTCGAGAGCCGCGTCGCGTTGGCAATTGACAGCGGCACGGTATACGGCCCACCCCCGACACGGAAGGCCGTGCCCGGCGGCGATGTGATGACCTGCGCCATACCAAATCCCGGCGAGGTCGTGGCCGGTTCGGCCTGGTCACCGGCGCTCGGCGTCGCCGGTACCGGTGTAACGAGCACCGTGCCGGGCACCGGAGATGAACCTGCGGGCGCAGCGACAAGGGTGCCGCCGGGACCTGGCAGCAAGCTGGTGCCAGTCCCGGTCGGAGTGGGCGGCGTTGGGGTCGCCGTGCCAGGGGCTGGCGCGGCGGGAGTTGGCGTCGCGTCGGTCGGCTCAGGCGCGGCAATGAGCGGCGGCGGACCGCCAAGGCCAAGATTCTGTTGCGACCCGATGAAGATCGGTTTGAGATCCTCTTCTGTGATCTCGCCGGTGCGCACGATGTGCGGCGTGAGCAGCACCACGATCTCGGTCTGATCGTTGGTCGTACTGTTCCCCCCAAAGAGGTGCCTGAGAATCGGCACATGCAGCGTGCCCGGGAACCCCTGGGTCGTGCGCGACTCGCTCTGCTGGAGCAGCCCTGCCAGCAGGTTTGATTCGCCGTCGCGCAACCGCAGTCGCGACGTCACGGAACGGTTCACGAAAGACGGCACGGTCACTCCCGCGACCGCTTTGTCGGCGCCGACCGCGAGATCTTCGACAAAGATGTCCAGCACGATATCGCCCTCGAGGGAGACACGCGGCGTCATGTCGACGTTCACGCCGACGTCCTTGTACTGATAAGAGCTGAGGGGATTGACGCCCGCACCCCCAGTGGCAATGGGTGTGTAGCTGGTGGACACGACAGGAATTTGCTGGCCGAGTTTCAAGGAGATCTTCGTGCCTTCGGCGCCCCGCAGTTGCGGTTTGGCCATCACTTTCGTATTGGTGTCGGTCTCCAGAAACCGCACGATGGCGGTCGGAATCGCGAGATAGAGATCTCCGGTGCTGGCCCGGGCGAACGTGCCGAGGGCGATGGCCGGCGGCGACGTCAGCCCGCTGGGGGACGTCGATCGGCTGGTGGTGGTGGTCGCCGTGGTCCCGGTCCCGGTCGTCGTGGTTGCGCCGCTCGGTGACACATCTGGTGAAAAGACCGCGCCAAGGGCGTACTCGGAGAGATTCAGACCGTAGCTCTTCGCCCGAGACCGATCGACTTCGAGGATCTCCACGTCCACCACGATCTCGGCGCGCGGCTTGTCGTGCTGGTCGACGATCTTCTGAATGATCTGCATAACCGGCGACGTCGCGGCGACAGTTATCGTGTTGGTAGTCGTGTTGACGGCCACTCGCGGCGTGATGGCCATACCGGGCACACGCACGATCGTGCTGAGGACCTGCGACAGCTCCGTGGGATTGGCGTGTGACAAATAAAATGTCTGGACGACCTGTTCGTCGTATTGCTGGTGCTTGGGGGGCGAGTCCTGAAAGACGAAGATCGAGCGCTCGCTGATCACCTTATACGAGAGCTGGTTCATCGCCATGATCTGGTTGAGCGCCTGCTCGAGCGTCACGCCATCAAGCTGAATCGTGGTGGCCGCATCGGTCACATCGCGGTCGTACGTGATGTTGATGCCGGTCGCCATAGCGATAAAGGCCAGGACATCCTTGCGGCTCACGTTGTTGAAGCCGCGCAGATTGAGCGGCTCGCGGGAGGCGGGGTTGAGGATGGGCGGCGCCGTCGCGGCGCGTGCGCGATCGCGCGCGTCCTGAATCGCCGGCCTGGGTCTGGCGGCCTCCGCCCGATCGCGGACCGCCCGCTCGAGCGCCCCCACCTTGCCCAGCGCCATCCGGTTGCTGGGATCGTACTCGGAGGCCGCCCGGTATTCGCCAACGGCGGCTTCGAGTTGATCCTGACTCTCGAACTGCTGGGCCCGGGCCAGATGCGCGCGCGAAGCGGCCAGCATCGACCGCTGCAGCGCCACGCGGTATTCGGCGTTATCGGGCTCGGTTTGCACCGCCCGACGGTACGCCACGACGGCGTCGTCGAGATTACCGGCCCGAGTCGCGGCATCGCCTTGTTTGAAGGCGCTGCCGGCGCCAGTTGCGCACCCCGCGACGACGACCGCCGCAAGAAGCAGGAGCCCTGGTCGAGTCAACCGTCTGATCACTGGAACCTCAAATCTGCAATCTGCATTCTGCATTCTGAAATCGTCAACATCACGATCCCGTGAGTCTGATCGTCTGCCGTCCACGTCCATCTGCGTACGCCATGTCGATCGAATCCGGGCCGATGCGAAGAATGCGATACCGTCCCTCCACGAGATCCCCCACGCGTCCGTGCAGGGTGGTCCGGCCATCGCTCAATACGGCGATGACGAGCGAGCGATTCGGCGCTTCGACAACGCCGAGGAACCTGTAAGGAATCGGCGGCAATCGCGGTGACTGCAGCTCGGTCGACACTGGCGCCGGCAAGACCGGCGCTCTGACCACCGGCGGTGGCGTCGGCGCCGGCGTGGGCTTGAAGCGAAACAGGTTCCGGTCGAGAGAGATCGGCTTTGGCCGCGGCGCCTGAAGCGCCTCCAGATGGACACTGGGCGCAGCGGCCGACTGCGGCGTCACCCGTTCTCGCTTCGAGCCCTCTACCCTGCTGCCGGTGGCTGCAGGAGTCGGAGCGGCAGAGGTTCGCGGCCAGGTCTGGTAGACGACGAGCGCGGCGACGCCGACCAGCACGCCGAGCAGAATCTGCCGGCCTTTATCCGCCATTGGCCCCCAACCGGTAGTACGTCGATAGTTCGAGCGTCAGCATAAGCGGCTTGTCCAAATCAGTTTGAGCGAGCGTCACATCGTCGATGATGACAAAAGGAGGGGCCGCCTCGAGCTGATAGATGAATCGCCGCACGTCTTCCCACTCGCCTTGTAGCGCCATTTGAATCTTGAGATGCCCGATCCGCTGGCCCTTGAGACTGACATCGATGTCGGTTGTACTCTGCACGTACCGCACGTTGGTCCGACGCGCCAGCGCGGGAAGCGTCGCATAGGTCATCTGCCGTGCCTCCGGGAGACTGGCTGGCAAGACCTTGTCGTGAAACGTCGACAGATCTTCGTCCGCGTGCATCTTGCCCCGCACCAACGCGTTTGCGCCTGCCAGGTCGCGCTCGGCCGCCTGTAACGCCAGCTTTGCCGCTTCGGCCCTGCGGGCAGCGCCGGTCGATCTCACGCCGAGCGGACGAACGACGAAGCCGTACATGGCCGCGTTGGCGGCGATTGCCACACCGAGAAGGACGATCGTCAATCGCTTTTCGACGAAGATTCGCTTGAGCAACGTCATGGCCGCCCGCCTCTCCCGCCGCCGGCGGCGATCACTGAGGGTACGTATCTGGTCTCGATCACGGCCAAGAGCAGTCCCTGTTCGTCGAAGTGCTCGCCAGTTGAGAGCACGTCGGCGAAGACGCCCGTGCCGTCGAGCCGTCGCATAAACAGATCGACGTCCTCCACGCCCCGTGCGGCCACACTGATCGCGAGCACGACGCCGCGTTTCGGATCGAGGTTCGGCCGCACCGCCGAAATTCGTACGTTGTCGGGCAAGGTGGTCTCGAACTGGTTGAAGAGTCCGGTCCACGAGAACGTGCGCCGGTCGATGAGATCGTTGGCCTGCCGTGCTTCGGCGGTCGAGTACTCGATCTGGCGCGGGTCCACGCTTGCGAGCGCGCGCGTCGCTTTGGCGCGGGCCTCGGCCGCGTCGGCTTCATCGGCCGAGGCCTTGGCGGCGAGCGCCGTGTCGTTACGCGTATAGCGAGCGACCCACACCACGTTGAACGCGGTGGCGCCCGCCGTCGCCAGCGCGATAGCGAGCAGCCACGTGTTGAGTCCGCGCTCGTTATAGAAGGGCCTCGTGGCCAGGTTGTTTCTAATCACGCGACCTTCTCCCGTCCCCGCAGCAGAAGCCCGACAAGCGGTGTGAGTGTGTCTAGGAGCGCCGGTCCGGCCGAAATGCGATCCGTCAGGGCCGCTGCCGAACGCGGATCGACGGTCACGACCGTCGTGGCCAGACGTGCCTCGAGGCTGCGCCGGACGTCGTCCACAGAATCGGGATCGCCTGCGCCGCCGGCGAGGACCACACGAGTGAATCCAGCGCCCTTCAGGCGGTCTTCGTAATACATCACGGTCTGGTGCACCAGGTCGCCGAGAGTCCCGTCGGTGTCGGCCGCGCGAGTGCGGAAAGACATCAGGTGCGGGCCCCTGACAATCACGATCGTCGCGTAGTCCGGCGCCATATGGACGAGCAGCCAGTCGCCCGTCGACGCGACCGGCGGCGACCCGGCCAATACGGCGTTGATCACGTTGAAGGTCGCAAGATCGATGACGCCAGCATGTGCGCCGGCCTCGGCCGCCAGCCCCTCGTACTCTTGCACGATGTCGCGCCGCGCCAGCGAGACGATGAACTCCTGTCCGTCCTGGGCGCGCTGTCCGGCGACGTACGCGACCTGCGCGTCTTCAATGGCAAACGGCGCCGACTTGCGCACATGCCACCGGATGAGCTGGTCGAGATCCTGCGCGCGCGCGGGCACCTGTTCGAATTTGACGATCGAGACCTTGGCGACGAGATCGGGCACGATGAGGCCGATGCGGTGAGGGCGGCCGAGTTGGCTGAGGACACGGGCGAGCGCGCCCGCCACGGCGGGACGGTCGTGCACGTTGGCAGCGGTCAGCGAAGATATCAGAGCGCCAGACGCGATCGGCTCGCTCGCATGCGCCGCGACGACCGGCGCCCCGCCACGCCAGTCGAGGACCGCGCCGGACACGTGGGTGGCGGCTATCTCGACCGCGACGGTCGGCGCGGGCGCGTCTCGGAGGGAGGACAGGAGGCTCATTCGACGAACGTGACCTTGTTGATCTCGCGCAGGGTCGTGACGCCCTGCATCACGCGCTCGACGGCCGATTCGCGAAGGAACCGCATGCCCTCTTCGCGCGCCGCCTTCTTGATCTCGGAGGTCGACCGCTTTTCGAGAATCATCTCGCGGATGCGATCGCTCAGGTCCAGCAGCTCGCAGATGGCGGTCCGTCCCTTGTAGCCGGTGCCGCCGCACTCGATGCAGCCGATGCCCTCGTAGAACGTGTGGGTCGTCTCGAGCGCAGGATCGAGGGCCGATTCCTCGAGCATCGTGCGCGACACCTTCGTGGGCCGCCGACAGTGGTGGCAGATGGTGCGCACGAGCCGCTGTGCGAGCACGCAGTTGAGCGCCGACACAAACTGATAGGCCTCGACGCCCATGTTCAGAAACCGTCCCAGGACGTCCAGCACGTTG
>JBGPHH010000184.1:0-8422 GCA_041484265.1 Vicinamibacteria bacterium
ATGCTGGCAAGTCTTTGGGGAGCGAAGCTCGAGTTGCGGACGCCGATGCTCTTCGCGCTGGGCGTCATCGCGCTCTTTGGCAGCGGCGGCTTTGGCGGCCTCTTTCTCGGGAACGCGACGGCCGACATGCAGCTCCACGACACGTACTTCGTCGTCGGGCATTTCCACATGATGATCGGCGGCGTCACGCTGATGGCCACGTTTGCCGCGATCTACTTCTGGTTTCCGAAGATGTTTGGAAAGACGATGAATGAAGGGCTCGGCCAGCTCCATTTCTGGTTCACTTTCGTGCCGTTCTTCATCATCTTTTTTATGCAGCATTTTCTCGGCCTGCAGGGCGCGCCGCGCCGGTATTACGCGTTCACGGCGTACGACTACCTGCGCAACACGCGAGGCCAGAACCTGGCGATCAGCATCGCCGCGATGGTCCTGATCTCGGGCCAGCTCTTGTTCCTGGTCAATTTCGTCTGGAGCTTGTTCAAGGGTCTGGTCGCGCAGGCCAACCCTTGGCACGCCACGACGCTCGAGTGGACGGTCGCGTCGCCGCCGCCGCATGGCAACTTTGCCACGCCGCCAGTCGTCGAGCGCTGGGCCTATGAGTACGGCGTGCAGACAACCGAAGGCGACTTCGCCGTGCAGACCGTCTCCGCACGGAACGTTCCCGTGACCGCGTGAGAAGGACGATGTACACCAGCACCCTCGCACCGGCGCACCCTCGCACCCTCGCACCCCCGCACCCTCGCACCCAGTCTTTGCGCGAAGACCAGGTGCGCCTTGGCCTCTGGATGTTTCTCGCAACCGTGACGATGTTGTTTGCGGCCTTTGTCAGCGCGTACATCGTTCGCCGAAGCGGCAGCGACTGGCGACATGTCTCGTTGCCGCCGATTCTCTGGTTGAATACCCTGATCCTTATTGCCAGTAGCGTGGCGCTTGAAGCCGCCAGTCACAGTGGCCTTCGCCTGCGCTGGCAACGGGCGGAAATCGCCATGGGGGCGGCGCTTTCCTGCGGCCTGGGTTTTCTGGCCGGACAGCTCGTCGCATGGCGAGCGATGATGGCTGCGGGCGTCTATCTACCGACGAGCCCGCACGCGTCGTTCTTTTTTGTGATCACCGGCGCGCATGCGTTGCACGTGATCGCGGCGCTTGCGGTGCTGACGTGGGGCGCTCTGGCCACGCCGTCGGGCGCGAGCGACGTGCCCGCCTGGGCGGCGCGCATGGAGCTCTGCCGGACGTTCTGGCACTACCTCGGGGCGGTGTGGCTCGTCCTGTTCGCGCTCGTGTCGCTGTACTAGGAATCGATTCATGAGAGTCCGCCTGAAGGCGGACACTACAGGTGGTGATGACGCAAACGACCGCAATCGATCGCTGGAGCGGCGGTACATGTCCCTTCGACGCCGGCTGGCGCAAGGTGATGATGTGGTGGTTCATCGTCACCGACGGACTCCTGTTTGCCGGCTTCCTCGGCGCGTACGGCTATGCCCGCATCCTCGCCCTCCACTGGCCCGATCAATCTACCGTCTTCAGCCTTCCGTACATCGCGGCGATGACCTTCGTCCTCATCACGAGCAGTGCGACGATGGCCAGCGCCGTGGACGCAGCGCGAGCAGGGAAGCGGCCCCTCGCGCTGCGTTTCATCATGCTCACTGCGCTTGGCGGCGCGGCGTTTCTGGGGATGCAGGCGTACGAGTGGCGACACTTGATTGAGGAAGGGGCGCGGCTGAACGCGAACCCGTGGGGCGACGCATCGTTTGGCGCGTATTTCTTACTGCTGACCGGTTTCCACGGGACGCACGTGCTGACCGGTGTCAGCATCCTCGTGACGACTGCCATCCGTTCGGCCAAAGGATGGTCAACGCCCGACGGTGTCGAGATGGCGGGTCTCTACTGGCACTTCGTGGATCTGGTGTGGGTGTTCATCTTCACGTTGTTCTATCTGCTGTAGGTGGGTGCCGATGCGTGTCTATTGGATAACCTGGGCCGTCCTGCTCGTGTTCACGGTCGTCATGATCTGGGCCGACACGGCATCGATCCCGCGCCTGGCGTTCGTGGTGTTCATGGTGGCGGCGATGCTCACGAAAGCCTCGATCATCGGCGCCAATTTCATGCATCTGCGCTTCGAGCGCGCCGGCATTGTGTTGACCGTCATCGTTGGACTGTTGGTGACGGCGACCGTTCTCTACATCCTCATCGCGCCCGATGCGGCTCGCATCCATCAGATGGTGATCGAGAGCGGACGACGATGAGGCGATCGCTCGTCGTGACGATCGCGCTGGCCCTGTTCGTGGTGCTCGAGGCGACGCCGGTCTCCGCGCAGTGTGCCATGTGCCGCCGAGCGCTGCAGTCGCCTGAGGGGCAGCAGATGATTGCCGCCCTGAGGAGCGGGATCGTGGTCCTGTTGATCGCACCCTTTGCGGTGTTTGCCACCGTGGCCAGCCTCGCCGTCCGCGCCCAGCGCCGTCGAGCTCTCCGTCAGGACTCTTCTTCCTAACGCGGTCTCCTTACACTCTTTATAGGGCGTTGGCGTATATTCTTGCCTTGCCTTTGAAAAAGGAGAGGCCCTCATGTCACCAAGCTTGATGAAATCTGCCGTGCGATCGATCGTGCTCGTGGGCTTTGCATGCAGCGCGTTCGCGCAGCAACCGGCCCCGCAGCCGGCGCAAGGACAACAGCCGGCACCGGCGCGAGGCCAAGGCCGCGGTCAGGGTCAGGCCCAGGCGCCGGGTCAGGCGGCGAGGGGTGGCGGCCGCGGGGTGGTGAGCCAGCCCGTGCTCGTCATGAAAGAAGACTTCCAGCGCGAAGCGGGCGCCGCTGGCCAGACACCGATCACACCTGCAAACGTCTCCAGTTCAAATCTGGAACTCAAAGTCTACGGGCCGGGCGCGAAGGACTTGACGATCTCCGGAGCCGCGACCGGAACCACACCCATCAATCTGTGGAGCGGACTCTCCACCGGGCCGGTTGCCGCCACGTTGAGGGACAAGAACAACTTCGTCGACCTCTCGGGCCTGGCCAAGATCCGCTGGGTGACCCGCGCCTCCGCGTTCCACGTGGTGCGGCCGGTGGTCAGGCTCGCCGACGGCACCTGGCTGATTGGTGATCACGCCGACTCGAATACCACCACGTTTCTCCTGAGCGAGTTTGCGCTGTATGGACTGCGGTGGGTCAAGCTGGACATCGAGCGCGTGGTCACGACCGGCATCTACGGGCCGGTGGGCGACGCCGCTTCGTGGATCGAGAATCCGGATCTGAGCAAGGTCGATGAAGTGGGCTTCGCCGATCTGATGCCGGGCACCGGCCACGGGTCCGGCGGCTGGGTCAACGTCGGCCACATCGAAGTGTGGGGCAAAGCGGTTCCGAGAAATTAGTTGGCTCAGGCCTCAGGACTCAAGCGATCGAACGTGATGTCGGCTTCGCGCCAGGCCGCATCCTTCAGAATCTCGGCTGTTGCCGGCGACATGCGGGAGAAGGCCTGGATCTGCTGTACGCCCGCTTGAGCGAACTCGGCTTCCTGACCAGTGGAATTGATGTACTTCGCGCTGGCAGGAAACGCCACGTAGCCGGTCGTGTGTTCGGCGTGGAAATGCGTGGAGGCGATGTAGAGCTCGGTGTTCTTGCTGACCTTGGCCACTTCACGCAGCACGGTCTCGCCGTTGCCGTCGGGGATGGCGTAGGTGTGATCGCCCAGCTTCACCGTCACGCCTTCTCGAACGAGGGGATCGGGCATCGGGCCGCGTTGCTGCGCGGCGGCAATCGACGCGACGAGCAGGCACGAGATGGTGACGAGCAGATGTGCGGGGAGTCGACGAAACATGTCGGAGATTCCTCCGCCGGGTCAGGCCCGGCCTATCCAGGAATCATACGACGGCCGGCGCTATCGTTTCCCCTTCAGGCCGGCCAGGAACTCCGTTGGTGTCTCGACTCGCATCCCGTAGCGCAGCGCCGAGAGAAAGTGGCGCCGGTTATCGGTGACCACGACTTCAGCAGACACGGCGCGCGCGACCTCGGCGATGTGGGCGTCGTAAATACGGCCGCCGGCCGTCGCGTCGCGCGCCGCCACTTGCAGCATGGGCAGCCGGCCGGCTGGGGGCAGGTCGTGAACCGCCATTCTCGAAAACACTTCCTCCTGCAGGAGTACAGCGGCGTCCGACGGTGTGACCCGGAACTCGGGGGGCAGGCGGGTCGCGACAGAAAAGAACTCGAGGCAGCAATGCCAGGCCGTCGCCGGTCCTTCAACCCGCTTCTCTGCGACTGCGTGCAGGAGCGACTGGGCCGGGGCGCTCTGCGGACCGAAATCCACCAGGCCGGCGAGCAGAACGCTCGTGTCGAGAAAGACTGTTACGGCCATCGGTTCCGCTCTTCCTCCACAAGTGCGGCGATGTCAATGGCCGGCCGGTGTTCCGCGGCGACGGTGGGGCGCGCGACAAGCCGCCGGCCCACCTTGACGAGCCGCGGACCAGCGGCGACGCGCTCCAGCCGGACGCCCAGCTCGTCGGCCGTCACCTCCAGCTCCGAGCCTGCCGACAGGCCGGCCTGATCCCTGATGGACGCCGGAATCACCACGCGTCCTGCCTTGTCGATGGTGGTCTTCATGGCATAAATATACCATTCAAATGGGGAGTCGCTGATCACGAGGTAGACTCGACGCTCCACCGAAGGGAAGAACAAATGAGGATGGTTATGCCTGATCAATTCAACGCTCGTCCGCAGGTCGGCGCCTCGAGCGCCCTGTTGATAGTGGCGGTCGTATTCATCGTCGTGCTGGGCGCATGCTCTGTTTCAATCGTTCCGACAGGCAGTGTCGGGGTCGTCACACGCTTCAGCAAGGTCACGGGGACCACGCTGTCGGAGGGACTCAACCTGGTCCTGCCGTGGTATGGCGTCCAGAAGCTGTCGATTCAGACCCAGGAGATCAAAGAGGTGAGCTCGACGCCGTCGGAAGAAGGGCTCATCTTCCAGTTGGAAGTCTCTCTGCTCTACAAGTTGTCCGCCGGCCAGGCGGCGACGCTCTACCAGACGATCGGGGTCAGCTATCCTGAGACGCTCATCGAGCCGACGTTTCGGTCAACGATTCGTGCGGTGACGTCGGGGCACAAGGCGTCGGACCTTTATTCGACGGCGCGCGAGCGTGTGCAGGAGGAAATGTTCACGCGGGTGTCGGAAGCCTTCGCGCCGCGAGGCATCGTCGTCGAGAAAGTGCTGCTGCGCGACCTGCAGCTCCCGCCGACGCTCAAGTCGTCGATTGAAGCGAAGCAGCAGTCAGAGCAGGAATCACAGAAGATGGAGTTCGTGCTGTCGAAGGAGCGTCAGGAAGCGGAACGCAAGCGCATCGAGGCGCGCGGCATCGCCGACTTCCAGTCGATCGTCACGCAAGGCATCTCCGACAAGCTGCTCGAGTGGAAAGGCATCGAAGCCACGCTGGAGCTGGCGAAGAGCCCGAACGCGAAGGTGGTGGTGGTCGGCAGCGGCAAGAACGGCCTGCCGCTCATTCTCGGCAGTGCGCCATAGACGACGTTGTCTTTTATCGTGTAGACCGGGTCTTGTGAGCGCGTAGTAGCCGCAGATCCGGGCAGGCGGCTGAGCGGCATCGGAGCCGCCACCCGCGTAGGGCGCCGGAACTGTGGGCGTCCGGTTCGAACCCTTCCGCCAGCGCAGCGATCGCTGTGCAGGAGAACTCAGCTACCACCAATGAAGACCGCAATGACCGTCACCGGCCGAGCGCTGCGTTCCAGCCCACGACCACGGCCACCGATTCTTCGGCGGTGTCGCCGGTATTCATCAGGAATCGCTGCCCGTCGGCGCTGACGGTGTAGTGGTTCCGCCGCGCGTTGAGCTCCGACGCAGGCACGGGCGCGCGAAAGAGTGCGACGGCGCGCTTGATTTGAAGCTGCGGGCCAGGAAGGATCTCGACGGCCTGCAGCGTGAGGTCGGCGCTCAGGTAATAGAGCTCGCGACCGTCACGGCGCCACTGCGGTTCCGATCCGCCGCCGGTGGACACCGCGAGCTTGCCGCCGCCGCCCGGGAACGCCTGCACGTAGACTTCCCACACGCCCGATTCATCCGAGGCATACGCCAGCCACCGGCCGTCGGGCGACACCTGGGCCTCGAACTCGCTCGACGGCGTGACGACCAGCGGGAACGGTGTGGGGGGGCCTGAGGTTGGCACTGCCCAGAGGTCAACGCCGGTGCGAGCGTTGGTGATCGAGTAGATCAGGTAGCGCCCGTCACGCGTCCAGTCGTTAACGATCTTGTGCTCGCGCGAGCGGAGGAGCAGCCGGTCGTCGGCCCCGCCCGCGAGCGGCCGCAGGTAAATGTCGACCGTGCCGCCCTCGCCGCTCGAGGTGAAGGCAATCTGATCGCCGTCTGGAGAGAGCAGAGGCGTGTTGCCGGCCACGATGCGCGTCGAGACGCGGCGGTCGAGGTCGATCAGCCACACGTCGGCGCCGCTGCCCGCCAGCAGGCGCCGGCCGTCGGGCGAGAGCGTGGGATTGAGCAGACTCGTCGGCGCTTTCACTTCGCCGAGCTGTTGGCCGGCGCGGTTGAACCAGATGAGACGCATTCTCCGGCTGGCTGCATCACTCGTGACCGCGGTGTAGGTCAGGAGTCCGCAGGACGAAGCGGAGATGGCGGCCGAGTTGGTGACGACCGGCTCGGTCACTTCTCCAGCCAGCACGACCGGCTGTCCCGTGACCCTGAACGCGCGTGGATCGAAGGGCTGCGCCATCAGCGCGCGCTCGCGCACGAATACGAGGTAGCCGGGCGGCGCATACATCGCGCCGGCGTCAGCGAGAAGGCGCGTCCCGATCGGCGAATCGAGCGAGGCCACGTACGTGCCCGTGCGGGCGGGCGACGCCGCCACCACGGAATACAGGAAATGCCGGCCGTCGGGTAGGAAGGACGGCCAGCGGTGCGCGGCCTCGCCTGCCTGCGCGTCGAGTGTGGTCACCGCCCTCGGCTCGCCTCCGGTCGCCGGCACCATGTTCACGCCCGATCGGAAATGCGCAAACAGAATGGCGTCGTTCGATCCCCACGTGCCCCCGGAGGCCGTCAGTCCGATGATCGGCGCGATGGTCTGGACCGCGCCTCCGGTTGCGCCGATGCGCTTCAGCGTCCGGTTTGCGAAGAAGGCAATCGACTGGCTGTCGGGCGACCAGAACGGGTGCGCGGCGCCGTCGGTACCATCGAGCACTTTGGCCACGCCGGCGTCGAGCGGTCGCACCCAGAGGCGCACGGCCCGCGACCGCATGTCTTCCGCCACAAGAGCCAGTTCACGACCGTCTGGCGACACGATGGCGGATAGCAGTCGCGTGCCCGGGGGCGCGTCCACGTTGAGGCGGAGCGGCGACGATCGCGTGGCGGCCGGCGCGGCAGTCCACCGGGCCACCGCGACGAGGGCCAGGGCAACGACGACGGCGAGTGGGACGCCGACGAGCAGGCGGCCTCGGCGTGCCAGCGCTGACGTGGCGGCCTCTACCTTATATGTAGGAGCCGATCCTCGACTGGCTGCGCTCGGCTCCTCCCGAAGGTGTTCGGTCACCGGCGCCACGAATCGGTATCCGCGGCGCGGAATTGTCGCAATGAACTGGGGATTGGCCGGGTCGTCGCCAAGCGCGCGGCGAAGGGCGGTGATGTTCTGCGTCAGGCTGTCTTCCGAGACAAAGGCGTCCGCCCACACGGCGTGCAGCAGCTCGTCTTTGAGCAGGAGGCGGTCGCGCTGCTCGACGAGCACGAGGAGCGTATCGAAGGCCTTGGGGGCGATCGGTATGGGCTCGTCGCCCCGCAGGAGGCGTAGCGAAGATAAATCGATCCGAAACGGCCCGAAGCGGTACTCCACGCCGGACCGTGGACTCGCGCCCTCCATGCTGCGCGATTCTACCACCCGGTTTTTGCCCGGGATCCCCCTCCGGCGGGACTGTCAGCCAATCCTCACCGATCGATCACCCAGCATTCAGGACTTCCCAGTTGGCATGGGCTATCACTACACTTGCCTCGGTACGCCTGCATGAGACATGTCTCGGTCCTGACACTGACGACGGCGTTGTGGACGGCAGCCGCCGCCTGGTCCGTCCCGCAGGCGGCACCTGCCCAGGGCCCCGCGCCGGCCGCAGCTCGCGGGGCCGCGAGCGACCGAGCCGTTCTCGCCAAGTACTGCACCAGCTGTCACAACGATCGCCTGAAGAGTGGCGGCCTGGCGCTTGATGCGTTGGATCCGCTCGCCGTCGGCGCCGCGCCGCAGACGTGGGAGAAAGTCGTTCGGAAGCTGCGCGTCGGTGTCATGCCGCCGCAGGGGGTGGCTCAGCCAGACG
The DNA here is from genome assembly GCA_041484265.1 of Vicinamibacteria bacterium. Taxonomy (GTDB): domain Bacteria; phylum Acidobacteriota; class Vicinamibacteria; order Vicinamibacterales; family CAVVIG01; genus 2-12-FULL-65-11. The sequence goes on from JBGPHH010000184.1 coordinate 8,304, forward strand.
AGGCGACGCGCGCGGCGCTCGTCACCTCGCTCGAGAGCAGTCTCGATCGCGCCGCGGCGAAGCGTCCGGATCCCGGCCACCCGTCGGTCCATCGCCTCAACCGATCCGAGTACGCCAAC
>JBGPHH010000185.1:0-8372 GCA_041484265.1 Vicinamibacteria bacterium
ACGCCTCAGCGCCGACACGCTGAACATCGCCGTCGCGCAGTCGAGCGTGCTGAAGGGCGAGACGCTCGCCGACACGGCGTTGAACATCGAGGCGATGCAGCCCGACATGATCGTTCTCCGCCACGCGTCCTCTGGCGCGGCGCATCTGCTGTCGCGCATCTGCAAGTCGCGGATCATCAACGCCGGCGACGGCATGCACGAGCATCCGACGCAGGCCCTGCTCGACGCGTTCACCATCCGCGAGCACAAACACCGCCTCGACGGCCTCAAGGTGACCATCGTCGGCGATCTGCTGCACAGCCGCGTGCTGCGATCGAACGCGCTGCTCCTGACAAAGCTCGGCGCCCAGCTGTGTGTGTGCGGACCGTCGACCCTTGTGCCCGTCGGGATCGAGCGGCTCGGTGTTCGCGTGTCGACGTCGGTGGACGAGGCGGTGGCCGACGCCGATGTGATCATGCTGCTGCGGATTCAGCAGGAACGCATGCAGGGGGCATTCTTTCCGTCGGTGCGCGAGTACTTCACCACGTTCGGGATGACCAAAGCGCGGGTGGCGCTCGCCAAGCCGGACGTCATCATCATGCATCCGGGTCCGATGAATCGCGGTGTCGAGATCGCGTCGGACGTCGCGGACGGTCCGTACTCGGTGATTCTCGAGCAAGTGTCCAACGGCGTCGCGGTCCGCATGGCAGTCCTGTATCTGTTGGCGGGTGGTGTTGAAGATGAAGTGGCTGCTTAAGGGCGGGCGCGTCGTGGATCCGGCCAATGGTCGTGACGGGGCGTTCGACGTGCTGATTGACGGCGACCGTATCGCGCGGGTCGGTCGAGACATACCGGTCGATTCGGGGACGAAGGTGGTCGAGCTCCCGACCGGACTTGTCGTCTGTCCAGGATTCATCGACATGCACGTCCATCTGCGCGAGCCTGGCCAGGAGCACAAGGAAACCGTGGCGACGGGCACGGCGGCGGCCGTGGCGGGTGGATTCACGGCGGTGGCCTGCATGCCAAACACGAGTCCGGTGAACGACAACGCCGGCGTCACCGAGTTCATTCTGAAGAAAGCCGCCGAAGCGAACCTGGCGCGGGTGTATCCGATCGGCGCCGTGTCGCGCGGGCAGCAGGGCGAACGGCTTGCCGACATCGCCGAGCTGAAGCAGGCCGGCTGCGTCGCCATTACCGATGACGGGCGGCCTGTGGCGACGGCCCTGCTGATGCGGCGCGCGCTCGAATACGCGGGGATGGTCGGCATGCCGATCATCGAACACTGCGAGGAACAGACCCTCAAGGGCGACGGCGTCGCCCATGAGGGTTTTTACGCGTCGACGCTGGGCCTCCGGGGCATTCCGGGCGAGGCTGAGTCGATCATGGCGCTGCGCGACATCGCGCTGGCGGCGCTGACCGGCGGCGCCGTTCACATTGCGCATATGAGCGCGCGGCAGACGCTCGACGCGGTTCGCGACGGCAAGGCGAGGGGCGTCCACGTCACCTGTGAGGTCACGCCGCACCATTTCGTCCTGACCGACGAGATGTTGACGGCGCCGATTCCGTACGACACGAATGTCAAGATGAATCCGCCGCTGCGCGAGACAGCCGACCGAGACGCCATGCTGGCCGGCCTGGCCGACGGGTCGGTGGACGTGATTGCGACCGACCATGCGCCGCACCACTACGACGAGAAGCGCGTCGAGTTCGATCACGCGCCGTTTGGCATCACCGGTCTCGAGACGGCCGTGTCGCTCTGTTTCGATCGTCTCGTGCATCCCGGCGTCGTGACGCTCCCGAGGCTCGTCGAGCTGATGTCGGTCAACCCTGCGCGGATCCTGAAGGTGGCGGGTGGCTCGCTCGCCGAGGGCACGCCGGCCGATATCACCATCCTCGCGCCTGACCTGCCGGTGACGGTGTCGGTGGAGCGCATGCGATCGAAGTCGAAGAACACCCCGTTCGATGGCTGGCGGCTCAAAGGCGGTGTCGCCGCCACGATCGTCGGAGGACGGGTGGTCTACGCGAATGAAGACGTGAATTGGCAAGTCTCAAGTCTCAAGTCTGAAGTCTGAGGTCAGGCGCAGACTTGAGACTTCACACTTGAGACTGACGGAGTTCTTGAATGCTCACTCTCGATCGGCGAAACGATCTGCGTGCGAAGGCCCTGAGGGATCTCCAGCAGTCCGAGGTGCTGATGCTCAACGGGCACTTCGATTATGGGAACGGTTACCACGGGCGCGTGTACTTGAACGCGCATCAGCTGTTCCGCCATCCGTCGACGATTTGGCGCTTTGCGCAGGACCTTATTGACGTGCTCCCTCCCGAGTTGGTCCAAGGTACTGAGGTGGTGGCTGGACCGGTGACGGGCGGCGCGCTCTTGGCACATACGATCGCCGGGTTGCTCGACGGCAAGCGCAGCCTGACGCATCCGCCTTGCAGTTTTGCGCCCTTGAACTACGACCCCTCCGGTGGTTTCACGTTACGTCCCTTCTACGCTCACGAAGTGCGCAACAAGCGCGTGCTGCTGGCCGACGACGTGCGAAATACGGGGGAAACCTTCTCACGTTGCGCAGGGCTGCTGCAGGAAGCGGGGGCCACCGTTCTCGCGACCGCGGAAATCTACGATCGGCTGGAAGCCGTCAGCGGTCCGGGTGTGCCCAACATCGCGCTTGCTGAGTACAAAGCGCCAGCCAACTACAAAGCCGCGGATTGTCCTCTCTGCAAGTCTGGAGTTCCCATCACCAGGTTCTGAGCGACTGCTCCTGCCCTTCTGATTCAACGTCGCAAATTGCGACCTTGAAGGCCGCCGACGACGGTATAGTCCTCTTGACCGTACATGTCCGCGATCATCGAGAACCCGATCCTCAACTCGCCGTTCCTCGAGCCGACGCGCCACTTCAGGTTCGACGACGAAGGCATCACGAACGAGATTGCGACCGGCCGCCGGCCCAGCTCGCATTTCGTCCCGATTCCCCGCGCGAAGAAGAAGGGCAAGCAGCTGCAGTTCGACACCGAGTGGACCAAGGACCGGATCGAGTCGAACCCGGTCGTGGACCGCATCCGCCAGCGCGTGGGCGCGTGGCGTAAGGGCGGATACGTCGGCGTCACCGGCGTGACGTCGCGCCTGCTGTCGTACTGGACACGCGAAGAGCGCGACAAGCCCCTGTTCTTCTGCCAGATCGAAGCCGTCGAGACGGCTATCTACATTGCCGAAGTCGCGCGAAAGTACGGCGACGCCTGGATCGAAAACGACTTGCGCACGGCGAACGACACGTCGAATCCCGGGCTGCCGCGCATGGCGCTGAAGATGGCGACCGGATCCGGCAAGACGGTCGTGATGGCGATGCTCATCGCGTGGCAGGCGCTCAACAAGCTCGAGGACCGCCAGGATGCGCGCTTCTCGGACGCATTTCTGATCGTCACGCCCGGCATCACGATTCGTGACCGCCTCCGCGTGCTGCTGCCGACCGATCCGGACAACTACTACCGCCAGCGCGACATCCTTCCGTCGGACCTGCTGGAGCGGCTCGCGCAGGCGCGCATCGTGATCTCGAACTACCACGGCTTCCTCGCTCACGAGCGCGGCGACGCAGCCAGGCTCACGAAGTCGATCCTCACGAAAGGCGAGCCCAGTCCATTCCAGGAGACTCCCGATCAGGTGGTGCGTCGTGTATGCCGTGACCTCGGCGGCAAGAAGAACATCGTCGTCATCAACGACGAAGCGCATCACTGCTACCGTCGCCGCCCTGACGCCGAGGTGGAGACGCTGAGCGGGGAGGATCGCCAGGAGGCGGCGAAACGCGACGAGGACGCGCGCGTGTGGCTGTCCGGCCTCGAAGCCGTGAAGAACAAGGTCGGCGTGAAGACCATCTACGATTTGTCCGCCACGCCCTTCTTCCTGCAGGGTTCCGGTTATCCCGAAGGGACGCTCTTTCCGTGGGTGGTCTCGGACTTCTCCCTCGTGGACGCGATCGAAGCGGGCATCGTCAAGGTCCCGCGCGTGCCCGTGGCCGACAACTCGATGACCGGCGAGCAGCCGACGTACCGCGACCTGTGGATCAGGATCCGCGAGGGCCTGCCGAAGAAGGGGAGGAAGACCGGCGCCATCGGCGGCGAGCCGAAGCTTCCGGCCGAGCTGCAGGGCGCCCTGCACAGCCTGTACGACAACTACCGCGCGTCCTTCGAGCGGTGGCAATCGAACGCCGATGCGATGGCCCGCGGACTCACGCCACCGGTCTTTGTCGTGGTCTGCAACAACACGAACGTCTCGAAGATGGTGTTCGACTACGTGGCGGGCTGGACCAAGCCCCTGGCGGATGGAGCCGAGGTTGTGGTGCCGGGCGCCCTCGCCCTCTTCAGCAACGAGGAGAACGGCCGATGGTCTGCGCGGCCGAACACGATCCTCGTGGACTCCACGCAGCTCGAATCGGGCGAAGGCATGAGCCCCGAGTTCAAGAAGATCGCCGCGGCCGAGATTGAGGAGTTCAAAGCGGAATATCGCGCGAGGTTTCCCGGCCGCAGCACCGACGACCTGCGAGACGAGGATCTCCTGCGCGAGGTGATGAATACCGTTGGGAAGGCGGGAAAGCTCGGCGAGCGCGTTCGCTGCGTGGTGTCCGTATCCATGCTGACCGAAGGCTGGGACGCCAACACGGTGACGCACATTCTCGGCGTGAGGGCCTTTGGCACCCAGCTTCTCTGTGAGCAGGTGGTCGGTCGTGGCCTGCGGCGCATGAGTTACGCCGTGAACACTCAGGGACTCTTCGATGCCGAGTATGCCGAGGTGTACGGCGTGCCGTTCTCTTTCATTCCGTGTTCTGGATCGAGTCCGAATCCGACGCCTGGCCCGATGCCGACGCGCGTGCGGGCACTCGAGGATCGGATTGCCTGCGAGATCACGTTCCCGCGACTGCTTGGCTACCGCTACGACGTGCCGAGTGAGAACCTGTCTGCGACGTTCACTGCCGATTCCAGACTTTCCCTTTCGACCGCGGACATTCCGACCAGGACCGAGAACGCGCCCATCGTCGGCGAGCGGACGATCCACACGCTCGACGACCTGAAGCGGCACCGCGACAATGAAGTGGCGTTCCTGCTCGCCAAACTGACGCTCGAGAAATACTTCCGGCAGGACAACGAACAGAAGACCGATCGCCCGTCGGTCCATCGCTTCGATGCCGACGTGAAGGGCTGGCTGTTTCCTCAGGTGCTGGCGATTGCGAAGCGCTGGCTTGCGGAGTGCGTTACCTGCAAGGACAACACCTTCCCGCAGCTGCTGCTCCTGGTCGAGTTTGCGCACGATGCGGCGGACCGGATCTATAAGGCGATTGTCGAGAGCGCGTCCGGCACGCCCGCACTCAAGCCGATCCTGCGTCCCTACGACGTCGTCGGCTCCACTCGATACGTGGACTTCGACACGACCAAGGCGGTGTATCCAACGGATCCTGCCAAATGTCACGTCTCACATGTCGTTGCCGACACCGGGTCGTGGGAGCAGAAGATGGCGCAGGCGCTCGAGGAGATGCCAGAAGTCGTGCGGTATGTAAAGAACCAGAGCCTCGGCTTCACCATTCCGTACACGTTGAACGGCGAGGAGAAGCAGTACTACCCCGACTTCATCGCGCGCATTGGCGATCTGAATCTGATCGTTGAGGTCACTGGCGAGGCGCGGAAGGACAAGGCGGCGAAGGTGACGACGGCGCGGACGCTGTGGGTGCCGGCGGTGAACAACCATGGCGGCTTCGGCCGCTGGGCTTTCGTCGAAGTGACCGATCCGTGGGACGCGCAACGCACGATCCGGGCAGCCATCGCAAAGGCGATGCAGGAGGCGTGACCTGATGAAGCGGCGCAAGCTGCTCGCCCGGCTCGTCGCAGGAGCCGTACAGAACGTCGCATTCGCCGACCTGCAGTCACTTGTGACCGGTTTCGGATTTCAGCTGCGGCGCGTCAGCGGCAGTCATCACGTCTATGGCCATCCGGTGATTCCTCAGCTGGTCAATCTTCAGGACGTGGGTGGACAAGCGAAGCCGTACCAGATTCGACAGGTGCTCCGTCTGGTGGAACAGTACAATCTCGAACTGGAGGACGAGGCGTGAGCGATTACCACATCAACATCTTCTACAGCGACGAGGATGGCGGCTACATCGCGGATATCCCGGACTTGGACGCATGCTCCGCGTTTGGCGCGACGCCCGAAGAGGCGTTGGCGGCTGTCGAAACGGCGAAGGATGTGTGGCTCAAGGCGGCGCAAGAAACCGGCCGTCCTGTTCCCGCTCCTCGCTACCGGCCTGCAATCTACCAGACCGTCAGGTAGGGTTGATGGAGAAGACGCCAAAGACGCCGACCGAGGTCGCGTGATGGCAAGCCACTCCCCGATCGAATGGACGGAAGCGACGTGGAATCCGGTGACCGGCTGCACGAAGGTCAGTCCCGGGTGCGCACACTGCTACGCGGAACGGATGGCGAAGAGGCTGAAGGCCATGGGTCAGCGCAACTACGCCAATGGGTTTGAGCTCACCCTCCAGGAACAGATGCTCGATCTGCCCCTTCAGTGGAAGCGATCGAAGCGCATTTTCGTCAACTCGATGAGCGACATGTTTCACGTGGACGTCCCGGTTGAGTTCATTCAGAAGGCCTTTGCGGTCATGCAGCGTGCGAATCAGCACCAGTATCAGATTCTGACGAAGCGCTCGGAGAGGCTCCTCAGTCTGGACTCGCAGCTGGACTGGCAGCCGCACATCTGGATGGGGGTCAGCGTCGAGAACGCTCGATTTCAGTACCGCATCGACGACCTGCGCGACACGCGCGCGCACGTGAAGTTCTTGTCGCTTGAACCGCTCCTGGGTCCGCTGTCCAACCTCGACCTGCGGGACATCGATTGGGTGATTGTGGGCGGAGAGTCAGGCCCACGTGCCAGGCCGATGAATCCGTCGTGGGTGAGCGACATTCGAGATCAGTGTCGAGATGTGGGAGTGGCGTTCTTCTTCAAGCAGTGGGGAGGTGTGTTCAAGAAGCGAACCGGACGAGAGCTGGACGGACGCACGTGGGAGCAGATGCCGGACCAACCGCGCGCCGCCTGGGTGCTTCAGTCAGCCGAGCAGGATACGTGAGGGACTGAGAGGTGGCGTACTTCCTCTTCCTCGACGAGAGCGGACACGACCTCACGGCGTCACCCTATGAAGTCCTGGCCGGGATCAGCGTCGAGGATCGCGATCTGTGGAACTTGATCGAGGCCATCAAGGACGCCGAGGAGCGCTGCTTCGGACTTCGTTACAGCCGGATGAAGGAGGAGGTCAAGGGCAAGAAGTTTCTCAAGCGAAAAGTTTTTCGACATGCGGCTCAGGGCCCACCGATTCAGGTGGACGAGCGGAGAGCGCTTGCCAGGCGCAGCCTCGAAAATGGGGCGGCTGTCGGCGGGCAACAGTTGACGGCGCTGGCCCAGGCCAAACTCGATTTCGTGCGGGAAGTCTTTGATTTGTGCGCCCGTTTCCACTGCCAGGCGTTTGCCAGTATCGTCAGGCGCGACGCTCCTCGACCGACTCGCAGCGTACTACGCAAGGACTACGCATTCCTGTTCGAGCGGTTCTTCTATTTTCTCGAGGATCGGGGTCCGACGGTGCAAGGCGTCGTCGTTTTCTCGATGAGCTTGAAAAGACGCAGAGCAAGATCTTGCTCCAGCAGATGGAAGAGTATTTCCTCAATACCGCACGAGGGAAACTTCGGGCCAGGCAAGTGGTGCCGCAGCCATTTTTCGTTCACAGCGACTTGACGACGCTGACCCAGGTCGCTGATCTCATCGCGTACGTCACTGCCTGGGGATTCAGACTATCCGGGACGTTGGACGCTCCGGCCAGGGAGGAACTGCGGCCTTTTGCCGACCAGGTTGCAGCTCTTCGCTACCGAACGGTGAGAGAGATACTCGGGACCCCGAACTTTGTAGTCTGGAGTTTTGCCCCGATAGACGACCTTCGCGGGTGGGAAGACAAGGTCCAGGGCGGCCAAAAATAGAAAAGGCAATGAAGCGTCGCCGCCCCAAAGCCTCCACCAAGGATACTAAGCGCTTCGTGAGAGATTCGTCAACCCCGATCGAGAAGTATCGCAGCTGATGGCCAAGAGACCAAAGACGCCGACCGAGATCATGTCGATCCGCCACAAGAAGGACACGCGGGTCAATATCCCGACCGAGGAGCTGCGCGACTTCGTCGCCGAGGACGAGAAGGCGCCCAAGGCGATGCTCTATCCGCGCGATCCGTCGCTCGATCCGCAGCTCGTCTGGAAGGGCAAGGACGAGCAGGACGCTGCGGCCCTCGAGGTGCCGGTGGTTCCGATTTACATCCAGGAAAAGGTGCATCCGCAGGCGCTCGTTGAGAACCTGCGGAAGACGGCGAAGGCCG